>JACQFF010000259.1 GCA_016200205.1 Planctomycetia bacterium
CCGCCCAAGGCCATCGTGGCCGGATTTTCCTGCGCCACCACGGCCGATGCCATTCCGGCCAGGGCTAGAAAAAATCCGCAGGGGGCAAGCTTCCTGATGAACATCGAGGATTCCTTTTGAGTGCTTTTTCAGAGGGCAGCCAAACAATTCAATCGCCGAGCGTACAACTGTCCGCGCACGAACGCCAATCTCGAGTCATGCCGCCGATCCGTCGCACATTCGAAGAACGATCACTTGAGCGTAACTTCCTGGTGAACTTCCGATTCCTTTTCGGCTGAGGGGTTTTGGTTGCGCCAAACCAGCACCAGAACGATCACCAGGATAATCGATACCACCGCCAGAATGGAACTGGCAATGATGCTCGCGTCGGTTTTGTGCCGTCGTTTGCGCAGGGGTTTAGCCAGTGGCGGCACGGCCGAGATCGGTTCGGCGGCGGTCGGCAGTTCCGGCATCCTCAGGGCGACACTCTGCACCACTTGCCCCGTGGGCAATGTGCCGCCAACCTGAACAGCCATGCCGTTGGCGTTTGAAATTGGGCTACTGCCATGACCGGTCGCGACGCGGTGAGCGGGAACAAAAGCAACCTCGGGCGAAGCCAACAATCCGGCCAATTGCGGAAACGTGGCAGCGGCCGATCGCCATTCCGGCCAGCCCGCCCGCCACACCAGCGAGCTCGCCCCAATGCGCCCCGCGCTGAACCAAGCTCGCATGATTTCGCCCGATGCCGGGCCGAATTGACCTCCAGTGGCGGGCCGAACATACCACACGGCGCTGGGCACCTCGTCAATCGGATCGAGGGGGCGCGCGGGCGGCGAACCGGGCGGTGGACCGTCCGCGCTTGCGACAAGTTGTGGACCTGGCACTTGCGCTTCATTCGAAAGGTCGGCGGAACTGCCTGCCGGGGCCGACTCTCGGGCGTCGATGGCCGCCGCCTGATTGGCATTGGGAACGACCACGCGAGCCCCACATTTGGGGCAAATGGCCTTTTTCCCGCCGAGGAACGATTTGACGTTCAGTTTATGTCCGTTGGGACATAAAAACTTGATGCCCATCTTGAGTACCGATTGCCATTTTGCGCGGCATGCCCCCCCCTGCTGCCGCGCGAACCAAACCGCTTGCGGCTCATCGCCGAACACGTCAGAATGCCTTCCGTTCCGGTTTATTATACTTCCGTGGTAGGCGGTGGGAAGTTGAGCGTGGCCAAGCATATAGCCAGTTGGGGGCCTATTGGAGCCACGTCGCCACACAGCGTCCCCACGCAGGCTCAGGAATACATCAAAGCGGTTTGATCGAATCAATGTGCGGGGAGATCACGGTGAAGCCCTTTCGGGCGAGCTTGCCACAACCCTCACATCTTGCACGCTCGATGCCTTCGACATAGGCAAAAAAATCGAGTATTCTAAAACTAGAACTTGATTGTTGGCATGGCTCAGTCAAAGCTATAGGTTCACCCGTCTATCGTACGGGTCTTCGAGTTCCAGCGAGCTGAAGGGGCGCAAAAGAAAAATGCACCAGCGTGAAACTGAAGGTCCCCTGGAAATCTCCTTGGTAGGCGACCTGACGGACAACGAGACGGAATTGACCGATAAGTTGTTGGGCATCGAGCCCGGTGGCGAATGCACTTTATATATCGACTCGCCGGGCGGCAGTCCGTACTGCGCCGTGTCGCTGATGACCCTGATTCTGTTGCGCGGGTTGCGTGTGACGGGAATTGTCACCGGCGAATGCTCGTCGGCGGCCTTATGGCCCTACGCAGCTTGCACGCGGCGGATGGTAACGCCTTATAGCGTGCTGCTGTTCCACCCAATGAAGTGGCAAAGCGAAGAGCACGTGGGTCTAGCCGAAGCCGCCGAATGGGCCCGCCATTTCGGGCATCTCGAGAAGGAAATGGACTGTCTGCTGGCTGAGCTATTCGGCCTGTCAAGCTCTGAAATGGACAAGTGGATCACGCCGGGCCGATACGTTTTGGGGCGCGAATTGGCCGACGCCGGGTTGGCCGAGTTGATTGACTTGCGCAAGTTGAAGCTTTTCGAATCCAACGGCGCGCCGCGCCGCCGCAAACAGGTCGCCCAATAAAACGCGACCCGGCTCGCTCGACGACCCCCTGAGATCAATTCCGAAAGCCCTCGTGGCAATTGGCGCAGGCTTTGCTGATTTCGCCCACCGCTTGGCGTGCGTGCTCGTAGTTTTTTTGCTCGACGGCGTCGCGCACCGCTAGCGCCTGGATTTGCATGGCCAATGCAAATCCCCGGTAGATTTCGTCATCGGCGAATTCGTAGCCCTCGCGCGCAATCACCTCGGCCAGCGCGGCGATCAGTTGCGCTTCGTGCAGCATTTCGTCGGCGTGACGCGAGAATTCGCCCGCGCTGGCGCTCCACACCGCGAGGCCCTGCTGCTGGGCTTGCTCCAGGCGTTTCATCAGCGGCGGCCGATCGGCGACCTTGGGCCAATCGGCCTCAGGCCCAGCGCTCGGCGCCTGCATCGGGCTGCCACGCACCAGGTTCTGCAAGTCTTCATAGCGCGCCTTGGCCTCCTTGTACGAGCCGTCGGTTCCGACTTTGCAATTGAATCCGGCCCGCGCCATGAGATCGCGCAGGGCGGGGGCTTCTCGTTGCCAGCGCAGCGCGCCATCGTATTGTGCGTCGATCGCGAACATCGTTGCCAGCACGCTGAAGTGCAACCGCGCGCGTTGATAGTCGCCGCCTTTGAATTTGCTCACCGTCTGCACTGTCTCGCCAAGCTCTAGCTGTTGCGCTTTGATTTCATCTTCCACGACGTCGGCCGCGATCAGTTTCGACCACCAAGGGCCGCCCTGCGCTGCGCCGGCGGACTGCGAGGGGGCCAGCGATGCGCTCGGGGGCAAGCTCGTGGAGCCGGATTTTTCCGGGCGCGGTCCCACCAGTTTGGCACGGGCATCGGGGAAAAACACATCCGTAATGCTTTTGCCGAAGTGCGGCGGACGAGCACGCTTCGGCGGTGCCGCGGCCCAAATTGGTGCCTGCAATGGCTCGAGCAATAGCGCCGTCAACAGCCACGTAATCGGATTGAAGACGCTTAAGTTCGAATGAACTCGCGATCTGACGGTTTGGCCCATAAGAGCGATTATGCGGTAGACCTCGACCGATGACAACTCGGTCGATGGCGTGAAGGATTTGCACGAGCCGGCCCGTCGCGGGCAACACGTGGCCCGCGGCGCCGAGGTATAATTCCGCTATGAGCGCCGCGCCCCGATCCACTCGCCGCGATTTCCTGCAAGGCAAGACGGCCGTTGATGCGATGGCCGAACTAGCGCTTGGCGGCGCGCCGGCCGAGCTTCCGCCGCCGACATCCGCCACTTACCTGGTCCAGTTGGCGCGCCGCGCCATGGCCTGCAAATTCGAGGTTTTCCTCAACGCCGGCCAATACCAGCGCGACACCGAAGCGGCGCTGGCAGCGCTCGATCTGGTGGATCGGGTGGAAGGCCAACTCTCCGTTTTCCGCAACCAAAGCGAAATCAGCCGGCTCAATCGGCTTGCCGCCCACGGTCCCGTGGTTGTCGAGCCGAGATTGTTCGCGCTCATCGACCAGGCCGTTCAACTCCACGCAGCGACCCACGGGGCTTACGACATCACGTCCGGACCCTTGTCGCGTGCTTGGGGTTTCATGCGGCGATCGGGATCGATCCCCGACGCCGAAACGCTCGCCGCGGCACGTGACTGCGTGGGCAGCCAATACTTGAAACTCGACCGCGCCGACAACAGTGTCCACTTCCTCAGACCCGGACTGGAAATCAATTTAGGGAGCATCGGCAAAGGCTACGCGCTCGATCGCTGCGGTGAGCTGCTAGCGGCCGAGGGCATTCACGACTTTCTCCTGCACGGCGGCAACAGCAGCGTGCTGGCGCGCGGCGCGCACGGATCGCTGCCAAGCGATCAAGGCTGGTCGGTGGGAGTCCGCAATCCGCTGCGCCCCGATCGGCGCTTGGGCGAACTGCGACTGAACGATCGGGCGCTAGCCACCTCCGGATCAGGAACGCAATTCTTCATTCACGACGGTCGGCGCTACGGCCACATTCTTGATCCGCGCAGCGGCTGGCCGGCCGAGGGCGTGTTGTCGGTTACAGTGCTGGCGCCCACGGCGGCCGAGGCCGACGCACTCTCGACCGCGTTTTACGTTCTCGGCCCTCAACTGTCGCAAGACTACTGCGCGGCTCATCCCCAGGTCGCGGCGGTCATGTTCTGCCCAGGCACTCGCCAGCGAAGCCTCGATCGACATTTCTTCGGGCTGGACGAGCGCGATTGGACTGCACTTGATGAGCCGTAAGCCGTCGACCTGCCGGACTACTGGATTCGGGACACTGGATTCGGGACGGGTTGCAAAAAAGTCGAAAAGAATTAGGTTGCCGAGTTTGACATATTCCCCGCTTGAACCGCATCGCTAAAATGCGGAAAAGTGGCTGTCCCGACCGAAACAGGCTAGGCACGCGCTCTTGATACCCGACCTTCAGTTAGACCACATTTCCTATTTGGGGATCATCATCGTATTGATCCTCACGGGGTCGGGCCTGCCTGTTCCGGAAGAGGTTCCGATCATTGCGGCTGGGATTGCCAGTTCGGTGGGCACGCTCCGCCCGTGGGGTGCCTTTGTCTCTTGCCTCATCGGAGCCTTACTGGGCGACTCGGTGATCTATGCCATTGGCTATCATTTTGGCCACAC
>JACQFF010000258.1 GCA_016200205.1 Planctomycetia bacterium
GCGATCCAACTCGGGCGTCAATCGGCGTCCGTCGATGTGCATTTCAAGCGATCCCAAATCCGCGCCCACAGGCAGCGCGATCTTCAGGTGCGTGTTGCTGGTGGTAAAGCGGTAAACCACCCGATCCTGGCGCTCGGAATCTATCAGGCGAGTTTGAATCCAGGCCCGCTCGATCGTGGTGGCATTTTCAACAGGGCGTTCTTTGGAACTCACGGTCAATCCGATCTCGCCCAGGGCTCGGCGAGCCGTGAGCAGCAGGCCGGCGCCGTTGCCCGCCGCCGCACCGCGCGCTTCCTGCCGCCATGGTCCCTTGGAATAGCTAACGGAAATGCCCGATTTGGGCACGACGACGACCTCGTTGTCCGTCAATTGGCCTTCACCGGGAACGACTAGCGGCACGTTGACCAGCGAGTTGCCCACGCCGGTCAGTTTCTCGTGACCCACGACGTAGTTAATCTGCAGCTCGCAGCGGCCGATTCGGGCCGTGGGTAGAACCACGCGCATCGGCACCGGTTCCGAGGCGTCGCCTTCAATCCGTTCGCGCATCGGCACGGGCAGCAGCCGCTGGCCGTCCAGACTGACTTTCAATCGGTCCGAGCGAATCGCGCGCGGAACTCCCAAAACCAAATGGTCCGCGGGTTGATAAGCCACTTGATAGGTCATACGCTGCTGCACCCGCGTCTCTTGCGCGTCAAGCTCCAATTGCGTGGCCAAGGTTGCCGAGATGGCTTGTTGCTGAGCTTTGATCGAGGCGACGAATTTTGGCGCCGGACCGTCGGTGCGAAAATAGAGTGGATCCTGCTGACGCTCGGGCAGTTTGATTTGAGGGCGGACCGTTTGGGACGCCAGCGCCGCCGTCTCGTCCGCCCGTACGACCAGTTCGATATTGTCGGCCGGCAAAACCGCCACGTTGGCCGGGGCGGTCACTTCCGCGCGTGGGCGAGGCAGTTCCAAGGTCACGCTCGGCGACTCGGCCGATATCTTTTGGTGGGCTTCGAGCGTCAATTCCACTTCGCCCGACGTGGCTTGCCAGAGGGGAACCACGACGGAACTTGCCTGGCCGGCGACGGCCGCATCGACGTTGACGAGGTTGGCCGGGCCCACCAGGTCCAGTTGCCAGCCGGGCAAGTCGAGCTCCAGCGTGCGTATCTTCGCGCCGCGAATGGTGTACTTCAGTTTTGCGCGCAACTGGGCCTCCGAGCCGCCGACGAGCAGCACATATTCCGGTTCGACCCACACGCGAGTTTTTTGCGGTACGATGCGGGCTGGGAGCGAATAGGGTTGAACGAAGTACTCGAAAGCGGCCGTCAAGTCATCTCGGCGCGGAGGCCCAAGAATCTCATTGACTTGGCGGACGTGGCCGAGCTCGCCCCACAAAATCTGCCAATTTCCTTCCACCTGCACGGCGATGGTACCCCACTGCCGAACGGCTCCGAGGACTTCGAAGCCGGCCATTTCGAGCGTTTCGTCGGCCTGTGCGGAGTTGTGCGTCCGTTCGGTGATGAGCCGGACCTCGACCGGACCGCTGGTTTTCTTTTCGAGCTTGACCTCGTAAAGCTTGCTTTTGCTGCCGGCCGTTTCGATGGGAGCCAAGGAGATGCCCGCTTGGGCCGTGCCCGCATAGTCGGCTCCCGGTGGCAAGCGGACCTGAAAGCGATCGAATTCTCCGCCGAAGCTATGCACGCTCAATTTGCACTCGGTACTGATGCTTCGTCCATTGATACGAATGGTTTGCGCCCCATTGGCCTCCAGCACGGTTGGCAAGCCGGCAAGGGGGGTTTCGGCGGGGCGCCAGGAGAGGTCCACTTCGCCGCCCACGCCCACGAACTTGAACTGGGTTTTTCCGCCTTCGATTGGTTGGGTTGAATCCAAGGTGTTCCCCCCGGACATTCTGGCTACCGCGCGTTCCAGCGGAACTTGCAACTGCAATTGCGACACGGCCGTTCGCGGCAGGCTCAGACGCAGATGCGTCACGGGCCCGACCTGCGACAATGGGACCAGCAGTTTTAGCGTGATCTGTTGGGTCTCGCCGGGTTCGCCGCGAATCCAAAAGACGTAACCGTCACCCTCGGATTCGAAATCGACCGCGTGTTCGCCCGCCCCTTCAAAGCCGGGCCGCTCGCGCAGCACCGCGCCGCTTAACCGCAAAGGAACGCGCACCCAGCCGGCGACGTTGAGAACTAAACTACACTGCGCCACCAAATCCGCCCGTTGGCCGACGGCCGAGCCCGCGAGGGTTAAGCTCTGAATGCTGTAGCGGGGCCGCTCATTTTGCTGGTCGAGCCGGTTCTTGAGCCGGTACAACTCCATGAATTCTTCGAACGCGATGCCCGGCATGGCCTGAAGGTTGCCATCCTTATCCTTCAGCACGTACACCTTCGGCAACACTTCGCCGGGCAAAGCTGGGCTCGCGCCGGGCTTGGCCGAAGATGGTTCGCTCCGCGTAGGCTCGGCCGGCGCCGCGGGTTCCTGGGCCGGCGAGGAATCTACGGCCGCCGCCAACAGCAGCATGGCTGCCCATGCAGGTACTCGCCAGCCGGACTGCCAGAGTCGCTGTCCCATGGCAAAAACGCCCCTGAATTCCGGCTTACGGTTGGGATGCGCCGGAATGCGTTGAGAAACGAGAAATCAGATGTGAGCCTCGCCCTCCAGTGTAACCCGACTCGCGTCCGACTCAAAGTATTTGCTCGCCGGGCAAGCCAATTGAACCCAAGCCATTAAATCGGCCAAGGGCGACCTTCGGAAGCCCCTGACACTCGGCGTTTGACGTCGTGAAGTCGCCCAAAGAGCTGCCTGAATATCCATCAGATCGGTAGGGCCGACGTTATAAAACCCCCCCCTGGGCTTGAGCTTAGCTCGACCGCACCGCATTTTGCATCAGAATTCGAAACCGTTTCTGCAATTCCGGCGTCGCGCCGGCGACCGGATGCGGCAAGTCGAGTGCAAACGGACCGCCATCGAGGCGCGACACCACGCCGCCGGCCTCTAAGACCAGCAAAACCCCGGCAGCCACATCCCAGGCTTTGGTGCTCATGGCCCAAAATGCGTCCAGACGCCCGGCGGCCACATAACACAAGTTCAGGGCGGCCGAACCGGTTCGCCGAACTGCCTGGCAAGACAGCAGGGCGGCAATGAATTGGTCGATTTCCGTGGAGCCAGCCTCAACTTTGGCCGAAAAGCTCGCTGCCACCAGGGCTTGCGACAAATCCTGCACCTGGCTGGTGTGGATTAGTCGGCCGTTCAGGCGAGCGCCTTGGCTCTCGACAGCAGTGAAGCACTCGTCGTGCACCGGGTCGAGAACCACACCCACGATCGGCCGGCCCCGCTGTAAAAGCGCTACCGAGACCGAGTAATGCGGAAGCTGACGCACGTAGTTGGTGGTGCCGTCCAGAGGATCGACCACCCAACAGTATTCGGCCGCGGAATTGAAATTTGCGTCCCCCTCCTCGCTGATGAAACCGTGCTGGGGGAAAGCGGTTAGCAAAACCGCGCGAATGGCCTCTTGCGAGGCCCAATCGGCCTCGGTAACCAGGTCGGAAGGTCCTTTTTCGCGGACCCCGAAGCGTCCCATCCAGTCCAGCAGCGCCTGGCCGCCGGCCCTGGCTGCTTGTTGGCAAAGCGTTAGGTAATCCGGCACTGAATCTCCCTTGGCGCGGCCAGGCTGCAAACTGGCGAACGATGCCGCGATTATAAGGAGCATCCCGCGGCACGCAACGTGCCAGCGACCGTTCGATTACGCGGGTCGGAGACTGGCCGCGCTCCCAAACGAAATATTTCCCAAATTTTTTCCCAAACTATGGACACGAGGATCCCATATGGTAAGATCGAGGACGAACAGTGGGGAGCGACCCCAAGGTTAGCGTCAGTGCGAGCGATCGCGGTTGCCTTCGGGTGGCCAGGCATTATCCTAAATCGATAACCGCTCGTATCTCGACCCGGCCTCTTCTCTGTTCCGGCCCCGCCGTTTCGCCTCGCGCGATGCGGCGGGGTTTTTTTATTCCTCCTGCTAAGTGGAAACGAGCAACCAAGCGGCAACGATTAAATAGTCGATTAAATAGTCGTGTAACGGATTCCACGGACCCAAATATCTTACGATCATGCTCTTGCACCTGTGGCACATTGAAAACGACACGGTGCGCCTACAATCGGCTCGCCTTACCGGCATCGTCGACCCCGCGAATCCCCCTGTCGGGATCCATCAACTACAGCTCGATCAGGCGCCGCTCTCGGGCATGAGCCTGCTGGGAGTCGAGCTGCCCGCCGCCGCGACGCCAGCCGCGAAGTCAGACGTTGATTATTACGTGCGCGGCGGCGATCTCGTGGCAACCTACGCGGAAACACCTGCCCGGCCATTGCGCGCGCAGATCTACTGGCGGGCCGGGATGCAACCATTCGATCATGCGATCGCAGCGATCGAACTCATTGCCTCCGTGCAGACCAGCCTGTTGGACAGCCGCCCGGAGCTGATGACGCAAAGTGAGCTGCCCGCGCGCGAGGCGTTCCAATTGATGGATCCCCAGTGTGCCGATTTTGCGCGGCTCGCGCCCACGCCCGCAAGTTCTGACCGAAACGAGCACCCTGAACGGGCCCATTGTTATTTGTTTCGGCTGCCCTCGGCCAAAATCAGCTACGCCGAAATGGTCCACCCGGCCGATGCCCAGCGATCGAGCTACCAAGTTCGCGCTTGCGGCGCCGATCCGGAGTTTCGCTTGCGGCATCAGCTTTTTGCCGAGCGATTGGAAAAGGGAGTCATACTGCGCGCTCGCGTACTGGGCGTGTGGCTGGATCGCGAGGGCGACCAGGCCGCGGCGGCCCGTCATTACGCGACCTTCTCGGCCGCGGAACCGCCCTTGACGACCTGAAAGCCACGAGTGCTAATCGCCTCTTGCATGCGATGGCTATTGCTGGAAGATTGGAACTTTTCCCGGTCCACCGGATGAGCCCGTCATGTTGCAACAACTTCGCGCGCGAATCTTCGACGCTTTGGACTCGATCAAGCTCATCGATCCGCACACGCACATCAACGCGCAAGCCCCGGCTTCGACGACCTTGGCCGATATCATGGGCTATCACTATTACACCGAGTTGGCCCATTCGGCCGGGATGCCGCGCGAGCGGATCGAACAGCCAGGTCTGGACCCGAAAGAAAAAGTCGGCCGCCTGGTCGAATATCTCGGCGCGTTGGAAAACACGATTCAATCGAGCTGGTTGATCGAAATGGCCCAGGTCTTTTTCGGGCTCGACGACGACGCGATCACCGCCGCGAATTGGGAAGCTCTCTACGATCGGGCCGCCGCGGCGATGAAAGGGCCCGACTGGACGGCGCACGTGCTCGAGCGGAGCAAGCTGGAAGCGGTGTTTTTGACCAACGATTTTGACGATCCCCTGGAAGGCTTCGACACGTCGGTTTACATCCCATGCTTGCGCACCGACGATTTGGTGTTTCATTTGTCGCAACCGGCGGTTCGCGCGCGGCTGGAAAACGCATCGCGGATCTCGGTCCATGACGAAAGCTCGCTCAATGCGGCCATCGCCGCGCTGTTCGAGCATTTCACGAGTCGCGGGGCTCGCGCTTGCGCGATCTCGTTGCCGCCCGACTTCGCGCCGGCCAAGGTCGGTTCGCGCCGCGCGGCAGCGGCCGTCGAAGAGATTTGGCGATCGGGCCCGCAAGCCGATATTCAGAAACAGCGCGATTTGAGTCATTTCGTCTTTTGGACGTTGGCCGAGTGCTGCGCCCAGTTCAAGTTGCCTTTCGACTTGATGATCGGCGTCAACCGCGGCGTGTACGCGGAAGGGGTGTTTCAGGGACGCGATTTGTACGACAGCCGCGTGTCGCTGATCCAATATCGCGAACTGTTCAATGCCTTCCCGCAGGTAAAATTCCCGATCTCCATGTTGGCCAGCGTGACCAATCAGGAACTTGTCAGCTACAGTTGGATTTTTCCGAACGTGCTGACCCATGGGCATTGGTGGTACTCGAACACCCCGACGTACATCGAGCACGATGCGGCCGCGCGGCTCGAGGCGGTGCCGCGGACCAAGCAGATCGGCTATTACAGCGACATGTATAAACTCGAGTTTGCCCTCCCGAAATTCGCGATGTACAAGCGGATTTTGGCGAAAATTCTGGCCGAACGATTCGTCGTCGATCGCGGTTGGTCGGAAGAACGGGCCGTTACGCTGGGCCATCAGGTATTACGGGGAAACGTCGATACGGTGTTCTTTGGCGGCGACAACTCTTGACCCAAGTTTGCCCACTCGACCGGCGAATCAGTCGCGTTTTGCCCCCTCGACAGCGCTGAGTGCGTCGGGCCGCCGCAAAACCTCTTCGAATCCGCCGGAGCCCACGAAAACCGGCATGGTTCCCCTGGGCGATTTCTTGGCGGACTATTTCTTGAAAACTTCCCCGCCGCGAAATACCATGGAGGTATCCCTCGTTGGCTGCCGAAGGCGGCCGACCCCGTCTGGTGCCTGGTGGAGTTGCTCGTGAGCCTTTCGTAAGACTTCCGTCGTATCAGCAACTCCGTCCGATCTATTTGTCTTCAAGTCGACAGGCCACCATGTCCCAATCCTTCCGCGCAGGGGTTCAGCTTTGCGCACTTATTGGTTTCTCGCTCGTCCTTATCCCAAAGCCGCTCGCGGCCCAAACGGGTACGATCGGGCTGAACTTCACTGGCGTCACCCTGACCGACGGGATCGCGCTCAAAGGCTTTAGCTACGCGCCGCCCGACAACGCCGCAGCGGTTGGGCCCAACCAGATCGTGCAGCTCATTAACGGCGCGTATGCCGTATATGACAAAACCACGGGCATTCGCACCCAGTTGATTTCGGATCAATTATTCTGGACCCTTGCCGGCTACGATCCCGGGCCGGGACTGAGCACGTTCAACGCCCGCATTCTCTACGATCCGACCGTCAACCGCTGGATCGCCGCCGAACTGACGGGCGAAAACACGCTCAACAACGTGCTCTTGGCTCGTTCAGATACATCGAACCCCAGTGGCACCTGGAAGGCGGTCAGTTTTTCGGGAAGCACCGCCGACAATCCGCTGTTCGCCGACTTTACGATGCTGGGCCTGGACGCCAACGGCGTTTACGTTTCCACGTACAATTTCACGAGCCGGACCGGAATATCGGACAGCTTTTCGGCATTTTCGATTCCCAAAGCCGACTTGCTGGCCAATACGCCGACACTGAACAACTTGAGCCGGTTCGACAGCGTGCTGAGTGCGCTAAGTCACCCGATCGTGGACTTCGGCCCCGCCAAAGTCGCCGCGCCGCTCTTGGGCATTTCGCAGGCCGCCTCTGCCACGGTCCTTTACCGCACTGATCTTATGGGAACCAGCGCGGCCGGAGCCACGATGTCGGATCCTCCGATTGGTATTAACGTCAACAGTTACAGCAATCCTCCCAAGGCCTCGCAGCCTGACGGCACCCGGGTGATTAGCACGATCGACGACCGCTTCACCGGCCATGTCTATCAGGTGGGCCACGTCATTTATGCGGCGCAAGCCGTCAAAGTCGGCGCGAACGCGGGCATCGGTTGGCTCAAAATCGATGCCACAACCAACCAGGTCATTCAACAAGGAATCTTGAGCGACCCGAGCTTCGACTATTTTCAACCTTCGATTAACGCCAACGCCAATGGTGACATCGTGATCGGTTTCACACGTTCCGGTTTGGACGCTGGCGGAAACCTGAGCGACTTCGCCGTCGTGGGGCACACGATCGGCAATTCGACGACGTTTGGAACCCCGTTCTTGCTAAAGGCGAGTCCCGTGGGCAATTATCACACGATCAACGACCGTTGGGGCGATTACACGAGTACGGTCGTCGACCCGAGCAATCCCAACGTGTTTTGGACCTTCCAGGAATACGCGATGAACAGCAGTTCCTGGGCCACCGAGATCACCCAGATCACCGTGCCCGAGCCCGACAGCGTGGTCTTGGCCGCCCTGGCGCTACTCGGGCTGGCAATCTCCGGCTGGCGCCGTCGCCGTCGAGCACGGGCTTAGTGCGGCGCGAGAGTCCGACCCGGGAGTACGATCCCCATGGCGCGCGAAGAACACGACCGCGAAGATCTTTTGGCCGAGGCCAAAGCGCTCGTCGAGCGAGTGAGTCTCGATATCTCGGGAAATGATGAGCAGGTGGTGATCGGCTTTCGGCGAGATGGCAGCGCCAGCTTTTATTTCTCCCCCCAGCGCGTTTATCAATTTACCTCGGCGGGGCAATTGCGGCGAGGTTTTGTCGGCGATCGGCTTTTCAAAGCCCAGCGGCGGCAGTTGATCGCGTTGCGTCGCGAGCGCCATGAGCAAGCGGTCGAACTTATTCGCCACGTCCTGGATCCACGGGAGACAGCGGGTTTCATGGCCGAAATGCGATCGCATTTGAACGCCCTGCACCATGCGCTGGCCGAAGGAAAATTCAAGATCGTTGGCCAGGTGCCGGAAGGCGCCGACATGATCGCGCGGATCGGCTGCTGGCTCGACAAGTTCGCCGACGCGACCGAAGTCGCTCGTTCGCCGCGAGCTTGCTAACGTCGAGTTGCACGATTCTGCGAACTGCCTGTCGTCGGTGCCACGGCTGGCTTGTCCAGAAGTGGCACCCGAACCTGCGATAATCGGCCCATGGAATCATGCACGGTCATTTATTGGATCGGCAGGGCGATCACTTCGGCATCTCCCAGCTCCGAAGTCAGGCGGGTGCCCGGCGCATTGCTTCCGCGGCGGACATAGCCCAGCGCCAAGGGCGCCCCCAGTCGTGGCGAATAAGCGGCCGAAGTCACCCGGCCAACCGTCTGGTCCCCGGCCCGCAGTTCCAAGCCCACTGGCGGAATCGTCGCACCAGGGAAGCGAAGCCCCGTGAGTGTTTTGTTGACGTGCCCCAGGGCATCGATCCGGGCCACCGTCTCCTGGCCCAAATAGCAACCTTTGACGAAGCTAATTGCCAGTGGATCGCGAGCGACCTCTTGCGGCAAGTTCGTATCCCAGATGTCGTGGCCGAACAGCGGAAAACCCCATTCGATGCGCGCCGCATCGAAGGCCGGAGCTGGGCAGGCGACGGCTCCCGCCCCGCGCAAAGCCGCGCGGACCGGGTCCAAATCTTCGTTGGCCGCGCTAATCAAAAACCCGACCGGGCCGGCAAGGTCAACGCGCCTCAGCCAAACGGGCCGGCCGCCCAAAATTGCCGCCGCGTTGGCCAGGCGCGCTTCCGGCATTTGGCTATCCGTCAACTGCCCGAGCACGCCTTCCGATTGCGCGCCGCCGAGCAACAGTTCGGACCACTGGTGGCTGCGATCCGTCAAGGTCACCTGCTCGCAGATCAAATAATGATCCAGATGACTGAGGATTTTTTCACTTTCGCCCGCGACCGTTTCCAACACGAGCGAATCGGGCCCGGCAAACACGAAAACGTGGGCCAGAGTCTTGCCCTGCACGCTCGTCAAAAAAGCTTCGCAACCAGCGCCCGGCGGGAGCTTGCGGATTTCATTGGTGCACAGATTATGCAAGAACGTCGAGCGATCCGCGCCGCCGAGTTCGATTTGAGTTCGATGGGCCAGGTCCACAAGCCCCGCGTGCTCGGTCAGTGCATCGTACTCGGAAATCCAATCCACGTTGGGCATCGATCGTTGGTTCACCTGCGAGATTTTGGTTTCACCAATTGCGGCTCACCGACTTCATTACGTGGCAGGGCCAGGGCATGTTGGGCATTGGCCAGCACAATCGAACCATCGTAACGCGCCGCCAGCCGCGAAATCTGTTCGCCCGCCAACGGCACCATTCCGAGATCTTCAATCAGCTCGTCCGCGAGCCGGCTGATCAAAAACACTTTGCCACGCTGGATCGCCTTTGCCAATCGCGTGGCGGCCAGGGCATCAGCGGGCCCCTGTTTGCCGATCTCATCCAAGACCGCATCCAAGTCTTCGGCGCCGATCAGCTGTTGCAACGCGGCGCCGCATGGCTGGGCCAAATCGGTGCAGATCGCGATCGCTCCCCCCGGGCTGACACAGTGCGACGCGGCGGCCATTGCCCGGGCAAAGTTGTCCCAAGTTTGCTGCGTGGCGTCGCCTTCGATGGTGGCGATGACGAGATCGGCCCGACGGGGCACCCGATAGCTCCAGGCTGCGGCGCAGAGCTCGCTTCCCTCGCGAAAGACGGCCTCCAATTCGCCGGCCAGAACGTGCAGGATCTGCGTGCCTGCCCCAGGCACGACTTGAATCGTAAACTGCACGCCCAAGAGCCAACTGACTTCGTCCGCCTCTTTGCGGAGCCGTTTGCGGTCGGCCGATTCGCAGCTCTTCCCGGAGCGGTATCGCCTGAGGTTAGCTTCGTCGGAAAACGTCGGAAACAAATTCGAACTGATGCCGTGGTACCCCAGCGACTCGTCGAGCCGCAAGCATCCGATCGTGAGCACGAGGTCGGCGTCGTGAATAGCCCGATTGATGTAAATCGGCTTGGCCTGGGCAGTGGCGGCCAGGTAACTGAGCGACCGTCGGTCGGTCGGGTCGTGAGTGCTGCGGGTGATCGACCCTCGGACCTCGGCCGTCAATTGTTCGAGCGGATCGGGCGCGCCGGCTTCGAGGTCGGCCAATGTGTGCAACAGCGTAATATCCGGGGCGCTGACGCCGTTGGTCAATAACACCTCGATCGTGCGGGCGACTATCGTGGGGGCCTGCGGCACGCCCTGAGATAACGCCAGCACTACTTTGTCACCCGGCAGCGCTGCCTGTGAGAGCGGCGGGAATTCCAGAGGTGCGGTCAGCGCGTGGTCCACCGCCTCGGCGACGTTTAGCAATGGTTCGCCCCGGGGCGCATCGCAATGGGCCCACAAAGCGGTCTGTGGCAGCTCCAGGCTAAGCGACAAATCGGTTCCGTACCGTAAAACCGAGACCATTCGTAAACTAGGCTGAACAAGCGGCGAAAATGGTAAAATGGGGCCGCTGATCGGCCCTCCTCGGGCATCATAGGGTCCCTTTGCGCGACGGGTCAAGAAGTCGAGCTTTACGCAACGCCTCGAGTTGCGAATAATCTGGGTCGACGCGCCGCGTCCCGGCTATCCCGGGCCGGTGACCGATACGCACACCGATTTTCCAAGGATCGAGCCATGATAACCATTACCGTTCGGTGGCTGACACGTGCGCGCTTTGCGGTCGCACTGTCCGCCCTAGCCATGCTGCTGGCGAGCACCGGCTGCCAGGAACGATCGACGCCGGCGCCCCAATCATCCACAACCGCCGCCATACCTGCCAGTCCGGGCGACGCCGGTAAACTGCTCGCGGAGATGGTTGACGCTTACAAGACCGCGACCAGCTATGAAGACGCCGGCGAGTTGCACATCACGGCGGAAAGTGACGATGGGCAAAAGGAAGAATCCCCGCCGATCCCATTTTCGGTGGCCTTCGAGCGGCCGAACAAATTCCGCGTCCATTCGCTTCAGGCCAGCGTGGTTGGAGATGGCCAAAAACTGCGCGCCACCGCGGACTCGCTCAGCGATCAGGTGTTGGTGCTGCCCGTCCCGGAGCAGTTGAGCGCGGAGATTTTTTCTGCCGACGAATTGTTAGAGTCGAGCATGCGCGGCCAAATCGGCTTGGGACTGCCCCAGATCTCGCTATTGCTCGATGCCGATCCGCTCAAAACACTCGCCGAGGGTGACAAGCCGGTCGTTCTGGAGGACGCCACGTTTCAAGACGAAATGTGCCATCGCGTCTCGGTTCAGGGCCCGCAAGGTACCGCCGTGTTTTGGATCGATCGCAAGAGCCACCTGTTGCGGAAATATGAATTCCCTTCCGCTGAGTTCAAGCAAAACTTTTCGCTGGCTAAGTGTTCGATTTGGGCCGAGTTCAACGGGGCCCAAACCAACACGGTAATTGCCGCCGACGCGTTCAAAATGGAAATTCCCGCCAGCGCGAAGTTATTGAAGCAATTCTTTGCGCCCCCGCCGGAGCCGCCGTCGCCGCTGCTGGCGCGAACGCCCGACAACTTCGTATTCATCGACTTGAAGGGATCGCCGGTCGAGCGCGATTCGCTCAAAGACAAGGTCGTCGTGCTCGACATGTGGGCGACGTGGTGTGGCTGGTGCTTCAAAGGATTTCCCAACTTGGAAAAGGTCTACCAGCAATTCAAGGACAACGACAAAGTCGTGATTCTGGCCGTCAACAAGGACGAGCCCACGGTCAGCGACGCGGCGGTGCAGGGCTCGTTCGATAAAGCCTCGCTGCACATTCCGATCGTGCGCGATCAACAAAAGCTCACCGATCGCGTGTTCCAGGCGGAAAACCTGCCCACCATGGTCATCCTGGGAGCGGACGGGACCGTGCAAGTCTACCACATGGGCTACGATGCGAATTTGGCCGAGACCCTGCCCAAGAAAATCAAGCGACTCCTGGCCGGCGAAAACCTGGCCAAGGAAGAAATCGGCCAGTATGAGCAGGAGCAAAAAGAATACGAGCAAAAGCTCTCCGAGGCCCTGGTCGATGACACGTCGGCCGGATCATCCGATGTCGCCGAACGCGAGCCGTCGGCCGAGTGAACCCTCCAAGGCGGGGACCTATCAAAAGCACCGCCTGTCAAGCCGCGAAGCCGAATCGGGCGTTCACTATTGATTGGGGACTCACGATGTCCGTGACTGCCGAGAAGATGCTCTCCTGGTGTCAGGTGCTTTTGAACGTTGACGGCCGGCGGCCGAAACGAACGCTTTCGGAGTACCTGGCCATGATTCCGCGCATGACTTCACTGGGCGAATTGCCCAGCGGCACGGCGGTGTTGGTGCGCGGCGACGTCGACGCCAAACCCGGCGCGAAAATCGGCGAAGAGGACATTCGCCTCCGCTCCATGACCGAAACGCTACAGTTCGGCCAGCGGCACGGATGGAAACAAGTGATCTTCGGCCATATCGGCCGCAAGCCCGAAGAATCGTTGCGGGCCGTCGGCAAGCGTCTCGGTGAATTGATCTCCTGCGAAGTTCGGCTGGTGGAAGATTGGCTCGACGAACCGACGATGACAATCCGCGACCACGTCGGCGAACTGATTCGCGCTAGCGCGGCGGGCAGCATTTTGCTCTTGGAAAACACGCGCCGCTATAACATCGAGCGGGTGCTCTGGAAAGCCAAGCCTGGGGATCTGCCCAAATTGGCCGAACCGCTGTCCCGCTTTGCCAACCAGTTTGGCGAGAAGGTCGCCCGCGCGTACGTCAACGAAGCGCTGTCCGCCGGCAGTCTCGATGCATCGAGCACGATTGTGCCCGCGGCGATGGATCGCGTGGCGCTGGGGGCCTACGTGGCCAAGGAATTCGACGGACCGATGCTGCGCTGCCTGGCGACGCAGTTGGTCGTGTTCAGCGGGCTGAAGATCGACAAACTCGACGACCTGGAAGCGATGATCGGTCGCGGCACGGTGCAGATGGTTTTTACCGCCGGCTCGCTGGCCATGGCGCTCAAAAAAGCCGCCGCCGAGTTGGACGCAAAATCCTTCTCGTTGGGAGTGGCCGAAGATCCCGCGCACGGCGATAAACCGTATTACATCCCGCGCGATCGGATCGAGCAAGCCAAGCGAATGATCGCCGAGGGACGCAAGAAGGGGATCGAGTTCGTACTGCCGGTGGACTTCGTGTTGCAAGATGGCCGGTCCGCGGAAACGATCGGTCCGGGCGACCAGCAATTCGACGTCGGCCCCAAAACGAGCGAACTGTTCGAACGCAAAGTGGGGGAGTTCATTGCCCGGCATCAAGGACTGCCGGCCGTGGCGTTTCACAACGGCGTGTTCGGCATGTTCGAGGACCCACGGTTTGCCGAGGGCACGCGGCGGTTCATCGCCCAGCTAAAGCGGCTCAAAGCCGCGGGGGTCGAAGTCTACGTGGGCGGTGGTGAAGGCGGAACCGCCCTGGAAAAGTACGGCCAGCCGGACGACGTGACCCACTCGTTTACCGCCGGCGGCACGGTGCTTGGGGCGCTGGGCAGCGAGCCGGTGCCCTACCTGGTCGCGCTGGCCATGGCGGCACGACAAAGTTAAACCAATCAGAGAGCACGGACTACCGCGGCGCGTTGCTGGTCGCTCGAGCGCACTGCGACAAAAA
>JACQFF010000036.1 GCA_016200205.1 Planctomycetia bacterium
CGTGTTACCTAACCAGAAGTATTCGCAACTCGTTGCCCATTAACAATTCAAGAAAATCCAGGCTTTGAGCCAAAAGTGCTAGCTTCAAAACCCTGGCCTACCGCCTACAGCCTCCGGCCTCTGTTCCGCTTGGCGATTGCTGGCTGGTTGGTCCTGTTGGCCTGCTGGGGATTGGGCCCGAGGGCGCTGGGGGCGGGCCGGCGGCCACCGAATGTGCTGGTGATTTGCGCCGACGATCATGCGGCCTATGTGACCGGCGCATATGGCAACAAGACGGTCCGCACGCCGAATATCGATCGGCTGGCCGCCGGGGGCATTCGCTTTCTCCGGGCGTATTGCAACTCGCCCGTCTGCACCGCCTCGCGACAGTCGTTTTTGACCGGCCGCTATCCGCGCTCGATCGGCGTCACGCGGCTCGAAACGCCATTGCCCGAGAGCGAAGTGACGATGGCCGAGACCTTGCGGCTGGCCGGTTTCGACACGGCGGCGATCGGCAAGATGCACTTCAATAGCGATTCGAAGCACGGCTTCGACGTGCGGATCGACCTGGCGGAGCATCGAGCGTGGCTCGCCGGGCAGTCGCGGGACGCATTGCCCACCGACTTGGAAGTGCAGCCGCCCTGGCGTCCGTTCAAGGATCCGGCCCGGGTGTGGCTGAATAGTTTTTGCCGCCCGGTGGGGGCCACGGACCGGGAGATGGACGGCACGTATTTCGCGGAGCAGGCGGCCGCTTATTTGCAGAGCCCGCGGGCCAAGCCGTTTTTTCTGATGGTCAGTTTTTACGAGCCGCACTCGCCGTTTCGTTTTCCGCTGGAGTATCGCGGTCGCCACGATCCGGCGAAATTTATCGTGCCGAAATTGGGACCGGAGGACGATGAGCAGATTCCCGCCGTGTTTCGCGGGCTCACCGACGCCGAAAAGCAGGGCATTGCGGCGGCCTACTACACGTCGGTCGAATTCATGGACAAGAACGTGGGCCTGGTGCTGGAGGCGCTCGATCGCTCCGGCCAGGCCCGCGACACGATCGTGATCTATCTGGGCGATCACGGCTACCTGCTCGGCCAGCATGGTCGATTCGAAAAACACACGAGCTACGAAGAGGCGATTCGCGTGCCGCTTGTGATGCGTTTTCCCAATCGCATTGCCGCCGGCCGCGGCACGCAGGCATTTGTCGAGCTTGTGGATCTGGTGCCGACGATTTACGAGTTGTGCGACTACCAGGTCACCGCCGGGTTGCAGGGCCGCAGCCTGTTGCCGCTCTTGCGTGGAACAACCACCAGGCACCGCGAGCACGTGATCGTGGAATACGCACCGAACGAAGAGGTGATGATCCGCGATCAATATTGGAAATTGATTTACGCGCGTGGAGCCGAGCGGCGGACCGACGGCTACGACACGCCCGGCCCGCTGGTGCGGAACAAATTTCGGCTATACGATTTGGTTGAGGATCCTGGAGAGATGAACAACGTGGCCCAGGATCCGGCCCACGCGGAGGTTGTGAAACGCATGAGGGATCTTTTGGTGGAGCATTTGGCGAAAACGGCTCGGCAGCCGGAGCTTTTGCCCGCGAGCGTTAATCCATTGACAGTGCTCGATTTTTGCGTGCAATCGCGCGACGTGCCACGGCCCTCGAAGGGCAATTGAGGCACATTGCCAAGCCTCCGGTGCCGGGGGTGGCCCACCCAGTTATTGCTTGCACTTGCATAATGCTGGCCGGCGAGCGGCAAATCGCGGCTCAGCCCTCGTTTGCGCTTCGGGTTAGAACGTGTCTTCAAATTACGCGACCGGGAGGACGAGGCTCCTGCCGAGCCTCTACTTCCGGTGCAAAATCGGCTCAGCGGGAGCTTCGCCCTCCCAAATTCCAACGTTCGGAACGTTTTGAAGACGCGTTCTTAGTGTTGGGCCGTGAATAATTCGGGGATAACCGCCGTAGTGAACTGCCCGTCGTTATTTTCCTGGAATGCCTGGATACTCCATTTCGAGGGAATCGCGGAAGAACGAGGCGAGTGTATTACCGACAAGCTGATCGGCGCTCGATCGCTATTTCGCGGCGCCGCTCGCGCTGGTGCCGATGCAATACAAAGCCTTGGTCGAGCGGCTGAAGATTTGGCCTTGGCTCGGGACCAGGGCGGCGCGGAAGATTTCGTCGGCGGCGGGGCTCAGCGTGTTGGTGGCGACGATTTCGAGCTTTTCGCCGGGATTGATGACCACTGTTTCGCCGGCATCGTTTTGAAAATAGGCCCGGCCTTCGGACACGATCGGCGAGGAAGAGTAGTTGGCGCCGACGCGTTCTTTCCACAGCTCTTTGCCGGTTCGGCAATCGTTGCAGAACATGATGCCGGCCATGCTGGTCGATAGCAAGTAATTATCGATCACGACCGGCGAAGGCAAATCGCGGCCACTCTTGCGCGGGACGTGCCAGGCCCGCTGCGTTTCGCTAACGTCGCCCGCGCCGCCGGGCCGCACGGCATAGAGCTCGCCCGGCAAGCCATTGATGACATAGAGCAAGCCATGAGCGTACGCAGGCACCGGCTCGCCGCGGCCGTTGTAGCCTTTGCAAAACCACAACTCCTTACCCGTCGCCGGATCGTAGCCACGGACGCCCTCATGGCCATTGAGGATCATCTCGACGCGCTCGCTCGTGCGAATCACCAGCGGCGTGCTCCAGCCGCGCCACGTGGCCCGCGGCGTGCTCCACACGGTTTCGCCCGTCTGGCTATCGACGGCCACGAGCGAGGCCTCTTTCGATTCGCTATCGCAGTTTTGAATCACCAGGTTGCCGTGGAAAATCGGGGAAGCGGCGGTGCCCCAGGGGCCGTCGAAACGGCCCAAATCTCGCGACCACAGATGCTGGCCGTCGAGCGAATAGGCGTGCAACCCGCCGCGGCCGAAAAACGCCACGACGACCTTGCCGTTGGTGGTGCACATGGCCGAGGCCCAGCCGTTCATTTTGTGCGATTCCTCGGGCTCGCCGGTCCAGGCCACCTGCTCCCAGAGCAATTTTCCGTCGCGGCGATCCAAGCAGAACACGATCCGCTGCTTTCCGTTCTCCAATGCCGCGGTCAGAAAAATCTGCTGGCCCCAGATGACGGGCGTCGATTGGCCGATGCCCTTGAGGTTTGCCTTCCACTGCACGTTGTCGGCGGTCCACTTGAGAGGCAAGCCGGTTTCGGCCGATTGGCTGGCACCCGTCGGCCCACCCCAACCCGGCCAGTTGATTTCGGCTTCGAGCCGCTCGGCGCTAATCAAGAAAACGACAACGACGAGCGCGGATGGGGCCAGGCATCGAAACGAGGCGAGCACGGCGGTCTCCCACAAGGCAGTTTTAGTGGCGGAGGAATTTCGAAATCAAACGAGCGCTGAGATAGGCTGGCCATCTTCGAGCATGTAAACGGGCCGGCCCGCCGGATTGACGAACTGCGTGTGCGGATCGACGCCCAGCACGTGAAACACCGTGGCCATCAAATCCTGCGGTCGAATCGGTTTTGTTTTGGGCACATCGGCTTTTGCCGCCGACTCGCCCACGACCTGCCCCATTTTCAATCCGCCGCCGGCCAGGGCCAGCGTGCTCAAGGGGGCCCAGTGATCGCGTCCGGCATTGCGGTTGACCTTGGGAGTGCGGCCGAATTCGCCGGTAATGACCAGCAGGATGTTGTCACTCAATCCGCGTTGCTGCACGTCGTCGATGAAGGCCGCAATGCCGCGATCCAATTCGGGGCTGCGCCGATCGAGCGCCGGTTTGATTTGCGCGTGCATGTCCCAGCCGCCGTAGGAGAGCGTCACGAATCCGCAACCCGCCTCGCACAGCCGGCGAGCGCGGAGCATTTGTTCGCCAAATCCCTTGCCGTACTGGGCCACGACTTTGGGATTCTCGCGCGAAAGATCGAAGGCTGTCGGGGCTCCACCGAGCACGAGACTGAATGCTTGCTCCTCGAAGCGATCGAGCCCTTCCATCAGGCCGCTGCGATCGACGGCGCTATTCATCCGATCCAAGCTGGCCAAGAGCATGCGGCGATCGCCCAGCCGTTTCTCGGGCACGGCCAGGGTCATGTTTTTCAGCGCCTGTCCGCTGGGATCGAACGGCGCGTAGGCCGTTCCTAGAAAGACGGGGCCATCGCTGCCGATGCGCCCCAGGCGGACATAGGTCGGCATGCCCGAGTCGGGATTGTTGGCGCCGCGCACGCGGGCCACGATCGCGCCGATCGAAGGGCGCGTCGGCTGTCCACCGTTGTCGATCGCGCGGTTGTCGTAACCGGTCATCACAAAGTGCGTGCCGCCGCCGTGACCGCTGTTGGTATGCGCAAACGAGCGGACGAAGGCCATCTTATCGGCCAGCGCGGCCATTTTGGGGAAGGTAGCGCCGAGCGAGACGCCCGGCAGGCGGGTGGCCACCGCGCCGGTGACGCTGCGATACTCGACTGGCGCGTCCATTTTCGGATCGAACGTTTCGATGTGCGTTGGTCCGCCGCCCAGCCAGACCCAAACCACCGAGGTGTTTTTGACCGGCCTACCCGCCGCCGCGGCTTGGGCCCGCGCGGACAATAAACCCGGCAACGTCAATGCGCCGGCCCCCAGGGCGCCGATCTTCAAAAACTCCCGACGAGTCGTACCCTCGCAATCCCGATAGCGGCGGTCCATCAATAGGTTGAACATGGCCCATCCTCCCTCCGGAGCAAACGGTTTCCGCGGTCGACCAGCACGCGCCCTATACGATGACACAGTATAGCGCTATTTATTAAACCCATCAACTTTCGAATCGGACCGGAAAGGGGCCACATGCAGGCAAAAAATGGCCGAAAACATTGCCCAGCCCCTACACTTGTGGCGGCACGACAAACGGATGGCGATAGGCTCGTGATAGCAACGGGTTGGCGGCGTCGGCCCCCTCGCCCACGAACTTCTCGGCCTTGGCGTCGAAGTCGAGCGTGCGGCCCAGCGTGTAACTGGCATCTTCCAGCCTCATGCCGATCGCCTTGAGGTTTTCGCGCAGGTTGTCGAACGTCTCGACCACCTGCTTGTTGTCGCCCAGCGATTGGTTCGTCTTATTGAAGGGCACCTGTTGGCCCAGGCGAAAGGAAATATTGCCCAGGTGACACAGCGCCGCGGAATAGTGGGCCACTTCGGCGTTGGCGTTTATGTCTTCGGGCTTGCGGCTACGCACGGCGCTGATAAAGCTGCCAAACGCGCCGCCGGGGGTGACGTGCACTTCGGGCAGAGTGACCGGCACCGGATCGCCGCCGCCATTGGGATAAAACTTAAAGTCCTTGATCACGCCGTCGCTGGTGTAGTACTCGTTGGAGACCTTGTTCGGAAGGCCGCTTTTCTCACCGACCAATCCGCGAACTTCGAATACCAACAGCACGTCCCCATAGTCGAACACGGCCATCTGCGTGTTGGGCGTTTGGCCCTGATCTTCGTACCCAAAACGTCCGCCCAGGCTCCAGACTCGTTTGGGCAAGGTGGAATCCTTGATCGCCCAACGGGCCACGTCCATCTCGTGCACGCCTTGATTGCCGATGTCGCCGTTGCCCGTGTCCCAGAACCAATGCCAGTTGTACGGCACCAAATTACCGTGATACGACTGTTCGGGCGCCGGGCCGAGCCAGATATTGAAATCCAGTTCGCTCGGCGGGCTTTCGAGCGGCTTGGTACCGATGCTCCAGCGCGGTTTGCAACAATAGCCTTTCGAGACCAGCAGCTTGCCAAACTTGCCCGACTGCACGGCGGCGATTTCGCCAGCGCGCTTGGAATCGCAGCGCTGCTGCGTGCCGTGCTGCACGATGCGGCCATATTTCTGTGCGGCATCGACGCATTTGCGCCCCTCGAACAGGTTGTGGCTGATCGGCTTTTCGACGTACACGTCCTTGCCCGCCTGGCAGGCCCAGATCGTGATCAGCGAATGCCAGTGATTGCAGGTGGCCACCGACACGGCGTCCAATTCTTTATCGTCCAAGGCGTGGCGGATGTCTTTGATGGTCTTCGCCTGATTGCCACCCAGGCTGGTCACTTTTGCGCCGCGCGACTCGAAAAGTCGGGTGTCGGGATCGATCAGATACGTGACCTGTACGTTCTTCGCTCCGGCGAAGCCGTCGATGTGCGATTGGCCCCGGCCGCGAATGCCCGCCACGCCGACGCGAATCGTGTCATTGGCGCCGATCACGCGCCCCGAGGCTTTCGTGCCGGCGATGGTGAACAGCGGAAATGCGGCGCTGGCGGCAGCGCTGGTTTTAATGAAATTACGGCGGGTCAGTGTAGCCATGGCAGGTGCTCCATTCGGGAGGGACGGAAGGAAGCGTGTGTGGGTCTTGATTGTAATGCAACGATTCATAGCAAACCAGTAATCGTCGGCTCGGTTATCTATTGTCGAATACCCTCCAACCGCCGGCAGGGGCTATAATATAAGGGCGACGGATAGAGTGCCTTGTCGCCACCGCATTTCCAATCATTCACGCGAGAGGCCGTGATGTTTCAGAATCCCTGGTTGCGGCTTGGATTGTTGGGGGTCTTTGTGGGCCTTGCCACGATGGCGGCGGGCCGCGGCGCTGCGGCGGAGAAAGAAAGGCTGCTGGGAAAACCGGCGCCCGAATTCCGACTCTCCGATCCGGCGGGCGAGGAGCACAGTTTGGCCGAGCTGCGGGACGCCCGGCTGGTCGTCGTGGTGTTTTTGGGGACGGAGTGCCCGCTGGCCAAGCTTTATGGTCCGCGATTGAAGCAACTTGCCGCTGAGTACGCCGGCCGCGGAGTGGAGTTTTTGGGCATTGACTCGAACCTGCAAGACACGCCCGGGGAAATCGCCGCCTATGCAAGCGAGCACGGAATCTCTTTTCCAATGCTCAGAGATCCCGGCAACCAAGTGGCTGACCAGTTCTCCGCAATCCGCACTCCCGAGGCGTTTCTGCTCGATGAGAAGCGGATTGTTCGCTATCACGGCCGCATTGACGACCAATTTGGCGTTGGGCTGCGGAAAGCGCAGCCCGGCCGACGCGACCTGGCTGTGGCGATCGACGAGCTGCTGGACGACAAGGCCGTGAGCGAGCCCGAACAGCCGGCGGTCGGCTGTTTCATCGGTCGCGTGCCCCGGCCCGCCGCCGGCGCAGTCACCTATTCGCGCGAGATCGCCCGCATCTTTCAAAAACATTGCGTCGAGTGTCATCGCAAGGGCGAAATCGGCCCCTTCGCGCTGACGGGCTACGACGAAGTGGTCGGCTGGGGCGAGACGATCCGCGAAGTGGTCGAGCAAGGCCGCATGCCGCCCTGGTTTGCCGATCCGCAGTACGGCAAGTTCATCAACGACGCCCGGCTCTCGGACGAAGAGAAACACGAGATCGCCCAGTGGGTCGCCGCCGGCTGTCCGCGCGGTGACGCCAAGGATCTGCCCGAGCCGCGCAAATTCGTGGACGGCTGGAACATCCCCGACCCGGATCTCGTCTTGAAAATGAGCAAAAAGCCGTTCGTTGTGCCGGCCGAGGGAGTCGTCGACTATCAACACTTCGCGATCGACCCGGGCTTCACCGAAGACAAGTGGGTCGTGGCCAGCGAAGCACGGCCTGGCAATCGCTCGGTCGTGCACCACATTCTCGTGTTTCTCAAGCCGCCGGGCGGTCAATACGAACTGTTGCGCGGGTCGTTGCTGGCGGCTTACGCGCCAGGCGCCCCGGCGCGTCAGGTGCCCGAGGGAGGGCCGCAGGGATTGGCCAAGCGCATCCCGGCCGGCTCCCAGATCATCATGCAGATCCACTACACGCCCAACGGCAAAGTGGAAGAGGACATTAGTTCGTTGGGATTGGTCTTTTGCGATAAGAACGATGTCAAGCAGAAGGTGGAGTCGGGCTGGGCGACGAATTTTGCGTTTGTGATTCCGCCGCGCGCGAAGGATTTTCCGCTCACTTCGCAATACCGTTTCGACGAGGACCGCTTGCTGCTAAACCTCACGCCTCACATGCACGTCCGCGGCAAGTCGTTCCGCTACGAGGCTGTCTATCCCGACGGTCGCCAGGAAGTGCTGTTGAACGTCCCCCGCTGGGATTTCAACTGGCAGCTCGACTATGAGCTGGCCGAGCCCAAGCTGATGCCGAAGGGGACGGTTCTGCGCTGCGAGGCACACTACGACAACTCTGCCGATAACCCCGCCAACCCCGACCCGACAAAGTGGGTCCGCTGGGGCGAGCAGACCTGGGACGAAATGCTGATCGGCTGGTTCATGGCCGCCACGCCGCCGAGAGAAACACAGACCTCGCGAACCGAAACGGGCGGGCGATGAGTCGCTCCGCTCCCCAGCGTCGATGTTCCCGAGCAAAGCGATTCGCAGGAGGCGAACAGCGGCTGGACAAAACCTATCGACCAGTGCGACGCTAAGCCGCGAGCGGCCGTGAAACGTCGCTTGCAAGAGCGGCAGCTTGAGCGGAACAACGGTGTCAGGAACCAGGGAACATTCGTTCCTGACATCTTTTCACCCCCCTATGGCTTCACGGCGTACACCTTCACGCTGGCCGCGTAGTCGTTGATATTGTACCGGCTCATTAGCTCCACAAGCTGGCCGTGCAAGTCGCTCGAACACGACGGCATGGCAGGCGAACAACAGCCGGATTGCTTCTCAACTTTGGCATAGACATTCAAATCCGCTCCCGTGTCGATGATTTGGACGTGGGCGAAGCCCGCCGCAATCAAGCCGGCCCGGTAATCCTCGATCGGGATGGCGCCGGCAATGCAGCCGACGTATGCCAAGAGATTGCTGCCAATTTCGGCGGGCAGAGATTGCTTCAGAGCAATGTCGCTCACGGCCAGCCGTCCGCCGGGCTTCAGCACTCGGACAATCTCGCGAAATACGGCCGGCTTGTCCGAAGCCAGATTGATGACGCAATTGCTGATCACGCAATCAACCGAAGCATCCGCCAGCGGCAGCTTGTCGATGGTCGCTTCGTAAAACTCAACATTCGTCAAATCGGCTTTCGCGGCGTTGGCGCGCGCCAAGGCGAGCATTTCGGGCGTCATGTCGATACCGATGGCCCGGCCCGAGGATCCAACCTTCGCGGCTGCCAGAAAAACGTCCAATCCGCCGCCGCAGCCCAAATCGACAACCGTTTCACCTTCGCGCAGGCTGGCAAAGGCTGTCGGGTTGCCGCACGAAAGCCCCATGTTGGCCTCGGCCGGAATGGACGAGAGTTGATCGGCCGAGTAGCCGAACGCCTCGGCAACGGCTTTCACGCCCGCATGGTCGCTCGACAGACCGCTCGTGGCCACGGCCCCGTACTTCGATTGCACAACTTGCTCGATTGTCATGGCATCATCCTTTCATCTCGTTTAGGAGTTTTGACCGAACGGCCGGGAGCTGTCTCCCTCTCCGATGCGGTTTTGTCCAAGCTCTGTAGCAATTGCTTGACCTTCGATCCGATCAAATCCCGCACTGCTCGGAATTGCTCGCTGGTCATTTCCTTGGGGTCCGGAATGTTCCAATCCTCACGCCGGATAGTTTTTAATTTCGGGCACTGGTCTCCACAGCCCATCGTCACGGCGACATCAAACGTCACGCCGGGGAGATCGTCGAGCGACTTGGAGCGATGGGCCGACAAGTCATAGTCCAGTTCTCGCATCGCTGCGACTGCCTTGGGATTTACCCGGCCCGATGGGCGCGAACCGGCGCTGTAGGCCTCGACCGCGCCGAGCATTCGGGCAAAGGCTTCGGCCATTTGGCTGCGGTTCGAGTTTTCGACGCAGACGAAGACGACTTTTTTCATACGCTCAGGCGAATATACGTACCCAAAAGAATTTATGGACAACACTTCATTCGGGCCGCGAGCTGCCGGGCATCCTTGGCCAGCTCCGGGATATCTTTAAAGCAGCACCCCAAACAGTCGAGCAACTTTTCATGGAACGCGTTGCGGGCTCGGGCGAGACTGTAGTAGCTCCAAAGGCCTTGCTTGCGCGCCACCACCAACCCCGCCTTGCGCAAATAGGCCAGGTGTCGGGACGCTTTTGGTTGCGGCACGCCCAGCATGGCCACGATGTCGCAAACGCACAATTCCCCGCCGCGCAGCATATGCAAGATGCGCAGCCGCGTCCGGTCGGAAAATGCCCGGAACATCAAGTCAACGCGGCTGGCAACCTTGGTTTTCATATTCGTGTAAGCAAATATATAGATTCGCGTGGGCCGGGTCAAGAGCTTCGCCGCTGATTTTCGAAGTCGCATCGCGCTGGGCGAAAGTTGCGCGGGCTGTCAACAAGATGACGCCGGCCGCTAGGAACGCTACTAAAGTCTTCATGATTCGCACCTCAAAATAAAGGACCACTGTAGTAAATCACTGATTCGCAAGGGCCCATTGCCTGCCAGAAACCTATTGCAAGCTGCATGTCAAAACACGTTTTGAACAAACGGACAAAATCCAACCGCGGGTTTTGCACGCAGCGTTTCACCGCCGCTTGCGGCTTAGCGTCGCACCGACGGATAGGTTTTGTCCGGTCGCTCTTTGATCGATTAACAGATATTTCCGCCCACTTATGATCAGCTAAGGCGTGCGATTCGCCGCACCGCGCGCGGTTCTGGAGCAGCCGTGGAAATTGGAGCTCGGCCAGCGTGCGCTTGTCATTCGAAAAGCGCATCGGTGATGTCGCGCGGAATCAGGTCTGAATCCGCACGCGCCCGGATTGAACAACGGGCGGCAAGGGAACGTGGGTCATGCTGTCGCGAATTCCGCAAGCTCCGCCGCGAACCCATACCGACAAACGGCGGTCCCAATTGATTGCCCCGGAGCGGCGCGTCCAAACTAACTGGCACAACCAGTCCGGTTGGAGGGTGTGTCAAAAGGGTGTTTCAAAAGGTGTCAAACGGTTGAAAGCCGCCGGCCGGCGCCCTATGCTAATATGTTTGCCCGAAATGGCTTTCGACTTGGGATTCAACTTCCGGGGAGGGTGGCGTGGCTTCGACGACTAAGCAGCGGACCGGGCGGCAAATGCAAAGTGGCGCCGATATTCTCGTGGAATCGCTGGTGAACCACGGGGTCGAAGTCATTTTCGCCTATCCTGGCGGCGCGAGCATGCCCTTGCATCAGTCGCTCACTCGCTACAAGGACCGGCTGCGCACGATCCTGCCCCGCCACGAACAGGGGGGCGGCTTTGCGGCGCAGGGCTACGCCCGCACCACCGGCAAGCCCGGCGTGTGCATGGCCACTAGTGGGCCCGGCGCGACGAATCTGGTCACGTGCATCGCCGACGCCAAGTTGGACAGCATTCCGCTGATTGCCATCACCGGCCAGGTCA
>JACQFF010000257.1 GCA_016200205.1 Planctomycetia bacterium
GCCGCGCTGGCGCGCGAGGATTATGAAGTCACAGGCGAGGCCGACTTGGCACGGTTGGCCGCCATGCTCCCCGCGACTTTACGTATTCGGCAAGGAACCGAAATCACCTCCGGCCAGGCAGCCCTGGTCATCTCCAGCCGGCCGCAATCGAGCGGCACGACGTGGACGGGGCACATCGATGCGAGCCGGCTTGCCGCCACCGCCGATGGCCGGGCGCTGACTTGGGAAAATCCGTTGGCAATTCAATTCACCATGCATCAAACCTCGACCGGACTGGTCGTCGATCGGGCCCAATGCACGTCGAGCTTCTTGCAGATCGACGCCGCCGGTTCGCTGGACGATCTGACCGCTTCGGCGAAATTCGATCTGGCGAAGCTGATGTCCGAATTGCGGCAATTCTCCGATTTGAACAACCTCAACTTGACCGGCAGTGGCCAGGCTCAATTGGCTTGGAAGCGCGGCGCCGACGACCAGTTTGCCGCTCAGGCAGATTTCCAAGCCCGAAATTTCCAACTCGTGGCTTCACAGGGCCGCCCTTGGAAAGAAGACAGCCTGGTGGCCAGGCTTGAACTTGGTGGACAGCTCGTCGGCCAAACGCTCAAGCGTGTCGAGCGGGCACAATTCGCGATCGAGGCGGGCGGCGAACGCTTGCAGGCGAAACTGGCCGAACCCATTTCCGATCCGGCAAGCGCGGTTTGGCCGCTCGAATGCGCCTGGCGGGGATCCTTGGCCAATTGGCCGCCGCGACTCGAGGCCTGCACCGCCCTGACGGGTTGGGAACTCAGTGGCGCGGGCAGTGCTCAGGCAACGCTAAATTATTCGTCCAAGGGCATTGAAATCGATCACTTGCAGGCGAATTCCAAACCGTTCCAAACGTGGGGAAACGGCTGGTTCATCAATGAGCCGTCGCTGTCCCTAGCACTCGAAGGTCATTGGGACTTCGCCAAGAGCCGGCTCGACGTCGCGCAGGGAAAGCTATCGGCCGGCACTTCTCTGGCGGTTGTGAACAAAGCTGCCCTAAAGAGTTCGACCGGCGGCTGGGCCCTCGATGGGGGCACCGCGCAAATCGAGGCGGAGTTGGGCGATCTGTCTCGCTGGCGCCACGACCCGCGCACACCCGCAGCCTGGCAAATCTCGGGCAAATTGGCGGGCAAAGCGGAACTGAAGCACGAGCAAGGCATAACCGCTGGCAGCATCGACGGCACGATCGATCAACTCGAAGTGGTCGACGCGGTCCGCCAGGCCGCCTCAAGCACGAGTGTGGCCGCCTGGCAAGAACCGCACCTGGTGCTGAGGGCGCGCGGCAATTATCAACACGCGAGCGAGCAAGTGCAAATCGAGAACGTGCAGATCGCGTCCGCCGCGCTGCGTTGCGACCTCAGCGGCACGCTGCCCACTTCGGTTCGCGGCGGCGATGTCGATCTGAAGGGCACAATCCAATACGACTGGGAAATGCTGGCGCCATTGTGGCAACCTTATGTTGGCGAAGGCGTATGGGTTGCCGGCCAGCAGACTCGCGCATTCGCCGCGCACGGACGATTGAGCGGAGAGCCGACCTTGGGCGACTCGTGGCGCCAAGTCAGTGGAGAGGCCGCGCTGGGTTGGGCGGGGATGAACGTCCACGGTCTGGCGGTTAGCCGGGCCGACATTGCCGCGCAACTAGCCGACGGCCAATTGCGAATGCAACCGATTGATGTACAAGTCAGCGAAGGCCGGCTGACGGTTGCGCCCGTTTTGCGATTGAATCCCGCGCCGCCCGAGCTCCTGTTGGCACGAGGCCCCCTGTTGACCGACGTGCATTTGTCGCCTGAACTTTGCGCCCGAGGCTTGAAATTCGTAGCGCCTATTTTGGCCGAATCGACGGTGGCTGAAGGTAGCTTTTCGATCGCGCTCGACGGGGGTCGTTTGCCGATCTCCGATCTGGGCGCCGGCGACGTGGCCGGCAAGATGGCCATGCGAGGCCAAGCCAAACCCGGGCCGGTAGCGCAAGAGTTCCTGATCTTCATTCGGGAGCTGACAACCATTTTGAAACGCGGCGTGTTGGCCAACCTCGCCGATCAAAGCGGAGCGCTGCTGGCGATCGACGACTCGAATATCGAGTTCCGGATGGTCAATCGCCGCGTTTATCATCGAGGGCTGCAATTCATGGTCGGCGCCGTTCCGGTCACGACGCACGGTTCCGTGGGGCTGGACGAATCGCTGGCGATCGTGGCCGAAATTCCTCTGCAAGCGACGCTCTTGGGCATCGATTTGTCGCTCGGCACGCTCGAGGGCCAGACCCTGCAAATTCCGCTCGAAGGCACGCTCAGCAGGCCTAAGCTCGATCGGCGTGCCCTGCAGCAGCTTACCGGACAGATGCTGCAAAGTACGGCGCGCGGCGTGTTGATCGAGGGGGTCGGCAAACAATTGGAACGACTCTTTCCCGTTCAACCTTGAATGGCCGAATGACCGGCAGCGGAATTCGCGGCGCGGCCGCCAAAAACGCAAAATGGCCTTCGCTCTCCCGCAGCCAACCTCCAACATGTTACATTGGCCTTCTTGACAAAGCGTGGACGCACGAGGCCGACAACCATTTTTGGCTGCGCGGAACCATGAAGCTCATTTTGTTGGGAACCACCGGCTACCATCCCAATGATCAGCGACACACGGCGTGCTTCATGATTCCCGAACTGGGCATCATTCTCGACGCCGGCACGGCCATGTACCGCGCGCGAAAGTTTCTGCGGACTCCCGAACTCGATGTGTTTCTCACGCATGCCCACCTCGATCATGTGATTGGGCTGACCTTTTTGTTGGACGTGTTGCAAAACAAGAACGTCCGCCGCGTGACCGTTCACGGCGCGCCGGATAAATTAGCCGCGGTCAAGGAACATCTTTTTGCCGAGCTTTTATTTCCCGTCAAACCGCCTTTCGAATTTCGGCCACTTGCGCCGCGGGTGCCGCTGGCAAGCGGTGGCACGCTGACACACTTCCCGTTGCAGCACCCCGGCGGCACGCTGGGCTATCGGCTCGACTGGCCGGGGCATTCGTTGGCTTATGTGACCGACACGACCGCAACGAACAACGCGGCCTACCTTAACGCGATTGCCGGCGTCGATGTGTTGCTCCACGAGTGCAATTTCCCCGATACCATGGCCGAGATGGCCGCCCTGACCGGCCACAGCGTGACCACGCCAGTGGCCGAATTGGCGCGCAATGCCCAGGTAGGCCGGCTGGTCTTGGTGCACGTCGACCCGGCAGCCGAGGAAGAAGATCCGCTCAATCTGGAGGCCGCGCGTGCAATCTTCCCTCGCACCGTGCTGGGATATGATTGGATGGAAGTCGATTTCTAGATCGGCGCGCGGCTACCGGGAAGTTCGCTCGCATCCCCCGTCGGTAGATTTCCGGGATCGAGCATGGCCCTCTGGCTTGAAGTCGCTCGCAGTTCATAACTGTGAAATCTGCATTTCTCGCGATTTTCCGAATCCGGTGATTTCCAATATTTTTTCAAACACGTAAACCAAAACTGCAAAATAAGTTACGTCTACAAAACTCCAACCAATCGCCCACTTCGGTCAAATCGGCCGACTTGACGAAATCCATCTTGAGCATAACAATAACCAGGACATGAAGTACTGATTGGCACAAGCGTGATTAATTTGGCGCTGTTTTCCGCAACGAAGTGTGCCAATCCCGATGGGTGTAGGACCGGACCTGTAGCCTCGCTGAGTTTCGAGATTTTTTCGAACAATAAGCGGTAAATCTGCGTATTAGAGATTTATTAGGCGTGGTTCGTCGGGAACAAGGATTGACTCCCAGCACTGCAACGGATTCCCACCGAAAACCAGCAAAGCGCCCCCCGCCTAAGTATTGGTAAATAAAAGTTTTTCAGCGCTGCCGGGCTTGCGATCTCGAAAACGCTTGGTGGGCACAACATTTGCTCAACGAGTTACTATTTCGGGCGGGCTGACGCATGTGCGTGGCTTCGCATTTGTCCCGGTAGAGGCTGAAAGAGCAGAAGAAACAGTTTTGAGGCAAACAGGTTGGTTTGGCATTGGATCGCCTGCCGCCGCGTCTTAACCCGTGCGTATTACGGGAGGGAGAACCCATGAAGATGAATAAAGTTACCTCGGTGGAAGACTACAAAATCGTCAGTAGTTTTCAATCGCTGCGCAAGACCTTGCTGGACGACAAATTTGCCGACCGCTTGGAAAAACCCTTGGCGTATTGGGCCTTGCCCAACGATCGTCGCCTGCCGTTGGCCTTCCTCGGCCGCACGATCAAAGACCTGCTGGCCACGCCGTTCGAAGAACTCTCGGCCACGCCCGGCATCGGTCAAAAAAAGATCAGTTCCTTGGTCAAGCTCTTATCGCGTGCGACCAAGGATCACCCACCGGCCGTTCCTTTTGGCATCGCGGAGCTGAACGAATCCAAAAGGCAGTCCGCAATTGAAAAGCCGCGCCGCAACGTGACCAGCTTCGACCCATCGATTGTGTCCGAAGCCTTGTGGGCCCAATGGCAACAAACGGTGGTCGAGAATGGGGTTGGCCGGGAAAAACTGGGCCGCCTGGCCCCCACGCTGCAAGCGCTGCCAACCGTCATTTGGCACATTCCGCTCGACCAATATGTCCATCACACGGTCGCTGAAATCCGCCAGCTCAAAACGCATGGCGAAAAACGCGTGCGGGTCGTGCTCGAAGTGTTCTACCTGGTCCACGAGATGCTTTCCAGTGCCGGCACGCAACAGCATCTGGCATTGCGGATCGTGCCCAAATTCATTCAGCCGATCGAAAACTGGATCTCGCTGGCACTGGCGCGACCGGGAATTCCAACAAGCGACGAAATTCGCGATCATTTGGCCGTGCCGCTGTTGAACCAGATCCAAATCGACGCCGGCCCGACCATTCACGAGTTGAGCGAAGGCCGGCTAGGCGTCACCGGTTCGCCGCAAAGTGTGCGGCAACAAGCCAAGCGGATGGGTGTGACCCGGGCGCGCGTGTATCAACTGCTCGAGGACTGCGGCCGCATCATGGAAGTGCGTTGGCCCGAAGGGGCGGGGTGGTTCGCCCAGTTGGATGCCAAGTTCCAGGCCGAGGCGACCGATCAAGCCGACCTCCGGCAGTTCCGCGCGATTCACGAGTTGTTCTATCCGGGCAAGCACGCGCTATCGGATGAAGATCTGACCGCGGCGATCGTCGGCTAGCTCAAGTGGACGCGCGATTGAGTTGATTCGGCGAGCGATTGTCCGCTGTGCGCTCGATCGACGCGCAGGCGCTCATGCGCGGTTGGCCGCGCGAATCGCTGGCTCGACGAGCCGAGCACGCGGCGATCGCGTGCATAGTTGCCAAACTGGCAACATGCCAGGGCTCGACCGACAAGTTGCGCGAACATGCGCGGACGCGCAAAGCTGCGAACCAACTCGGCTGCCACAACGCCCGCGTGTGCCGCGAGCGCTCCGATCCGGCCCGTGCTGGGCAGGTTTCTCCAAAAGAGCCGCTCGTCATAAAGCGATTGGCTCAGCGCGCTTTGCCGCCGCTCGACGTCGGCGGCCGCGTAAATGCGCGACTGCGGCTCCAAAGCGACCCCGAAGCCGAGGGTTCTAAGCGCCAAAGCCAGATCCACGTCGGCTTGCTGGCGGCCTAACTGGGGACTCAACCCACCGGCCAAATCAACAGCCGCCCTGCGGTAGAAGGCGGCAAACCCGCACGCGCCCAGGATCGAGGTCTGATCGCCGGGCGTTAACTGCGCCTGCCCGTGGCCAACCAGATAGCGCTCGCCACCGCGACGATAGCCAAACCCCGCGGAAAAAATACGGCCGTCGTGCTCGGCGTCCAAGACCAACGGCGCGACCGACCCAATTTGCCGATCGCCGAAGCGCGATACCGCTTCGTTGGTCCAACCCTCAGTCACCTGGCATCCGCTGGCGAGCAAATGCACAAACGGTGCGCGCGTGGCGGCCAGCGCCTCGTTGATGCCCTGGATCGACGAGCCTTTCGCGGACGATTGGACGAAGCGCACTTCGCCTTGCAAATCGTAGGGATCGGAATAGGGCTTATTCAGAGCCACGAGGATTTCGCAATCCGCCGGCCGGTTCTCCAAAACAGAGACCAATGTACCTTCCAGCGATTCGGTACTGCCGACCGCGGAAATGACGATCGCTAGGCGTGGCACAAAAAACCTCACGGTGCTCAACCGTCAGCGGACATGTCCGAGGCCTACCAGCTTGCCAGCACAAAGGGATTGTAGGCCTCAATGTCGCTGTTCGGATTATTTCGGCAGTTGGCGACAGCGAAGTTTATTGAACCCTGTAGAACTGGTAAGGATGGCGCATTCAGCACCGGCACAGTTTTCGCAATCTTCCCATTCTTGCGTACCGCTTGGAGCCATGCCATCTTCACGGATCGCGGTCGTTTTTGGTAGGCTGGGAACCGAACATCTCGAAGATACTGCGATAGGACCCGCTGGCATGGCTGATTCGACCGTAAGTTATTTGGCCTTTGATATCGAGAGTGTCGCCGACGGCGAACTGGTCTCGAAAATTCGCTATCCCGGCGAGGGCCTCGAGTCCCAAGCCGCCATCGAACGCTACCGCCAAGAACTGCGCGACAAGTACGACAGCGATTTTATCCCTTACACCTTTCACCTGCCGATTTCGATCGCGGTCGGAAAGATCTCGGCCGATTACCGGCTGTTGGATATCACGGTTCTCGACGAACCTCAGTTCCGTCCGCACATTTTGACGGAACACTTTTGGCGGGGTTGGGATCGCTATCGCCGGCCGACCTTGGTGAGCTTCAATGGCCGCACGTTCGACCTGCCGCTGTTGGAATTGGCCGCGTTTCGCTACGCCATCAGCGTTCCGGGCTGGTTCAACGTCGGCGCCAAGAGCTTCGAACAATACCGCAACCGCTTCAATTTGAACGCTCACATCGACCTGCAGGAAATTCTCACGAATTTCGGCTCGACGCGGTTCCAGGGAGGGCTGAACCTCGCGGCCAACTTGCTCGGCAAACCGGGAAAGATGGACGTCCAGGGCCATATGGTGCAGGATTTGTTTTATCGCGGCCAACTGGCGGAAATCAACGATTATTGCCGCTGCGATTTGCTCGATACGTATTTTGTCTTTCTGCGCACGCGCGTGCTGTTCGGCGAGATTTCACTCGATCAAGAACAAGGCCTGATTGCCGAGACCAAGACCTGGCTCATCAAGAAAGCGGACCAGGTCAGCGCATACCGAACCTATCTCGAACGTTGGGGCGATTGGCCGAATCCGTGGAAATGATCGGTCCGCAACGGTTCAGCGGCCGCGCCAGGCGCGGCACGATCGCAGGCAAACGTGTGTCCTCGCACCGGCATGCCCGCTTGTGCGTCTCCTTCATAACGGATGGTGATGGGAACCGCCACGGCCCAAATCGGCTCGTTGTGCTCAAGCATGCTGGCGTTAAACCCTTCGAGGAACAGCGCGGCTTCATCAGCGGAATACAGGCCATTTTCGACCGCTTCCAACGCGGTCGCGGTGGGCGGCGAATCGCTCCATTGCATCGGCTGCCAATCGGTATAAGTCGCAATCCAGAGACGAAACACTTGCCCGCTGCGAATACTTTCCATAAGCAACTCCTAATGCGGCGCATAGTGCCGCCGCGATGGCACGAGCCAGGGGCCTAACGCTCACGGGGAATTCAGTTGCACGCGTTGACTTCCCGGGCTGGATTGAGTATACATATGTTCACTCAGTCGTCAAGCATTTGGGTGGCCGTCGAAAGGCCTGGTGATCCTCACATTACTGCGCCATGTTTGATTTCGCCCTGAACCTTCGCCGACTCATGGCTCGCTCGGGCCTGACCCTGGAACAAGTGGTCGATGCCACGGGACTGAACGAGCGAACGGTGAAAGCCATTTTAAGCGGCAAAAACAAGCCGCACGCCCGCACGCTGCACCGGCTGGCAACGGGTCTGGGCGTATCGGCTGATGAACTCTTTCAACATCCATCCCTGCTGACTCATCGCTTATTCGATCGGCGTACGAATCCTGCCGTGCAAGACATTGTCAGCAGCCGTCCGGAGCTATTCGAGGGCTGGACGGAAGCCGACTTCGCGGAATTGTATAGTCGCTTTGGAACCGGCGGCGCCTTGACCGCGATCAGCACCGCCGACGTCGTGATGGCCATGAACCAGCAGCGGGACGTCCATCAAAAAGTCGCCTTATTGCTCGAAAGTAGCCAAGCCGAGTTGCTCAGCGGATTTGTGGACCTACTGTATCAAAAAATCATCGTCCACAAAGACTAGTGTCCGACGCGGGTGTCAACTGATTGTCACCCCCTTGCCAGGTAAATCATTCCATCGTGTCCAAGCAGGGCGCGCCAACAAAGGACCATCACATTCCCTCGGCGGCCGGCCAGGCCCCGATCGGGCAGGCTTGGTCGGCCCAGCCCAGCTTGTTCAAGAAGCGCTCCTCGCGGCCGGCGCTGCAGCCGCAATCCTTGTGGCCGCAAATGCCCAGGTTCGGATTCTCAATGTCGCGAATATAAAAACCGCCGGGGCAAGCGCGGCAGATCGCGTGCCTGGCGTCCATCTGCTCTTGCGTGCACTTGGGAAAGCCGTGGCGCGCGTGCGTAATCAGGGCCGGGGCGAAATTCTTGATCCGCTTGAAGAGCGACGGCGCCGCCACAATTGGCGCGGCCGCCGCGCGGGTTGCTTCCATTGCGGCGCGCGCTTGCTCGATGTCCGCCGCCCTGGCCGCGGTGCCGCAGACGCGGCGAATCTTGGACAGGTCGCCGCCGACCGCCGCCAAGTCGGCCTCGGTGATATGCCGGCACGTTTCGCTGCAGCGGGAGCAGACGATTCTGCCATCGCGCCATTCCAACAGGCAAAGCATAGGTTCGACGGGCTCACTATAAAATCAGACGAAAACCGATTCGAGTTTGCAACTGAAAAAACTGCTTCGACAAACAGGAGCGCCATTAGCGTCGGCTCGCGGGTTGAGCATCGCGCTGAAATTCGCGCAATCTCCGATCGGTCCGCCCGTCCAGCCGCAGGCGCCGCCGCCGTTGAGACTGACAAAATCGACCGAGGGACCGCCGGCGTCGAGTTTGGCGGTGAGCAAGATATTGTTGAAGCAGCCGGCGCAGGGAGCCTGGCCCGTGTGGCTATCGATCCAGCCTTGCACGGCGGCGGGATTGTCGGGCCCCAGGTAGATCGAGAACGAGCCGTCCGTGCCCGTATAAGACAGCTCGAAAACGCCCGCCACGGTGTCGGCCGCGCAGCATTGACCGCCGGGCAATATCGCCGTGATCGTGACTTTGAGTCGAAAATTCGCGGGGAAGATCGTGGGGACGCAACTGCTGGCTTTGATTTGCCCGCAGTGCGTGCATTCTTGCGGCTGCGGCGGGCGCGATAGGGTGTTTTGCGGCGCGGTCTGCGACGAGTGCTCCAGATCGAAATCCCACCAGCCGAACTTGTCCCCCGCCGCCAGATGCCCCGTGCCGGCTCCCCACAAGCCAAAACCGGCCGGCATGGCTCCTAGCTGGATCGTGTGATTTCCCCAAGCCATGTCTGGGAAAATAATTCGTGTGACTCCTTCGCCAATACAAGCCCAGACGGTCAGATTGCCTTGAGTGCGAGGCCCGAGCGGCACGGGAAACACATTCGAGCCGCC
>JACQFF010000037.1 GCA_016200205.1 Planctomycetia bacterium
AGAAAATCCTGATTCCAGGCTGGTGGTACGCCACAAGTGCCGGCGAGGAAGACCTTACCAACAGGCAATGCATGGCAGGTTAGGGCGGAAATTACTCTTGCGTAAGCAATTCGGTACCGCATGCCGCCGATGGGTTATCGCGTGGCTCCGCCGGCGTTCGCACGATCACGGCGCGTAGGGAAGAGGCTTAGCCGCCCAGTGGCGGGTAAAGCGAATAGCCGCTGACGTTGACCTCGATTTTGAACAGCGTCTTGCCGGCTGTGACGAACAGCGTTTTGAAATCCTTTCCCGCGAAGGTCAGGTTCGTCAAAACGTCTTCCGGAATCGGAATGCGGCCCAGCAGTTTGCCTTGCGGAGAAATCACGTGAATGCCGGTCTGCACTTCGGCCGTTTCAAACGCATTGCGGGGTTTTGATACGCCGGCGGCCACCCACAGGTTGCCTTGATGGTCCAAACGCATACCGTCGCCGCCCCGGCCGCGACCGAAATCGAAGACCAGTCGTTGGTTCGCGAGCGTTGCGTCGGCTTGCACGTCGAATGCCCAGATCTTGCGGTTGCCCCCTTCCACGTTGTGGCTGTCGACGACGTACAGAATCTTGTCGTCGGGCGTGATCGCCAATCCGTTGGGCCGGCCGATCTGGGGCTGTGAGACTACCCGCCGCACGTGGGCGCGATCGATGCAATAGACCGCTTCGGCGCCCATTTCCAGGCTGTCGCGGTCGATCCAATAGTACGGGTCGGTAAACCAGATGCGGCCTTGATGGTCGACGCAGACGTCGTTGGGCGCGTTGTAGCGTTTTCCTTCGAAGCGGTCGGTGAGCACTTCGACTTCGCCGGTGGTCAAATCGGTGCGCACCACTCGCCGCCGGCCGCCGGGCCCGAATTCGGCACCTTCGCAACTGACGAGCCGGCCTTGAGCGTCGAACGTGTTGCCGTTGGTCCGCCCACTGTCCGCGCGGAAAACGGAAACCGCGCCATCGGACGCCATTTTCAAAATGCGGTTGCCCGAGATGTCGCTAAAGTACAAGTCGCCGCTGGCGTGCCACGCTGGCCCTTCCAGAAAACAAATATTGGCCGCCATTTTGGCTTTCGTATCGGTATTGACCAGGCCGAGGGGCAAATCGACGTTGACCATGGATGCAGATCCTGAGGCAGTTGGGAATGAAAAAACCGCTGACGAGCGGGCGCGGCTCTCAATAGTTTCGAGCCATCAATCTGGCAAGGCAATGCGGGAAAATCAAGCGCCTTCCACCTGGCCGCGCCGCCGACCCGACGGGGGAATAGTTCGCCAAAGGCCCTTGCACGACCGGCGCCGAGTCGCCAAAGATGGAGAAGTGTAAACCCGGGCCGCCCCTCGTCAACCAATCGGTTTCCATTGATGCAGCCGCTTGAGGGAATCAAAATCGTCACGATCGCCTTTAATCTGCCCGGCCCGGCGGCGGTGGCGCAGCTCGATCATTGGGGCGCGGACGTAATCAAAGTCGAGCCGCCCGGCGGCGATCCCCTTTCGCGAAACTGTCCCGATTTCTATCGCCACCTGCTGGGCAACCAACAGGTGGTGCATTTGGATCTCAAGCAACCGGCCGAGCGCGGACAACTCGATCGGTATTTGGCCAAAAGCGATTTGCTCGTCACCTCGTCATTGACGTCCTCTCTGGAGCGATTGGCCTTGGGTTGGAATTCCCTGCATGCTCAGTTTCCCAAGCTCTGCCAGGTCGCGATCGTCGGGCATTCGCCGCCCGACGAGGAATTGACCGGCCACGATCTGACGTATCAGGCCGGCGTGGGCTTGTTGACGCCACCGGCAATGCCGCTGACGCTGCTGGCCGACATGGCCGCAGCGCAGACCGCGATCAGTCACGCGCTGGGCGTGCTGGTGGAGCGGTCGCGGACGGGCCAAGGCGTGCGCAGCTTCGTGCCGATCGCCGACGCGTTGGATGTGTTCACGTTGCCGCTCCGCTTCGGGCTCACGGCGCCCGGCGGGCATTTGAGCGGGGCGGCGCCCTATTACAATCTATACCCGACCCAGCAGGGCTGGCTCGCCGTCGGCACGCTGGAGCCGCAGTTCTGGGCCAAGCTCAAAACGCTGCTCAAGGTCGAGGCGGGCACGTACGATGAAATGAAGGCCATTTTCCTCACCCGCTCGGCCGCGCATTGGGAAGCCTGGGCTCGAGAGAATCGCCTGCCCATCGCCGCGGTTAAGCTTTTCACGCGAGGTTGAACTCGCCCGGGCGTGACACGGGTACAGCGCGGGGTATTACGGCGCGCACCGCTCGGCTACAATCAAAATCCATGCTCAGAAGCGATCCGGCAACTTCGATTCATGGATAAAAAAACGATCCCGCTATTTGCACCCGCGATATTTCGAGGACCGCTTTCCATGCATGGCTTGATAATGGATTTTCAGTTGACGATCCCCGCCATGCTCCGCCGGGCCGAGCAATTGCACCATGATCGCGAGATCGTCACCCGTTTGCCCGATCGGTCGATTCACCGCACGACCTACTCCCAGATGATCGGCCGGGCAAAACGGCTGGCGGTCGCCTTGCAAAAACTGGGCGTCGAGGACGGCGATCGCGTGGCCACTTTCTGCTGGAACCATTATCAACATCTTGAAGCGTACCTGGCGATTCCGTGCGCGGGCGCGGTTTTGCACACGCTGAATCTTCGGCTGCATCCCAATGATTTGACATATATCGCCAGTCACGCCGGCGACAAAGTCGTGCTGGTCGACGAGATCTTGTGGGACCTGTTCGCACAGTTTCGCGACTCGGTGAAATTCAAGCACGTGATCGTGATCCGCGACACCGACAAGCCATTGCCGGGCGGCACGCTCGATTACGAAGCACTCATCGCGTCGGCCGATGAATCGGAATTCACCTATTTGGATCTCGACGAGAAGCATGCTGCGGCGATGTGCTACACTTCGGGCACGACCGGCAAACCGAAGGGCGTGCTGGCGACGCACCGCGCCGTGGTCTTGCACTCCTTGGCCAGCGGCATGGTCGACACGCTGGGCGTAGGCGAGCAGGACGTGGTCATGGCGGTCGTGCCGATGTTTCATGCCAACGCCTGGGGTTTGCCGTACACATGCTTGCTCGTCGGCGCGAAGCAGGTGTTCCCTGGAGCGCATCTCGATCCGCCGAGCTTGCTCGATTTGCTGGAAAACGAGCGAGTCACGATCACGGCTGGAGTGCCGACGATCTGGTTGGGCATGTTGCAGATTCTGGATGCCGATCCGGACGCTCACGACCTTTCGAGCCTGCGCACGATTTTGACCGGCGGCTCGGCGGCGCCGCGGAGCATGATCGAAGGTTATCAACAGCGGCACGGTTTGCGAATCCTGCATTC
>JACQFF010000251.1 GCA_016200205.1 Planctomycetia bacterium
CCTGGACTGGGGCGGTACGTCGAATCCATGCCGGTAGACTACCGTTTTGGTTTTTCCACTACCGCAATTCTCCGCAGAAAACTGCAATTCTTTGAAACGACTTGAAAATGTACCCGCGTGGTGTAAAATGCCGATATTGCTCGGGAAAATGGGCCTATTTTGGTTGGTCTCGGTTTTGATTCGCAATGCAGAGGTCGAGGGTTCGACTCCCTTCCGCTCCACTGGGTTTGCCCGCTGATAGAGAATGCCAGCGGGCATCTTTCATTGCAGCTCCATGATGTCTACCGGAATTGCGCGACACCGGGATGCGCGAAGACTAAAAGGTAGAATGCCAATCGCACCCCAGCTCAAGTCGGGTACTCCGATTCCCACTGACGCTGCCCCTGAGTCGCGCGGATAACCGCCGCGATTACTGCAACGAAGAAGTTGGCCGAAGTGCGCAAGCGGCCTGCCCAGCAAGCCTACACGGGCAATTACCCAGTGATTTCCAAGCTCCGAGACAGGGGTCTAACCCTTCGTGGTATTGCCCGCCGGCCAAACGAATGGGGCCGGATCGAGTTGTGACAAGTCGCAAGGACTGACGCGGCTGGCCGGGTTGTCGGTGGCCAGCGAAATTGGGTCTCGGCGGATCGTCTGTTATAACGATCTTGTGAAGTCCGCGGGATCATTGAGCCGCTCGAGAAAGGAAAAGCAGCCAACGATTGGGGGGGCGAACCGATGAAATTGGGCATGTTGGGCATGTGGCACTCGCACGCCGACGGCATTGTCCGCCGCGTGGCCGAGCATCCAGAAGAATTTAAGCTGGTGGGCTTTTACGACCCCGACCCGCGCGTCGTCCGCGATCGGCGCAGCCACTGGGAGCCGCGCATCGAAGGCTTCCGAGTGTTCGACACCGCGGAGCAACTGCTCGCCGAGCCGCTCGACGGCGTGGTGGTCGAGGGGCGCGTGTTCGAGAACCTGGCGTTGGCGAAGTTGGCGCTCGAAAGTGGCCGCCCGGTGATGCTCGAAAAGCCCGCGGGCCAACGGCTCGACGAGTTCCGCGCCCTCGCCGATCTGGCCCAGCGAAAGCATCTGCACGTGCAGATGATCTATTTGTTCCGCTACATGTCGGCGGTGCAGGAAATGTTGCGGCGGGCGCGAAGTGGCGAGCTGGGTCGCATTTATGAATTTCGGGCGCGATTGCCGAAAGACCTGCGGTCATACGATAACTACGTGGCCGAGCTGGGTCGCTATAAAGGCGGAATGTTCTTCGAAATGGCCGGCCACGTCATCGACCTGATGGTGGCGATCCTCGGCAAACCGAACAGCGTGACGCCGTTTCTGGCGCATCATCACGCCAAGAGCGGAGACTTCATCGACAACGGCGTGGCCGTTTTCGGCTTCGACGGCGCCTGGGGCATCATCGAGGTGCCGGCGTTGGAGCTGGCTCCGCGCTCCCGTCGCATCGAGGTTTACGGCACAGCTGGAGCCTGTGTGATCCCACACCTGGGCAGCGGACATTTGGCCAACAAAGACATTCAGCCGATCGAAGTCTATACAGCCGGCGCCGCGGACTGGCAGACCCACGAGCTTGCGGCCGCGACGCTTCAGATTTCCGACCTACGGCAATTCGCCGCGGTCGTCATGAAACGCGAGAATCCCGATTTCAGTCTGGATCACGACCTGACCGTACAGGAATCGCTGCTGCGCGCTAGCGGCATGGCTTAAATCGGGACAAGGGGACAGTCCCATTTTGCTCCCCGACCATCCTGCGGATGGTGCCCGCCGCAAAATCGGGACAGTCCCCGACGGTTCTCGGATAGGCTCTTAATGTCGAATCGGCTGATAAGTTTTGTCCAGCCTTTGGGGCGCACTAGGCGGCCGCGACTTTCGCGAATAGACTCCCTTCCTCTTTTCCCCTGCGAGTGTAGTGTCGTCCAACTCGTTGCGACTTTTGCAACTCAATCGTGGGGCGACTCCGTGCTTGCCCCGGCTTTCCGGCTGACTTTGTGCCCAGAGGGCCAACCGCGAGTTGGTCTCGGCGCAGAAGCGGTTGTGCCGATTAGCGCGATTCTAGCTTTGCATTTTCGGTGTCAGCGACAACCGCGGGTGAGTTGCTATTGAAAGCGATTAGTGTTGGTACATAGTCGAACTATCGACATGGATGAACACAACGTTGGTCGAATTTGTCCGCTATGGCAAATGCAGGCCGGAAAACTTTTCTTGTTCAACCCCGAGAGACACGCCGATGAAACGCATCCTAACCCCCGGCAAATGGCGGCAGCATTGCACCGCGGTTATCGCAGGATTCCTTCTAATCTTACTGCCTGGCGCGGCGCGTGCCACCATCTTGACGATGGAGGCCGACATCGAATTCAGCGGCGGCACTGCGCCAGCGGGACCGGCTCCGTGGTTCACGGTGACAATCGACGACCATGGCAGTACTGGTTCAGTGACGTTCGATCTGACCGGCGCCCACCTCACGAGTACCGAGAATATCAGCGAATTGGATTTGAACCTCGATCCAGCCTTGAGCGCGGATTTGGGGTCGCTGACGTTCACTGAGTTGAGCAGGACTGGCTCGTTCACGACGCCAACAATTTTCCAGGGTGAGGACAACTTCAGGGCGAACAGCGGCGGCCTGTACGATATCCGATTGTCGTTCGCGGTTGGAACCAACCACACATTCATTGGCGGAGATGCCATCCAATACTCGATCGCTGGCGCTGGACTAACGGCGTCATCGTTTGATTTTTTGAGTACTCCCGCTGGCGGTCATGGTCCGTTTGTCATGGCAGCGCATATACAGAATACTCCCGCCGGTGGTGGCTCAAGTGGCTGGGTGACCGACAGCGTCAACAGCCATGTGCAAGCGGTGCCCGAGCCGAGCACTGCCTGTCTGGCGGGGTTTGGGCTGATCAGCCTGGCCACAATCGCCTGCGGCCGTCGGGCCACTCTCGGTTGGTTGGCGTAGCGACTCGGTGGGATCGTACGTCTGGGGTGGCGCGTTTTGCCGGTTCCTGCGGGTCGACCCGGGCGAAAAAAATGATCGCCATCGTGATGACCCAGGTTCGGCCTTACAGCCATCTCTACAATCGCCATGAGTTGCAGGTTTTGGCTTGCCGGGGCGTCGTGGACAGCGCGAAAGACTGCGTTGTCGCGCCGATTCAGGACTCCCGTCTTTGACCGGGCGCCAACTGACCAAAAACCACGGATCAGCGTGCCGCCTGCTTGCAAATGATTGCCAACGAAAAGAGCCGGGCGGCAGTCCGTCGACCACCGCCCGGCCTAAAGAAAACACAATGTCTACCGCACGTAGGCAGCCTTGCGCCATCGGGCGATCAGTAGCAGAGCGCCGGCGATAGCCAAGAGCACCAGCGTGCTAGGCTCCGGTACAAGGCGTTCCACAAACGGCACCGAGAGGCCAAAGATACCGGACCCGATGGCGTACAAGCCCGTCCCGTCAGCCAGCGGACCAACGGCATGCTCGCTTTGCGGGAAAAGCATTGCCGGGCCAGCCATCCAACTGTCTGTGAGCGGGTCGTACAACTCGGTTATCGGCAGGTTAGGGCCGCCGGCAAAGCCGCCGTACACCGCGATCTTGCCGTCCTCAGCCGTGCCCAGGTGGATGACGCCTGCCATGCTGTTGGAACGGGCGGTGGGCATCGGCGCGCCGAAGGCCCAGGTGCCGCTGGCGATGTCAAAAATCTGCACGGCGGACGAAAAGCCGGAAAAGGGACTAAACCCGCCGAACACGTACACCTTGCCAGCCAACGAGCCGCTATCCGCCGCATTGAGCGCAACGGTAGCTTCCGTATCCATCAAGGGAACAGGCATGGGAGCCAGCGGGGCCCAAGTGCCCAGGGGCCCAGCAGTCGGATCGAAGACTTCAAAGGCAGGCGTCGGCGTGCCGGAGAGTGGCACCGCGCCGTCGCTACCGCCGGCAGCATAGATCTTTCCGCCCAAGCTGCCCGTGCCGAGTCCGCGGCGCGCCGTCGGCATTGCGGCCTTGGGCATCCAGACGCCGCCCGGAGTAAACTGTTCGACAACGGTACCGACGCTGATTGCTGGCCGACCACCGATGGTATACAATTTTCCGCCCGCAACCGCGCCGGCGCCTTCGGAGTTTGGAACGAAGGCGTCAGGCAACATGGGACTGATGTGGGTCCAGGTGTCGGTCGGAATGTCATACGACGACAAGAACGGAGTATCGCCCGGTCGGTAGCCTTTGGCGACGTAAATCGTGCTGCCAATGATTCCGGCGGAGCCACCCTCGATACCTCCACCGCCGGTTCGCGGATCCATAAACGGCGCGAGCGCCTCCCAGTGCAACTGCGCGTTGGCCGTGCAGACCAGCCCAGCCACCAGCACCGTGGCGCACGCCGCAGCCTGGCCAAAACGGAATAAGATCTGTCTCATTAGCAGGTCTCCTAGTCTTGATGTCCAACGAACATGATGCGGATGTTTCTGACTACTTCCAACCTGTTGCCGAGTGGAATCGTGCGTTGCAAGCGCGCGCGCGACCCACTCCGCGCCCTAATCGAGGGTCGCCGATAAACACGACAGGTTCATTGAGTCGCGGCACCTCCTTTTGGCCAGCGCGGCCAGCCTGTCGTACATCGTCGCGAAGGACTCGGCCGGGGTCGAATGCCCCGGGTGGCGCAGAAAACGCCGCGAATAAAGAGTAAAACGCCGCCCGACCTGCGTGCGCCGGCACAGAGACTAACCTTGCGCTCCACCGACTTGAGATCGGGCTGCATTAGCGTCACTCCCAAAGATCTGCGTGGAGCGCGACCGCGATCGGCATTTGGCCGCCGCCGAAGCGCTCTCGCACGAACGGGGGTCATCATACCGTCCGGAGAAGGAGGCGTCAAGTATTTTTTCTCGTTTGTCGCAGGATTTCATGCCAACGCGGCCCGGGGGCTGACGAGAGTTGCCTCCAGAAGTATCGCCGTCTCGCTGGAACGCGATCCTTTGGCCTCCTGGCCTTTGAAAACCCCGCCGATCCCCTCGATATGGTGGTACACTACGACGAGCAGGTTGTCCTGGGCAAAGGCATTTCGGATCGCGGGCAGGTGATCGCTTCATACGCACTGACGCGCGGGTCGGCTGCGAGGCGATCGAGAGTGGATGGCAAAGAAGTACATAAACCGCGTCGGATCGCAGTCAAGGTTGCGCGCGCGCCAGGTTATCCCTCTCCGCCGTTGTCTTCCAGCAAGGCATGCTGGAGCAGGTCCGTTTCTCTTCGGCTGTGCTCGTCCAGTTTTTCCAAGAGGGCCAACAGGTCGTCCGATATCTTGGCAAAAGCGGCATGGTCGGTCGGCTCGACACGCCGCAAGCGCCTCAGAATGCGGCTTAGCGCCTTGCGGAATCGATCGTGCTCCTGCCGCAGCGCTTCAACTTCGTCGGTCAACTCCGGGCGCTCCGCCAAGACTACCGACATGTAGCCGTCTTCCTCCTCCAACTCCATCAGATGCTTGAGATGCCGCTGGAACGACTGGCCGACAAATCGCAGGCTCGATAGTTTTCTGGAGAGGTCCGCTCCTTGGAACTTCCAGCCGATGGTGGCGCGTAGCGCACTGGTGACGTAAGCCAATGTCTGGTGCTCGACAAGCACTTGCTGCGGAATGGCGAGATGGTCCATGATGCGTCTCCTTGAAGGACGACAAATCCGACTTAGAGCCAATCCGACAACCGTCTCGGACAGTCCCATTTGTTCGCCGAGCATCCTGCCGGTGGTGCCCGCCGCAAAATCGGAACAGTCCCCGACGGCTCTCGGACAACCTCTTGTTAATTCTACCCCGAAGTGGCCCATTTGATTATCTGACCGACCCCGTACACCAATAGGCCAGCCGGCTTAACTCTCGTTCACCAAAGGTCTTTTGCGATCAGCCGAGGCCCAAACCACACACCGCCACATAGTGGCCATTCTAAGGTCGCTCGGGCGGCCTGCTCCTGGTGGCCCGGTGCGGTCGGTTGTGGGACAGGAAAATGGCCGCGAATCCCCGGCCGAGGGCGGCAACGAAAAAGTCCGAAAAATCTGTCGTAAAAACGTTGCTCGTGGCGTTTGGCGGGGCTATGCCACCGGCATTCTTCTCACGCGCCATGGTGCCGCTAGCCAAACGTTCATTCAGCGTTTGACCTTCTTTCGTGGCGCCCGGGGTCCGCCACGCGGGCACTTTTCCGATTCGCCGTCGACTTCACGTTGCCAGCATGTCGCAAGTCGGTAGTCCGCCGAGCCGTGATTCAGATAGACCTATCGTCTGGCATTTGGCTACAATTCGCCCCCCGGCCTTTCGTGCGCCGGACAATGATTTCGCAAGTGCAGGGCCGAGAGCGCGCACTTTGCCGGATCGTGCGTTCCGCTCAGCCCGATCGCAGTAAATGGAGTTACCGCATGAAAACGGCATTCGTAACTGGCCTGATCCTGGCAATCGTGACGGCCCCCATCGAGGCGTACGCCCAACGGGGACACGGCGGCGGCAATCGTGGTGGTGGCTGGCAGGGTGGCGGTGGCGGCAGGCAGGGCGGTGGAACTCAACAACGCGGCGGAGGTGGTGGCTTTCAGGGCGGCGGGGGACGCACCGCGTCGAATGCTCCCGCTTCACGGCAGACCAATTCGGTCCAGCATCAGCTTGCCGCCAGCAGCCCTGCATTCAGCCATCGTCCCACCTATCACGGCGACTGGTATCACGGCGACTGGCGCGGCCATTGGGTCGATCCTTGGGCCTGCCGACCCTGTGGTTGGTATGGCGGTGGCTGGGGATGGGGATGGGGCTTTGGTTGGGGATTCGGCGCCGGCGTCGCAACCGTTGGCGTCGTGACGCTCGGATCTCCCTGGGGATGGGGCTACTACAGTTATTACAATCCATACTGGGTCGTGCCGGTTGGCGGGGTGAGCTACATCAATTACTCGCAGCCGATCATCGCTGCCCCGGTGGTCGTGCCCGCACTGCAACCCGCCATGCAGACGACCCTGCCGAGCCCCTCGGATGCCGCCAGCACGTCGAGCGACCAGGAAAAAGCACTGAGCATTTTTGAGAGCGCGCACAGCTTCTTCAAGCGCGGTGAATATCAGTTGGCGCTTGCGCAAACAAATCGGGCCGTGGCGCTATTGCCCAACGACTCGCTGATGCACGAGTTTCGCGGCTTGTGCTTGTTCGCCTTGCAGGATTACGGGCAGGCTGCCGCGGCGACTTATGCAGTGCTATCCATCGGGCCCGGCTGGGATTCGGCAACCTTGATGAGCCTCTATCCCAATGCGAGCGTCTACAACGAGCAGTTGCGCGCACTGGAGACATATCGCGACGAAAACCCCAACGCCGCCGCCGCACGATTCCTGCTGGCGTACCACTACATGCTTGCAGGACACAATGACAAGGCGACGGCCGAACTTGAGACTGTTGTGGAACTCGAACCGAAGGACCAGCTTTCGGCTCAATTGCTCAAAGGACTCACCACTCCCCCGGAAATCCAGCCTCCCGCGGGGCCGGCTCGACCGCCGGCACGGCCGGTCGCTGTCGAAAGTCTGGTAGGAAATTGGAGAAGCAGCCGGGCCGATGGGTCGAAGTTCGAGCTGAACCTGAGCGAGGACAACCGGTTCAGTTGGAAGGCCACGCAACAGGACAAGCAGCAACAGCTCAGCGGCACGTACACGCTTGCCGACAATTACTTGATCCTGACGGCGAGCGACCAGAACGCGCTAGTGGGTCACGTGGCGCTCGAGCCAGGCGGTAAGCTCAAGTTCAAGCTGGCCGGCGGCAGCCCGACCGATCCCGGCTTGACGTTCACGCGATAGACGGCACGGCCGGCTGACTGTTCTCCTACCAAGGCGCGGTCAAATAATTTTGACCAGTTCCTGTTCGATGACCTCGAATACGCCCTGCCAGTCGCCGCGGCGGCTTTGGCGAAACAGCCGCATCGTTGGATACCAAGGGCTGTCGTTCCGCTCCAGCGACCAGCGCCAATCGGGCGCAAAGGCCAGCGCCAGCCATACCGGCACGCCAATCGCTCCAGCCAAGTGGCCCGGCGCAGAGTCGCAGGTGATGACCAGATCCAGATTCCGCATGATGGCCGCCGTATTGTGAAAATCACCCAAGCGGTCGCCCAGATCGGAGATCGGCCACTGTCCGGCAAGGTCGCTCAATTGCTCCCGATTCGCTCCCATCTGCAAACTGTACAGTCGGACGCCGGGCAGTCGAGCAATTCCGCCAAACTGTGCCAACGGAATGGAACGCTGCCGGTCCGACGGATAATTCCGATTGCCAAACCACGCGATTCCAATTTTGAAATTCCTTTCACGTGCCAATTCGTTCTTCCACGCTTCGACCAACTGCGCATCAGGTGCAAGGTAGGGAATTCGGGCCGGAATATCCGTCGGCGAAATTCGCAAGATCCCAGGCACGCTAAGCAGCGGCACGTGAAAGTCGAATGGCGGCAGGGGCTCTCCGACCGCGATCACGCGGTCTACGCCAGGACAAGTGGCCAGTAGCCGCACCAACTGCGGCAGGCATTCGACGATGACCGTGGCCCCTTGCCGCTTCAGCAGGTCGACAAAACGGATGAACTGCAGGTTGTCCCCGAATCCTTGCTCGCTGCGCACGAGAATCGTGCGACCGTCGAGCTTCTCGCCCGTCCAACGCGGCCGCGGCAGGACCTCCTCTTGCGCGCCGTGGCGCTTCCAACGCCATTCATATTCGGGCCAGCCTTCATCGAACCTGCTCATCGTGAGCAATGCCAAAGCATGGCTGAAGTGCGCATCGACATATTGGGGATTCAATTCCAGCGCCCGCCGATAAGCAGCCACCGCTTCTTCCAGCCTGTTGTCATCCACCAAGGCCAGCCCCAGGTTGTAATATACCTCGGCATAATCAGGACTTAGCTCCAGCGCGCGCCGATAGCAGGCCAGCGCCTCTTCGAGCTTGCCTTGGTATCGCAAAAGATTCCCCAGGCTGCCCTGGGCCTGGACGTGGTCGGGCTGCAGTTGCAATGCCTTGCGGTAGCAAATCAGCGCTTCCTCAAGTTTGTCTTGATGCACCAGTACCCTGCCGAGGTGATAGAGTGCCTCGGCATTGTCAGGTTTCAGTTCCAGGGCTCGGCGGTGGCAGGCGGCGGCTTCGGCGAACTTTTCTTGTTTGGTAAGGACCGCCCCGAGTTCCCGGTGCACTTCGGCAACGTCAGGCTTCAAGTCGATCGAAATCGAGCCGACGCGAGTCTATGCGGCCAAGGACGCGGCAGGATTTTTGCGCAGCATGAACCTCGATCCTGAGAAAGTGGCGCCGATGATCGACGGCAAGTTCATGAGCGCATTCGTGCGCGCGCAAAAACCAGCTCTAAATTAGAGCGACAGTTCGATGACGATAATTCCGGATTCACTAATATGCACCCCCGCGGTGTGGCTTGGGATCGAGCAGGCGCAGCGCGGCGATTGGATTCGGCGCCAGCCGGCACGCTTCCTGAAAGCTAGCAAGGGCCTCATCCAGTTTGCCCTCCTTTGCCCAGACAATACCGAGGCAATTGTGAGCCGCGGCATAATCCGGTCGCAGCCGCACTGCCTCTTTCAGGCTTGCGATCGCTTCGTCGAGATTGCCCAATTCGTGACAAATCGTGCCAAACAGGCACAGGATCCCGACATTGGTCGGATCCGCTGCGAGGATCTGTCGATAAAGCGGCTCCGCGTCCCGCCCACGCCCGGCGAGATGAAATGCCTGGGCCTGGGCAAATAGATCAACAAAGTTGGCCACAAAAGTTCCCTCGCACCAAGAATTGCCCAATTTTACCACATACTCACCCAGTCCAACGCAAGCCAATCGCAGTCAATTCCGGCCACGAACCGGTACCCGATGGCCTGTTCTTACCCACGAAAAAACAGCCAGCGGCAGCGGATCATTGAAATCACGTTTCTGGCTTTTGACTCAAGCTTTCAACTTGATCTGGCCGATACACGGCCTGCGATTGATGGCTAATACGTGGGTTTCGGTGCATGCATCTTATGAACCTAAAACCTCGACACGGCGACTCTAACGCGGTTCAGCCGCAAGTGTTCGACGCGGTAAACCGTGGGAAGAGCGTTGCATTGAACTTGCGCAAACTCAATCGCGTTGCGCATCGTGAGCCGACGGCAGTGCTAGGCGTGCTGAAGTTGTGGCTCGGTTCGGAAATGGCCGAAGGCGAAACACGTGACGACTGCTGAAATCCGCAAAGCGGCCGTGGTGTTGATGAGTCTGCCGCAAGAGCAGGCCGCTCAACTATTGTCCAAGCTCCCTCCGCGGCAGATCGAAGCCGTGGCGACCGAGATCGCCAAGAGCCGTTCGATCACGGCCGAGGAGCAGCAATCGGCCATTCTCGAATTCGCCGACGCCGATCCTCAAGCGACCGACGGGGGCAGGGGCGGATTCGACATCGCCAAAACGCTCGTGGAAAAGGCGCTGGGCAATGCCAGCCGCGCGCTGGATCATATTCGTCAATCGATCGACCCACCCCCCTTTGGATTTCTGCGGCACGTCGACGCCCGAGATCTATCGGCGTTTGTCGTCGACGAGCATCCGCAGACGATTGCGCTGGTGCTCTCGCACTTGCCGGCGTCGTATGCGGCCGCGATTGTCCCGAACTTGGCCGACGAGCGACAATCCGCCGTGCTGCGACGGATTGCGGCGATGGGTGAAGTCCATCCGGAAATCGTTCAGGAAGTCGCGCACTTGCTGGAGCGGCGGATGGCGCAGGTCATCTGCCAACAATTCGACAGGGCCGGCGGCGCGGCTGCCGTGGGCGAAATTCTCCACGAAACGGATCGCGCGGCCCGGCACAGGGCACTGGAGAATTTGGCGCGGGAAGATCCCGAATTGGCTGCCGAGGTCCGCGGCGGGATGTTCGAATTCGCGGATATCGACAAGTTTTCGGAGCTGGATATTCAGACCATCTCGAAGAACGTCGATAGCGGGCAATGGGCCGGGGCCCTCGCGGGAGCCGACGACGAACTCAAACAGAACGTTCTCGGCAAACTTTCGTCCCGCGTCCGAGAGTTGGTCGAAAAGGAGACGGAGCGACTGGGCCCCGTGCAGCTCGCGACCATCGAGCATGCTCGGCGACAAATCGTCGACATCGTCCGCCGACTGCACGACGCCGGCGAGATCCGCATGCGATCGGTCGCCGAAGCCAACGAATTCTTCCACTAGCGGCGTCTCTCAATTAGGGGCATCGTAGTCCGGCTGCCCCAGCCAGCTTGCTGTCTGGGTCGCGACAAGAGGACGAGGGACCACTTCCGGTAGCCTGTTGTGGCTTCGGCACCGCGACAACAAGTTGTCGGTCGCCGCCCTCGAGGCAATCGCGCCGCGGCCTCCTCCCGTTTCGCCGCACGTTCTGTTAGCATGCGACTCCAAAAGCGGAGAAAATCGCATGTCCGTCTCGCCCATGATGCAGCAATACCAGGACGCCAAGGCCGCGTGTCCCGATGCGCTGTTGCTGTTTCGGATGGGTGACTTTTACGAGATGTTTCACGACGACGCCAAGACGGCTACCCGCGTGCTCAATTTAGCGCTGACCAGCCGCGAAAAGGGCGACAATCCCGTTCCCATGGCCGGCTTTCCCTACCATCAGTTGGAAAGCTATCTGGGCAAACTAATTGCCGCCGGGCTACGGGTCGCGATCTGCGATCAGATGGAGGACGCCAAAGCAGCCAAGGGTCTGGTGCGCCGCGAAGTCACGCGCATCGTCACCGCCGGAACCGTCACCGACGATGCGCTGCTCGATCCGCGGGCCAGCAATTACCTGGCGGCCGTGGTGCCGGCGGGCGATGTGTCGGGCCTGGCCTGGGTCGAGCTCTCGACGGGTCGGTTTCATGCGGCTTGCTTTCCCACGCCGCGCATCAGCGACGAACTGGCGCGGATCAGCCCGGCCGAATGCCTGGTGAGCGAAGACGCGCAATTGCCGGCAAATTCGCTGGACGAGGGCCCGATGATCACCCGCCGGCCGGCTTGGGCCTTTTCTTTAGACACCACTCGAGACGCATTATTAAACCACTTCGGCACCTCCAATCTCGAGGGCTTTGGATTCGCGGACGGTGACGGGCCGGCGATTCGCGCGGCCGGCGCCGTGCTGGGCTATCTGATCGAAACCCAAAAAGCGTCGCTGGGGCACATCGACACGCTGGGGCACTATTCGGCCGGAAACACACTTGAGATCGACGCCGCGACCAGGCGCAGTTTGGAAATCACCTGCACGCTGCGCGAAGCTCGCCGCGAGGGATCGCTATTGGGCGTAATGGACCGCACGGTGACGGCGATGGGCTCGCGCCTCTTGGCCGACTGGCTGGCCGATCCGCTGACCGACATCGCCCGCATCGATGAGCGGCTTGACGCGGTCGCTGAATTAGTCGCGGATCCGATGCTGGCCAACGCATTGCAAGATCAGTTGCGCGGGATTTACGATCTGGAGCGGTTGTTGGCGCGCGTGACGACGGGGCGAGCCAGCCCGCGCGACCTGAGCTTCGTGGGCCGCACGTTGCGAAGCTTGCCGCCCATCAAGGCCAAGATCACCGCCCGGCGCAGCGTGTTGCTCGCGCAGCTCGAAGAGCAGCTCGATTTGTGCTGTGAGGTCCGCGCTGGGCTGGAAAAAGCCCTGGCCGATGAATGTCCGCTGGTCAGCCGCGAAGGCGGTTTTATTCGCGAGGGCTTTTGCGGCGAGTTGGACGCCCTGCGCGAATTGATGAGCGGTGGCAAACAATGGATTGCCCAATACCAGGCGGAAGAATCGCAGCGATCCGCGATTCCGAGCCTGAAAGTTGGCTTCAACAAGGTCTTTGGCTATTACCTGGAAATCACCAACACTCACAGCTCCAAGATTCCGGCCCACTACATCCGCAAGCAGACGGTGAAGAATGCCGAGCGTTATATCACGCCCGAGTTGAAGGAGTACGAGGAACGGGTGCTCTCGGCCGATGAGAAGTCGCGGGATTTGGAATACAAGTTGTTTCTCGACTTGCGCGAGATGGTGGCTGAGTCCGCCGCTCGGTTGCAGCGGACCGCCGCGGTGCTCGCGCAACTCGACGTGCTCGTGTCGCTGGCCGAATTGGCTCGCCATCGGGCCTATTGCCGGCCGACGATGATGGCTGAATCGGTGCTGCACATCAACGATGGCCGGCATCCGGCTCTCGACGCGCTAGTGGCCGAAGGATCATTCGTGCCCAACGACGTGAAGTGCGGTGCCGAGGACGGGTTTTCGCTGTTGGTCACGGGCCCCAACATGGCCGGCAAGAGTACGTTCATTCGCCAGGTGGCGCTGATCACACTGATGGCGCAGGTCGGCAGTTTCGTGCCGGCGCGGCATGCCACGATCGGGATTGCCGATCGGATTTTCGCCCGGGTCGGCGCCAGCGACGAATTGTCGCGCGGTCAAAGCACGTTCATGGTCGAGATGATCGAAACGGCGCGCATTCTCAACACGGCCACGCCGCGAAGCCTGGTGATCTTGGACGAAATCGGCCGCGGAACCAGCACGTATGACGGACTGTCGCTGGCCTGGGCCGTGGTGGAATACCTGCACGACCGGGTCGGCTGCCGCACGCTGTTTGCAACGCATTACCACGAGTTGACGACCCTGGCCGGCTCGCTCGGCGGATTGCGAAACTTGAACGTCGCGGTGCGCGAATGGCAGGACCAGGTCGTGTTTCTGCACAAAATCTTGCCCGGCGCCGCGGACAAGAGCTATGGCATTCACGTGGCCCGGCTGGCCGGTGTGCCGGGGAACGTGGTCGAGCGGGCCAAACAGATCTTGGCCCAACTCGAAAACGAACATCTCGACGCCCAAGGCCAGACGACGCTCGCCCGGCGAAGCAAGAAAATCAAAAGCGCCGATTTGCAACTGACGCTATTTGCTCCGCCGGAACACCCACTGGTAGGCGAGCTGCGAGAATTGAAACTCGACGAAACGACGCCCCTGGCCGCGCTGCTTTGGTTACAGCAATGGCAAGCCCGCGTCAAAGGCGATCGAGCTCAACCCGATTGATCGGCTACTCGGGCATGCCGCCGTAGATGTAAGCGCCGGATTGCTTCATTGAATCCATCGGGCCGACCACTTCGTCGACTTTGTCCTCGAACAGGTCGCCAATCAGCAGATCGGTGAGATGGCCTTTGTGCTGCGGATAGCGTTTGACGAAGCGGCCGAAGCTGAAGCCGTTGTAGTATTCGCAGACCAGCCGGCGCATGCGGTCCATGCCCTTGCTGAAATCGGGAGCCCATTTGCCCAACTGGTCGGCGGACGTGTCGCCCTTGGCCAGCCCCTCGACGATCGTGTCGGCGACCAGTTGACCCGATTTAAGCGCCAACAGCACGCCGGAAGAATAGAGCGGATCGAGAAACCCAAAGGCGTCGCCGACCAACACCCAGCCGTCGCCGGCCGGCTGGTTCGAGCGATACGAATAATCCTTGGTGGCATAAAAACCGGCAACGCGTTTACCGATCGAGACTCGCTCTTTCACGGCGGGGCAGCGATCAAGTTCTTCGTTGTAGATCGTTTCGTGATCGCCACGGTCATTGAACAAATAATCAAAGGCGGCCACCACGCCCACGCTGACGATGTTGTTGTGCAGCGGAATGTACCAAAACCAACCTTTCTTGCCGGCCGTCTGCAGTACCAGTGTAGCGCCTTCGTCGCGGCCCTGGTCTCGGTAGGCGCCCTCATAATAGGTCCACAGCGCGCCCTTTTTCAGTTCTGGATCGGCGACGCGCAATTTGAAACGGTTGGCAATCATCGTGCTTTGCCCGCTGGCGTCGACGACGACCTGGGCGTGAATCTCGCGCTCGGTGCCATCCTCTTCCCTGATGCGAACGCCCGTGGCCCGTTGGCCGGAAAATAGCACGTCGAGCACGCGGACTCCTTCGTGCGCGTCCACGCCGTGTTCCCGCGCGTTGTCGAGCATCAATTTGTCGAACTCGCTGCGCAACACTTGCCAGGTTTGCGAACACTCGTGCGGCTTGTGCTCCATGAAATAAAACGGTTCGGAAAGTTTGCCGCTGGAACCGACGAATTGCACGCTGTATTTTTTGACGAACGCGCTGGCCTTCATCTTCTCGAGCATGTTCAATCGCTCGAGGACCCAGTAGGTCTCCGGGATGAGCGATTCGCCGATGTGGAATCGCGGAAACTTCTCTCGCTCGAAAAGCTGAACTTTGTATCCCTGCTGCGCGATGAGCGTCGAAGTGGTCGCCCCTCCCGGCCCGCCGCCGATCACGACTACGTCGGCATGATTCGTGGTCGCAGTGCTCATGATGGAGGGTGCCTGGCGAAGAGCTCGAAAGTGGATCTGACGCCCAGTTTTACGATACCTCGCTGGACAATAGTTGTCCAGACAACTATCTTCTCGGACCCTCCTCGGTCCCGACCATAGACCATGTGGCAACAAGAGTTAGGACGTCTGGGCCATCGAAAGCCACTGCGCTCCAGCGATGCGTCTGTAATCGGCAAAGGCCATCACGATCGACGTGGTCAGCGAGCCAGCGTTGAAGGCGATTTTGTCATTTTCGCCCAAGGCCGGGTCGGCCCAAAGCTCCAGCGGCAGAATCGGCTCGCCAAACGGCGGCACGCTCCCCGGCACCAGCCCGGTGAGTGCAAATAGTTCGGTGGCGTCGGCAAACCGCATCTTCTTCGCGCCGAAATGGCGCTTGACCGCCTGCGAATCCAGCTTGCGGTCCGCCGGCAGAACCAATAGCCGATAGCGATCGTCCGTTTTGACCACCAGGGCCTTGGCGCCGATCGAGAGCGACTCGCCGCGGGCGCGGGCTGATTCCTCGGAGGTGAAGGTGGGTGGGTGGTGCTTTTCGACGAAGGTCGCGCCGGTGGCATTGAGAAAAGCGCGAATGGCTTCGAACACATTTTCAGCCGTCATCGTGAGCCGCCTCGCGAATCAGCCCGGTGATTCGAAAATCAATCTGCGGCGGCCGGGTCCCAAATGGTGGCCGCGATGTAGCGGGTTTGTTTTGGATCGTCGTTGAAGTAGTAAACGGTGACGATTTTGCCATCGGGCCGCTGGACGCTGCGCGGATAGCCCAAGTCGCGGCCACCACCGTCGGCCCGCAAGATGATTTCTCCTCCCCACGTACGGCCTTCGTTGCGGCTCAACTTGGCGCGCATGCCAAAGGGTTTTGCGCGGACGCCATACGTGAGGCAAATCCGTCCGTCGGCGAGCTTGAGCATGGCCGCCGGATTGCCTTCGCCTGTGTCCGGCACCGGCGTGGTGCGCAGTGACCAGGTTTGGCCATCGTCGGGCGAAAAATAGGCGTCGATCCAACTTCGGCTGCCTTCGCGATAGCGGATGGCCGAGAGCAGGCCAGTTTCGGAGAGGCGGACCGACGAGGGCATGACCGCGTAGTCCCGCGGCTCCGGCGCGATCCAGCCGACAAAATCCCATGTCTTGCCGCCATCGGTCGTGCGTGCGCACAGCGGGCGGCCCTCGCGGCCGTTGGCCTTGGCCGCCGTCAAAAACAGCATGCAATCATGCGGGCCGTTGATCAGATAATCGGTGCGGGCCGCGATTCCCTTTTGACCGAACTGTGGCAGGTTGAACGGCCCCCGCCAGTGATGGCCCCGATCGGTGGAATAATAGAACCGCGATGGACCGGCATTGGTGTCGGTCATGCGCAGGGTCATGGCAAAATCGGGATGCGTAAAATCGATGCCGCCCGGGCAGTCGGTCCACGGCCGATCGACCACGCGCGGCAATTCGGTGCCGTGCAGCGATGGGCCACGCGGGATGAGAGCCCCCTGCGCCGCCGGATTTTCGACGTTCCACGTCAGCCCACCGTCCAAGCTGCGCGCCAGCAAATGCTCTTCGGGCAGGTCGTGGTCGATGGCATGCAGATTGGGTCCATGATCCTTGAAGTAGCCGGCGCTAAAGCCCACCAGCATTTCATTGCCCCAACTCCACATCCCATGGTTTGCGGGCCAGCCGCCAAATCGTCCCGGTTCGCGGTAGACGATGACATGTTGCACGTCTACCGCTTGCAGCGACGGCGCTGCGATCAATATGAGTAGACCCATCAAAATGCCGATTAACCATTGAAGCCGCATGCTATCCTCCCGACGAACGGCAAATTCACGCGGGGGCTCGATCACAGCGCCCAGTGCCAAGCCATGATCATGCGCGGCGGTAGCACCGGCGTCAACGCATGACCTTTCACTGGCCGCGTTGCAGCGAAAACCTCGACTCACTGCAATGGAGGGTGACATGGGTCGTTCGGCAGAGACATCCAGGCAATATGGTTCAAGCGATATCGCGCCGTCCGCGTGGAATGTCGACGAACACGGACGTCCACAGACGGCCATCCACGGCAGAAAGCGAAACAGTCGGCCTAATCGTGTCCAGTTCCGCCTTCGAACGTGGATTCGAATGGCCGAAGCGGCCGAGCGAGGGTCCGGCTGAGTCTCTCGACGCGATGCAAGATCGGCTCAGCGGAGCTTCGCCCACCAAAATTCCGGCGTTCGAAACTATTGGAAGACGCGTTCTTAAAAAAGATCAGCCCGCGGGCCGGCAAGAGAGTTTCCGGCGCCGCGGGCTGTGAAAATTTCCGCCGCAAGCGGCACGAGGCCAGGTTACGTGAAGTTGTGCTTGTGCAGGTGCGCCAGCGAATTGCCGCCACCGTCGGTATAGGTGTTGGTGCCATCGCCGCCGTCGAGGTTTGTCCTGATAGTTACGGTGGTGCCGGCGATCGAAAGTGTGTCGTCGCCGCCGCCCAGAGACACGCCCAGTCTCTGGAAGTGCGAATCCGCGATCATGACGATGTCCGCGCCATCGCCGGCGTGGACATTCATGTTCTTGGCATGCACATGGTCGATCGCAACATTATCGGCACCGTCACCGGTATCGATCACGACGTTCTTGCCGATGTCTACACTGCTGAGCGAGACCTTATCGGCGCCATCACCCCCGTGAATCACCAGATCATGGCCGACGTTGACATTCGTGGCCGAGAATGTGTCATCGCCACTGCCCAATTGCACCACCAGATTGCCGCCAACCTTCACGTCCACGAGGGGCGCTGGGGGCTTCACAATTGGCGAGGCAGCGCCGAGAGTTATCTGATCGTTGCCGTCGCCAGAGCGGATCAGTTCGTTGTGACCGACTTCGACCAAGTTCTCAGTGAGCGTATCGTTGCCGTCGCCCAGGCTGATAATCAGATTGCCGCCGATCTTGACCGAGGGAGCCGGCGGGGGACCGGGGCTTGGTCGAGTGACGGAAGGGCCAAGATCGACCGTATCGTTTCCGTCTCCGGTCCGAATGATCACGTTGCGGGTGATGTTGACGTCCTTCATCGTGACCGAATCGTCGCCACCCTCGAGGTTCACAAAGATGCTATGGTTCGCGTCGTCGAGCGTGAGAGAGTCGTGTTCGACTCCCTGATCGTCTTTGATCTTGGTGGCCACGCCGTGCGAGTCGGCCACGCCGGTGACGACGATCTGTCCTTGCGTGACATGCTCATGTTCCTTATAGAATCAGACGTGCCCCTCGACCCATAACTTGTCCACGACCGAATCGCGTGGACCAATGGATACCCATTAGCCGACCTTTCCGGCTTACTGGGACCATCGGGCTAGCCCACTTTTTCCACAGCGCCTACTTTATCAGTGTTTGCCGCCGTGTCAACGATGTTTAGTACAATTGTCCTGATCGGGCCAGATTGTCAAGATCAGAGACCCACGAGCGGCCCGTGGGTTCCCGGCCATGCACGAAGGGAGTTGCGCCGGTGGCAGCTAAAAAAATGCAAATGGCGGCTGGCACCGCGCGATCACTGTTGCAATGCTTTGGCCATTTTCTCGACTTGATTCTGCAGTAATGCCAGTCTCGATTTCTTGTCATTTTGGAGCCGTTGCAGATCGGCGAGTTTTGACCGCGATTCGCGCAGGGCTTTTTCGGAGGCGGGCGTCTTCTTGTTCGCCTTTTGTTGACGCGTGATCTTGGCGGTCATGACGATGATTTCACGCTCGTTGACGTCCATTTCCTTTTGCAAGCCGCGCATCTTTGCCTCATGCTCCGAGATAGCCACCTCGATCTTTTTACGGGTCCGCTCTTTGGCCGTGGCCGCGTTGGCGCGGATTTCGTCCTGCACCACGGGCAGCACGTATTCTTGCATCTTTTTCGATAGAAACGGATTGCTCCTGGCAAACACCAGTTCGGGATCGGTGAGAAAGCGGTCACGCTCGGCGACCACATTGGCAATGGCGAGCGCGAGCCGTTGCTCGGGCAGATCATAACTCAAGAGAAACATCAAGACTTCGTCGCCCTTCAATTCAAGTACCCGAAGCGCCTTGCCCAACGCCGTTTCGTCGATGCGCTCGACGGCCGCCCGCACATCCTTGAGCAGAAACAGTTTTCCGGGCATGGAACAGGCATAGCGGAGCTCGTCGCTCGACAGGCCTCCCAGACCCTTGGCGGCCAATTTCGTGCCCAGTGCCAAAATTCCGCGCTGCTCGTCTTGCGTTAGCGCGGCCCACACCTTGGCTTTAGACTCCTCACTATCATCGCCATGCTTGGCCGGCAGTTTGGCCAGCGCGATGACCGCGCCGTGCGGCTTTTCCAGCAGTTGCTTGATGTCGACGGCGGAAATCGCAAAGTTCAGGTTTTGGCCTCCGGTGAAACAGAAAGTATTCAGGCCCAACAATTGTCCTTGCATGTCGACCAGCGGTCCTCCGCTATTTCCGCCGGAAATGGCCGCGGTCGTCTGGATCCAGGTCGATTTGGGTTCGTGTGAAAACTCCGAGGAGTCGCCGGCCTCGATGACTTGATTGACTTCCTGGCCGCTTCGGACCGCGCTGACAATGCCTTCCGATGCCGAAAAGGAAAAGCCCAACGGAGCTCCCAGCGCGGCCACGCGTTCGCCCTTACGGGGCAGCGCCGCGGCTATGACGATTGTGGGGTAAGGCTCCTTATCAGCTTTAAGCTGCAAGAGGGCCAAATCTCGCCCCGAGTCTGCCGCCAGGTAGCCCTCGACGGCCACGCTCTTCCCATCGCGAAATGTCGCCGTGGCTTCCTTCGCCTGATCGACCACATGATAGTTGGTGATTACCAAACCTTTGCCATCGACGACCACGCCGCTTCCAATCCCATCGCCGGTATTGATTCTCACAACCGCCGGCTCGACCTTTTCAACCACGTCGGCCAGGTCCGCGCCGCCCGCGATGGGTGCGCCGCACAAAATGCCAATGAAGGCCGCCACCGCTTTAAGAGGCTTGAGTTGTGACATGCTGGCCATGAACAATCGCTCCACGAGAAACTCAGCACGATCTGGTGAGGGAGACGATAGACTACTATAGCGGCCTGCCGAAAGGGGAACAATTATTTGCTGCACGATGTTTTTGCAAAGCACCGACCGTCGCGGACGAGTTCAACAAGGCGGCTACCGATCCTGCAAAAAGGGTTAAGAATTGGCGGCCGTGCGACGAAATTAGGGCACAGACCTCGGCGCGTTTTTGGCGCGAGCTTGCCGCTGTATAGAGACCCGGGTCGTCCCGGCAAGTTGTTGTCGGGGCGCCGAAGGCATAAGAGGTCGGCGGCGGGATGGTGGCGGCCCAAAAGTCGTGAGTCTATCGCTGGGCCTCATGTTGGTTCGCAACGCCAACGACGAATTGAGGCTATCCGTCGTCGTCGTTGCTCTCCTGAACAACATTGGCCAATGTTTTCCCGCTCGGACGGTGTCTAAAATGTCATCGCTTTCAAGACGACGCAAAGCTCACCACCTCATTGCACGCGTGGCCGGCTTGCACGACAATCCTTATTGGTCGCCCGTGTGCCCTCGTGGCTGTCCTTAGTGACGGGAGACACTAACATGCCCAAATACGTCATCGAGCGAGAGATGCCTGGCGCCGGCGCGCTGTCGAATGAGCAGTTGCAGGCCGCTTCGCAAACGTCCTGCGGCGTTTTGCGAGCGCTGGGGCCACAGATCCAATGGATCGAGAGTTATGTGACTGACGACAAGATCTATTGCATTTACGCGGCACCCAACAAACAGCTAATCGAGGAACACGCCAAGCGCGGGGGCTTTCCGGCCAACCGAATCTTGGAAGTCAAAGCCGTCATCGACCCGACCACGGCCGAGTAGCCGTCGCCAAGCGGCAGAGTTGGCCGAGCGCCTCGTCCGCGATTGGTCAAAAAAGCGGGCCAGGAGAAGTCTCCCGGCCCTCACTTGGCCCAATTCCAATTAGATTGCTGGTTTCTGGGGGGCGAGCTCCCTCACGCAGGAACTACCGACGCAGCCCGGGGACCTTTTCCTTTGGGCGATTGGCCCTGTTCGACCGTGTATTCGACCTTTTGACCTTCGGTCAAATCGTCGAAGCCCATGTCGGCCACCGTCGAATGATGGAAAAAGATGTCTTCGCCACTGTCGGTCTGAATGAAACCGAAGCCCTTGTCCTGCACGAGTTTTTTGATCTTACCAGACGCCATCGCACGCACTCCTACACGCATTCAATTTGATCAGTATGTAGGTGGAAATCGCTTCACCACCTAAGCTCCACTAGCGTGGTACCGTCGCCATCTTACACAAGAAACGTCCTGTGACCATACAGATCGAAGCCAAAATCCAAACTTTTTGGGGGGATAGCAATCTACCTAGAAGGTTTAGAATGGCTCTCGACCCACCAAATCAACAAGCACGCATCCTATCGCGCGTCGATAAGTCCCCAGCCGCATTGGGCTTGGGAATCGTGTCCTTGCCTGTCGGGGCAACCATTTCGCCCACTTCAGCCGAAACCGGCATGACCGTGACGAGCACGTTCTTGAAGGCTGGAGTTCGCGAAGCCGGGTCCACGTGTCGCGGCACCAAACGATTGGCCTCTGGGTAGTACATCAACGCATTGCCCGGCTTGATCTTTCCAAAACTTCTCGCCAACACATTGTTTACAGCGCCGGCCTCGCTCCGCACCACGACGCTCATATCATGCCGCAACCCAAGCCGCTCCAAATCGCTGGGGTGCATCAAGATCACGTCGCGACGGTCCTGGCCGCGGTACAAGTCGTAGTCCTCATAGACAACTGTGTTGAATTGCCCCTCGCTGCGGACGGTCATCAGGCGCAACTGCGTGGCCTCGCCAGAGGGGATCGGCAGCTCATGGAGATGCATTTGGGCGCGTCCATTCGCCGTGGCGAATAGTGGTTCGGCGAGCCGCCGCCCGGCGATCCGGAACTCCTGTTTCGATTGATCGATTTGCGAAATCTTCTCCCAGCCGGGGAGAATGTGTCCGATCAACGAGCGAATCTCACGAGTTTGGGCCAAAGTGTCCCAATCGATCGGTCCTGTTTTTCCCAAGAGCCGGCGGCCCAGCTCGGCGACGATTTCGACTTCGCTGCGCGGCCCCGAGTGTCGCGCCGGACCGCCATCGCTTAAGCGAACATAGCTGAACATCGATTCCTGCGTGGTCGGCTGCGGCTCCTCATCGCGCGCGAGCACCGGCAATATGATCGTCTCGTTGGCCAACCCGTGGGCGTGGCCGGTGTTCAGCGTGGTATTGAGATAGACGACCATTTCCAATCTTTGCAGTGCTTTGGCGACAAATGCGGCGTCGGGATTCGATCCGTAGAGATTGCCCCCCAGGCAAAAGCCGAACTTGAGCTGCCCTGCCCTGGCTGCTTCAATGCAGCCCATTGTGTCCAAGCCGATTTCCGTGGGCAGTTGAACGCCAAAATGGCTTTGCAGCCGCTCCAGGACTATCTGCTTGAGCTTGGGGGTCACGCCCACCGAGCCCATCCCCTGCACGTTCGAATGTCCACGAATCGGCAGCAGCCCCGTCCGGGGCCGGCCGACCATGCCGCGCATCAAGGCCAAATTGGCGATCGCCTGCACGTTGCTCACACCGTGCACGTGATGCGTAATCCCCATCGTCCAGCCGAACACGACCCGCTTGGCGGCGGCATAGCGGCGGGCAATTTCGTCGATCTGCTGGCGGTCGACGCCCGATTTGGCGCAAATCTCATCCCAGTTAAGCGAGCGCAAGTGCGATTGCAGTTGATCCCAGCCGTCACAATGCGCAGCCAGAAACTGCGCATCCACCGCGCCCAGCTCGTCGACGCGCTTGGCCACTCCGGTCAGCAGGGCCAGGTCGCCGCCAATGTCGGGCTGGACATACAGGCTCGCAATCTGGGAGCCAAACAACAAACTGCGCAAGTCGCTGGGGACGCTGAAATTGACCATCCCGGTTTCCACCACGGGGTTGATCACGATCACCTGCCCGGCGTTGCGGCGGACCTGCATCAGGGTGCGCATCAACCGCGGATGGTTGCTGGCCGGATTGCCGCCGATAATGAACACCAAATCGGCGCCTTCGACATCCTCGATCGAGACGGTGGCGGTGCCGATGCCGAGGGCACTGGTAAGGCCGACGCCGCTGGCCTGGTGGCAGTAGTAGCTGCAATTGTTGACGTTGTTGGTGCCGTACAACCGCGCGAGGAGTTGAAGCACAAAGCCCGCTTCATTGGAGCTGCGTCCGCTGAGGTACCAAAAGCTTTGGTGCGGTGACAGGTGGGCCAGCTTGTCGACGATTCGTTGAAGCGCCTCGTTCCAATCGATCGGGCGGTAATACTGGGAGTCGCCGCTGACGAGCAATGGCGTCGTGAGACGACCGCAAGTCTCCAGCTCGCGCGGCGAGAAGGCTTGCAATTGCGCGAGGGAGTACGTCTCGAAAAACTGGCCGCGAATGGCTCCTTGCATGTCGGAAGCCATGGCCTGCAGCGATTTCTTGCAGACTTCCGGAAAATGGCCCGCTTCGTTGACCATACCGCCGGCCTGGCCGCCCATGCCCAACGCACAGGTTTTGCAGGCGTTTTTGCTGCGCATGGCCTTCCACAGCTTGAGGATGCCACCCACCTCGCGCGCTTTTCGCAGCGTATAGAGCACCGCCGGCCAGCCGCCGCCCGTTGTGGTTTTTCTCATGCAAAAAGCCCCGCGCTACCCACGAAAGAGTGCCTTGTATGTGTCCATGCCCATCATCCTACCCCACAGCGCATGAAAAAGCCGCCCCGCCGAGCCATACGGCATTTCGGCAGCGACAGGCATCGACGTAGACCTTCTCGAAAATGTCGCGATTGGGTATGGTGAGCATTGAGTGAAGCTCGATTTCGATTGTTCTAACTTGAACGATCCGCATTATGCGGCGGCGCCGTTCCACCGGCGTCTTAGCGAACGCTGGACCCACTCGCCCAATCATTTTGCCGAACCAGCACGGCCCGCGGTGCGAGGGTACTCTCGATGACGGCTACACAAGCCCTTGCTGAGTTTTCAGAAGTTCCTGTCATCGACGTCGGCCCGCTGGTGAGCCGTACATCACAACGCGTTGACGTGGCCAAACAACTGGGCATGGCCTGTCGAGAGTGCGGGTTCTTCTACATCGTCGGCCACGGAATCGACGAGCAATTGTGTACGCGCTTGGAAGATCTCAGTCGGCGGTTTTTCGCGCTGGACAAACCGACGAAAATGCGGATCGGCATGTCGCAAGGCGGCCGTGCCTGGCGTGGGTATTTTTTCGTCGGCGACGAACTTACGTCGGGCAAACCCGACCAAAAGGAGGGGATCTACTTCGGCGACGAATTGTCTTTCGATCATCCGGCGGTGTTGGCTGGCACGCCCCTTCATGGGAGAAATCTCTTTCCCGATATTCCTTCGTTCCGCGAGGTCGTGCTTGAGTATCTCGCGGCCGTTACAAACTTGGGGCATGCATTGATGGCCGGCGTCGCGCTGAGTCTCGAACTGGATGAATCCTATTTCGCTCACCGCTATACGGGCGATCCTCTGATCCTGTTTCGCATCTTCAACTATCCCTATTTGCGCGAAGCATCGGCCGGAAACGATGTCCGTTGGGGCGTGGGCGAACACACCGACTACGGCCTGCTGACAATTCTCAGGCAAGATGACGCCGGAGGATTGCAGGTAAAATCCCAGTCCCGCTGGATCAACGCGCCGCCGATCCCGCGATCGTTCATCTGCAACATCGGCGATATGCTGGATCGCATGACGCGCGGCATCTTTCGCTCCACGCCGCACCGCGTTCTCAATTCCGGGGGGCGCGACCGGCTTTCTTTTCCTTTCTTCTTCGATCCCAACTTCAACGCCGAGATACGGCCCATCGAAGAACTCGCCGGCCATCACGCCCGCGACGACCGCCACGAACGTTGGGATCATGCGAGCGTTCACGACTTTCGCGGAACCTACGGCGATTACTTGTTGAACAAGGTCTCGAAGGTGTTTCCCCAATTGCGCCGCGAAATGCTCTAGCGGCTTGGCCATTCCTGGTTTCCCAAGCGGCCGTCGATTTATTACAATGGCCACAACTTGTGTTTTCGGCCTCTTTTCATAATGACGCTTGTGCCGGTAGGCGCGGCGACCGAATCGACCGGTTTTTGGAGACCATAATGCGACAAGTTCGCCTCGCGGGGTTGGCGCTCGTCGGCTGGACACTGGCTGGCGGCATCTCATGGGCGCAATCGGACAGTCTGGCCCCGCTGCTCAAGACGATTCGCGAAGTTGGTCCCGAAGGTAAAGGCAATCTCGCGGCAAGCCAGGCCTGGGCGGAACTCGCGGCCCGCTCCGACGCCGATCAGTTGCCCATGATCTTGGGAGCCATCGACGGCGCCAGCCCTCTGGCCGCCAATTGGCTGCGTTCAGCGTTCGACGCCGTTGCCGAACGACAGGCGCGCAAAGACGGCAAGCTGCCCATCGCGGAGTTGGAGAAATTTCTTCACGAGCGTCAACACAACTCACGTGCTCGGCGTTTAGCCTATGAGTGGATCGCCCGCAATGATCTGACGGCGCCCGACCGGCTGATTCCGCAAATGCTCGATGATCCCAGCCTGGAACTTCGTCGCGACGCCGTGGCTCGCGTCTTGATGGCCGCGGAAAAAGCGTCGGCCGAACAAAACATCGATCTGGCGATGTCGAGTTATCGCAAAGCTTTGGGCTCGGCGCGCGATTTGGACCAAATCAAGGTGGTGACCGAGGCGCTCAAAAAGCTCGGCCAGCCGGTCGACCTGGCTCATCATTTTGGATTCCTGTTGGATTGGAAGCTGTTGGGTCCGTTCGATAATCATCAAGGCAAGGGATTCGAAGTGGCGTATCCGCCGGAGGCGACGATCGATGTGGCCGCTTCGTATCCGGTACAGAGCGGAAAAATTCGTTGGAATTCGCACCACACCAGCGATGAATACGGCATGGTGGACTTGAACAAGGCGATCGGCAAGCACATGGGCGCGGTGGCGTATGCCGTGGCCGAGTTCCAAAGCGACAAGCCGCGGCCGATCGAATTGCGGCTAGGATCGGAAAGTGCCAACAAGATCTGGCTCAACGGCGTGCTGCTTTCGACGGCCGAGGTTTACCATGCCAACGGCACGATGGATCAATACGTGGGGCGTGGCGAGTTGAAGGCGGGCAGAAACGTGATCCTGCTGAAAATCTGCCAAAACGAGCAAACCGAAACATGGGCCCAGGATTGGAAATTTCAATTGCGCGTTTGCGACGCGACGGGTAAGGCGGTGCTGGCCACCGATCGGCCCGCGCCCCGCGCTGGCGACAACCAAACAGCAGCCAATGAATCAACCAGCCCCAACGGGCCCAAGGAGTAACCGCGTGTCGCGGAGAACTTTTATTTTGCCGCGGATTGTGATCATTTTGGCGGCCCCGGGCCTTGTGACGTTGTCGGCCGCCGCCGATTGGTTGCAGTTTCGCGGTTCGCGGAGCAACAGCGTCACTCTCGATGTTCAGCCGCCGGCCAAGTGGAGCGAGACGGAAAACCTGGCCTGGAAAGCCAAACTGCCCGGTCGCGGACCTTCGAGCCCGATCGTGATCGGTGAGCGGGTCGTGGTTACCTGCTCCAGCGGAATCAATCAGGACCGTCTGCACGTGCTATGTTTTGCCGCCCAAAGTGGACAGCAACTTTGGGAGCGGCAATTTTGGGCCACTGGCCGCACGTTGAGCCATCCCAGCAGCGCCAACGCCGCACCAACTCCCGCCAGTGACGGCAAACTGATCTTCGCTTTCTACTCGTCCAACGATCTGATTTGCTTGGATATCGAAGGCAACTTGAAATGGCTGCGCGGCTTGGCTCACGATTATCCTCACGCCGGCAATGACGTCGGCATGTCTTCGTCTCCAGCGGTGGTCGGCGGGCTGGTCGTGGTGCAGGTCGAGTGCCAGGGAGAATCGTTCGCCGCTGGCATTGATCCAGAGACGGGTGAAAGCCGCTGGCGGATCAATCGGCCGCGAGAGGCCAGTTGGGCTTCGCCCGTCGCCATGCCTGGCGCCACGCCCCAGCAGGATGTCGTGCTGTTGCAATCGCCTTCTCAAATCACGGCCCATGAGGCGACGACGGGCAAACAGCTTTGGGTGTACAAGTCGCCTTGCGACGGAATTTCCTCGGCCGCTGCCGCCGGAGGAGTCGTCTATGTTCCGTCCAAAGGCCTCACGGCGCTGCGTTCCACTTCGGACCCGCAGCCGGAAGTAGTCTGGAACGCGTCGGCGCTGCTGCCTGGGGCGGCCAGTCCGGTCGTGGATCGAGGGCGACTGCTGGTGATCAATCGGGCCGGAGTTTTGGCGTGTGCCAGCACGGTGGACGGACAGATTGCCTGGCGCGTACGGCTGGAAGGAGAGTTCTGGGGCACTCCGACGCTGGCCGGCAATCGCTTGTATTGCATCAGCCAAAATGGCGCAGGCCAGGTCGTGGAAATCAGTGTCGATGGGAGCCGCGGCGAGATTGTGGGCAAAGGGCAGCTCGAAGGTCCGATTCAATGTTCGCCCGCCATTTCCGGCGGTGCGTTGTACGTGCGCAGCGACCGCCATTTATGGAAAATCGCGGCTCCGTAGTCGAGTTCCTCAATCGGTTGGAAAATTATCTTCTGGGTGGAGCAGACAATTTTGCTCTCTGGGTTGCAGAGCGCCAAGAGGCCGCGCGGCGACGAGAGCGCGCCTCTTGTGCCCGCGGCATCCAGGCAAACAAGTTGTGGCCCCTCGGTTCGGGCAATTTGCCTCTCGTTCCTTTGGAACCCAGCCGCCATGCCGACGGCTGGGCCGCACGAAGTCCGATAACAAATCTGCGGAGTTGATTCAGCGATCGTGGCTTCGAGCATTGAAATCCAACCCGTTACGGCGCCGCTCGATGCGAGCATTCGGCCGCCGGGCTCCAAAAGCCTGACGAATCGCGCGTTGGTCTGCGCGGCCTTGGCTGAAGGAACGTCGCAATTGCGCGGCGCGTTGGATAGCGAAGACACGCGGGTCATGATCGAGGCGCTCCGCTCGCTGGGAATCACGATCGTCGAAAATCGCGATCAACGGATTATTCGCGTGACGGGTTGCGGCGGCAAAATACCATCGACCTCCGCCGACTTGTACATCGCCAACAGCGGCACAACCGTTCGCTTCTTGACGGCGTTGGTGTCGCTGGGTCACGGCACCTATCGCTTGCACGGCACGCCGCGCATGCATGAGCGGCCCATCAAGGATTTGCTCGATGTGCTAAAGCGGCTTGGCGTGCGGGCCGAGAGCGAAACGAATAGCGGCTGCCCACCGGTCCTGGTGCACGCGGACGGACTGCGGCTCGACAATGTCTCGATCCGCGGCGACGTGTCGAGTCAGTTCTTGAGCGCCATGCTGCTGGTCGCTCCGTGCGCCACGGGCGCACGCGACGCTGCGACCGTCAAAATCGAGATTGTCGGCGGGCTAGTTTCGAAGCCCTATGTCGCAATGACGGTGGCCGTGATGCGGGCATTCGAGGCCGAAGTGACAAGCGCGGCTGATCTGGCGGCCTTCGAAATCGAGTTGCGCGGCTACCACGCTTGCGACTACCAGATCGAGCCCGACGCCTCGGCCGCCAGTTACTTTTGGGCCGCGGCCGCGATTGCCGGCGGGCGAGTTCGCGTGGAAGGCTTAAACGAGCACAGCTTGCAAGGAGACACCAGCTTCTGCAAGTGCCTGGAGCAGATGGGCTGCCAAGTGATCTATGACGACGACGCCATTACAGTCGTGGGCAAGCCGCTACGGGGCATCGATGTCGACATGAACGCGATCAGCGACACGGTGCAGACCCTGGCGGCCGTGGCGGTGTTTGCCGATTCGCCTACCCAGATCCGCGGCGTCGGCCATATTCGGCATAAAGAAACCGACCGCATCAGCGCGTTGGCAACGGAACTCGGCAAACTCGGCGCCGAAGTGGAAGAGCGGCCCGACGGGCTGAGAATTGTGCCGCGCCGGCTGCACGGCGCGCGTATCGACACATACAACGATCATCGGATGGCCATGAGCATGGCATTGCCCGGGTTGAAAGTGCCCGGCGTAATCGTCGACGATCCTGGATGCACGGCCAAGACCTACCCCAGGTTTTTCGACGATCTCGAGCGGTTGCGCTGCCGTTAGGCCACCGGGCGCGGGCGCTGCTGGCCAATGGAGTCGAGCAGTTCATCCGCGCGACGCAGCAGATTGAGCCCGGATTTGGACGGCGGATAGGCGGCGCTGGCTGGATCACAAGCTTCGAAGTTACCGCGACAATGTTGGCACACCACCTGGCGGCCCAGATATTCGACGCGCACCTGCAAGCTTCGACCACACGTCGGGCACTCTTGAACGAAGTACGTAGACCTCGACATGATTTGGCACCTCCCTTACCTTGCCCGATTCCACGACCCGTCATGCTACGACATTATCGCTTTTGATACAAATCTAATCCGCGAAATCCCGTGGCGGCTTGTGAAACAAATCACAATCCGCGTAAGGAGAATCTGTTTGAATCTTTCCGCAAATTCTGAATTCGTTGAAACTAGGCAGGCTGGGACAATGCTTGTCACTTTTGCCTACCGCGGTGCTTGTCGTCCACGTTCGTGGCTTTGACCGCTAATCAAGACAGGCCCGCTCGCCGGAAGGTTCGAGCCTTGCACGGCTAAGGGGTGATTCTGTTCGCCGCGAACAGTTCGCGCCGCGTGCCGCGGTGCGCGTCTGGCGGCTCGCCTCGCCAGTCAACGGAAAATGGGGTAAACTGGGTGCTGGTTTCACTCCTTTCGCACGGATTCCCGTCAATCGCCACCATGGGTAATCACCCGTTCAACGTGACTGTGGTCTTGTTTTGGTTGGCCACGATGGGCTGGCTGGTGGTCGCGAAGATCCTGCCTCCGGTGCTGATCGGCGAACCGCCCAACTACAGTTCGATTTTGAAAGCAACGCACGCGGAGCCGCCGGTCTGCTGGAGCATTCGTTTGCAGGACAGGGTGATCGGTTGGGCGGCCACGAAAATCGCGCCGCGCGACGATGGAATCACGAACTTGTACAGTCGAGTGTACTTGGGCGAGTTTCCCTTGGACGAGATTGCGCCCGGCTGGTTGGCGGCCGTGTTCAAGCCCGTGCTCCAGGAATTCGGCCCATTGGATATCGACAAAAAGAGCCGCGTGGTGATCGACCCGCTGGGCCGGCTCGTTAGCTTCGAGTCGCGCGTGCGCGTGGCCGATATACCCGATGCGATCAAAGTGGAAGGGCAGATCGAAGGCACTTGCTTGAAGCTCAGCGTGCAATCGGGCGAGATTCCCTACAAGCTGGAGCGCTACCTGCCGCAGGGTTCACTGGTGGTCGACGAACTCTCGCCCCAGGGGAGAATGCCGGGATTGCGCGTGGGCCAGACCTGGACCGTGCCGTTGTTCAGCCCTTTCCGTCCGCCGAGCAGCCCGATGGAAATCCTGCAGGCGAGCGTGGAGCAAGAAGAGCGAATCACCTGGGATGGAGAGCGGGTCAATTGCCGTGTGATTGTCTACCGAAACGATTCTGGATCGGGCCTTGCCGGCAATGATAATCGCGGCCGAGTTTGGGTTCGGGACGACGGGGTGGTGTTGCGGCAGGAAGTCTCCATTTTCAAATCCCATCTGCATTTTATTCGCCTGCCAGACAATCGGTCGAAAGAAATGTGGCAGGCGATGGGAGACGGTTGGACCGAAAACTGGACCGAAAAGCTGCCCAGCCGATTGGCCAATGGGTTACTCAAACAACTCAATAGCGATGCTCCCTGAGGGAACGAGTTGGTTCAATCTGTTGTCCACCGTCGGAGTTCGTCGAGCGCGCCATGATCCAATTCGAGAACGTCACGCGGAGGTATGGCGGCAAAATCGCCGTCTCCGAGTTGAACCTGGAAATCCCGCCAGGCCAGCTATTCGCATTTCTGGGACCCAACGGAGCTGGCAAAACCACGACGATCAAAATGATCGTGGGGCTGCTGCGGCCCAGTTCGGGCACGATCCGGCTCTGCGGCCATGATGTGACGAAGAACAACAGCGCGGCCAATCGCTTGCTCGGCTACGTGCCGGATGTCCCCTATCTGTACGACAAGCTGTCGGGCAGTGAGTTTCTGCAGTTCATCGCCGAAATGTATGGCCTGGATCGGCGCCAAACCGCGGAGAGAATTGCCGAACAAATCGAGGCGTTCCGGTTGCAGGAATTTGTCGAGGATCTTACCGAAAGTTATTCCCACGGCATGAAACAGCGCCTGGCGTTTGCCGCGGCCATGCTGCACGACCCGCGCGTGCTCGTGATCGACGAGCCCATGGTCGGGCTCGATCCGAGGAGCGTCCGCCTGGTCAAGGATTTGTTGCGGGCCAAAGCCGCCCAGGGCCAAACGATTTTCATGTCCACCCACTTGCTGTCGATCGCGGAAGAAATCGCCGACCGCGTCGGCATCGTCGACGAAGGACGGCTGAAGTTCTTGGGTACTCTCGACGAGTTGCGGCGGAAACTCGCGACTCACGAAACCTCCTTGGAACATTTGTACCTGAGCTTCACCGAGGCCGAGCGGTTGCAGGCCGATCAAAACGGCGCCACGTCGCAGGTTCCTACGCCCTCGCCGCTCGCGCGTGAGGACGGACCACCATGAGCGACTTTGCTCCCGCATCCAGCCTGCCGCTGACCCTTGTCCAGCCCACCACGGCAATTCTGCTGAGGCCGCTTTCCTATGGCGCCGAAGCCAGGCTACTGTGGTGGGTGCGCGCGAAGATCCTGGCGGCCGCGGTTCGCCAATCTTTAGCCAGGTCGCGGTTCCGTGTGACCTTGGTCATCGTCTTGAGTCTGCTGTTCTGGTTTGGCCTGTTTCAATTGTTCAACAAGGGATTCGAGTTCTTGAGCGACACGATCGGCCACACTGTGACGCACGCGCAAACGGTGCAGGCGATTTACAACGTGTTCTTCGCATCGCTGATGATGATGCTCGTGCTTTCCTCGGGCATTATTCTCTACGGCGGATTGTACTGCTCCGCGGAAGCGGAATTCCTGCTCACGACTCCGATGCGACCCGAGCGGATCGTGCTGCACAAATTTCAAGAAGCGATCGTCTTCAGCAGTTGGGGATTCGTGCTGCTAGGCAGTCCGATGCTCGTGGCTTACGGTCTGCAGGCCGATGCCCCCTGGTATTATTTCGCGCTGCTGCTGCCGTTCATGGCGGCATTTATCTATATTCCTGGCGGGATCGGCGCCATTCTGTGCATGTTGTTCATCCACCGGGTGGCGCGCATTCAGCGTCACTTCGTCGCGTTTAGCGCATGGGCGGCCGTTGCCGCGGCGATCTTATTCGCCTGGTCGCTCTTGGGTAAGACGGAGGGCAACCTGCTCACGCCGATCTGGTTTCAGGAGATGCTGGGGCGGCTGCAGTTCAGTGAGTACCGACTGTTGCCCAGTTGGTGGCTGAGTTCCGGACTGCTCGAGGCGGCGCGCAGCGATCCCGGTCCCACCGGCAAGGCGCCCTGGGCCGAGAGTCTGTTGTTCTTGTCGCTGTTGATTTCGAATGCTCTGTTTTTCCGCGTCTTGGCGGTCGGCCTGAGCGCGCGGATTTACCGCACTAGCTACAGCGAGCTTCGGACCCAGCGCGCGCCACGCAGACCCAGCAAGCAGTTCTGGCTCGATCAGGCCGTGATGCGCTCGACGCCCCTTTTGACGCCCCAAATGCGCCTGCTGATCGTGAAGGACCTGCGGTTGTTCCGCCGCGATCCGGTTCAATGGTCGCAGTTCATCATTTTCTTCGGCTTGCTGACCTTGTATTTCGCCAACATCCGCCGCTTCAGCTACGACGTCAACTACATCGCCTGGGTCAACATGATCAGCTTCCTGAATCTGGCCGTCGTGGGACTGATCCTCTCCACGTTCACCACGCGATTTATTTTCCCCATGCTGAGCCTCGAAGGGCGGCGATTCTGGATTTTGGGCCTGCTGCCGGTGCGCCGCGACTCGATCTTGTGGGGCAAGTTCTTGTTTGCAGCCGCCGGCTCGGCCGTTCCCTGTTGCTTGCTCATCTTGCTCAGCGATCTGATGCTGCACATCTCGCCGCTGGTGCTGGCGATCCACCAGTTGACCTGCTTGCTACTATGCGTTGGCCTCTCGGGCATCGCGGTGGGACTGGGGGCGAAGATGCCTGATTTGCGCGAAGAGTCGCCCTCGAAAATCGCGGCCGGTTTCGGCGGAACGTTGAACCTTGTAATCAGCGCAAGCTATATCATTGTGGTCGTCTTGCTCACCGCGCTCCCCTCGCATTTCTATTTGGCGGCGATGCAAGCCGATGTCGACCCGTTTCGGATGCGCACCTGGTTGATCGCGGGAACCGCCGCCGCATGCTTGACGGGCCTGGTCGCCACGCTTGTTCCCATGCAGATCGGGCTCAAGGCGTTTCGTGCGATGGAGTTTTAGCGAGAAAGCGGGGCCAGCACGCACCGGCCGCTAAGCCGCAAGCGGTATTGTTAAGTCACTGGCCGGTTAGCGGCATTCTTTGAGAAAGTATACGCGTCAAGCCCCGGCCGCGCGAAACTTGGCCAGCGCGTCGCGATGCCCTCGGCGCGCGTCCCAGGCGATCCAGCCGAGGTACGCGTTAGCTCCCAACGAGCAGCAAAGCAGCACCAGCGCGATCAACAGCGGCACCCACGGACGGCCTGGATCGGCGGCATCGGTCGCGGGCAACGCCGGTTTTTTCGTGTCGACACTTTCGGGCTCGTGATGCGTCGCCGGTTGGGCTTCAATCGGCTTGCTTCCGCTGCTAATCGCGGGCAATATGCCCGGCGGGTCTGCCTTGCGTTTTGCGTGGTTCGCCGGTGGTTGCGCGGCCGCCGGTTCGGAATGGGAGAAGGTTGGCGGTTCCGGCGCTGGCGCACGCTGAGAATCGTCGGGCGCGGCAGGCTCTCGCGCCGACGTGAACGGGTTTTCGGCCGGATCGGGCTGTTCGCGCCGCGGCCGCTTGCTTTCCGGTGCCGGCTGTGGTTCGCCATCGATCTGTGCAAGTCTTTGCGTGCCGAGAGTCACTCGATACCGGCGTACGTTGAGCTGTGGAGGAACTTCGCTGATAATCTCCTTGCCCTGCCGCAACACTTCGAGCAATTGCGGCTCGATTTGGATCGTGTACTCATGGCCGCCCTCGGGCAGGGGCTCCCAACCGACCTCGATCCCCAAGACGGCCACGGCGGAAAGGATGAAAATTGGATTCATGGCGTTCTATCCCCGGTAAATGGCTGCTGTCGCAGGCTTCGTTTCCAGCTATCCTAGCCCGAGCCAAGGGCATAGGTAAAGCCAAACGCCCCAAGCAGGTAAGGTCGCCAGGCATTAGAATGCAGGGCGGGTCAGTCGCGGCGGCGACCTGATGCTACCACCCGGCCGTCCACATTGGGGCCGATTCGTCTTGTGCAGTCGTGCCATGCCGGACACAATAGCCCGCCCACAAACCAACCGACTCCCCGAGTAAGCGTGTGAAAGCGCCCCGTAGACACTGGACCCGCTGGCTGCCAACCGTCGCCAAGCTCGTTGTGCTGGCGCTGTTGATTTGGTTCGTTCGCCACACCGTGGTCAGCGCCTTCGAAAACCTCGGCCAGCACGATTGGCACATCGAGCCCCTGTGGCTAGTGGCCTCTGGCGTTTTGTATTTGTTGGGAATCTTGCCGGCGGCCATCTTTTGGCACCGCGTCCTGGTCCACGCCGATCAAGAGGCGAAGCTTGGCGAATCGCTGCGGGCTTACTACGTATCGCAACTGGGTAAGTACGTGCCCGGTAAATGGATGGTGATCGTTTTGCGCCGCGGGCTGCTCACCAGCCCTGGTGTGGAAAACACGGTGGTCGCCGCCAGCGTGTTTTTCGAAACCCTGACGATGCTGGCCGCCGGCTCGGCGTTATCCGCATTGCTACTGATCATTTGGCACCCTGACAAGACGCTACTCATCGGCACGGCGCTGGGATCGATGCTGATCACCGGCGTGCCGACCGTGCCGAGGATCTTTCAATGGCTGATTCACGTGCTCCGCGTGGGCAAGTTGAATCCCACAACGGGAGACAAACTCAGCCGGATGGGCGCGCGTGCGATTCTGATCGGCTGGGCCTCGATATCCGTCGGTTGGCTGCTGCAAGGGATAAGCCTGTGGGCCACGTTAAGGGCCATGGGCGCAGCGGTCGACGGACCCTTTTACGATCTCTCGCTCCACACGGCGGCGGTTTCGTTGGCCGTGGTGGCCGGGTTCTTGTCGCAAATTCCCGGCGGGCTGGGGATGCGAGAGTGGGTGCTCGACCAACTCGTGCAACCGCAATACGGGGCGAGCGTTGCGATCGTCTCGGCAATCCTTTTTCGCCTCGTTTGGCTAGTGTCGGAGCTGGTGATTTCGATTATCCTATATGCAGTGGGTTGGCGCCGGATACGCAAGCCCGCCGCGGCTGTAAAGCCCGAATACAGTGCCTCGGGCAGCCGCTGAGCTCACACCGCGGCTCTTTGCTACCCTCGGGCAATAACACAACGGGCCGCCACAGTGCCGGCGCGATCCTCGATTTCCACCCTTCCTCTTGTTGCGCCCATGCTGTCCACCGTCATCCCTGTCTATAACGAACGCGAAAGCCTGGAAAGCTTGCATCGGGAATTGGACCAGGTGGCGCGAGAGCACGGCTATGATTTGGACATCGTGCTGGTGGATGACGGATCGAGCGACGGCTCCTGGCAGGTGATTTGCAACCTGGCCGAGCGCGATCCGCGCATCCGCGGGCTGAGATTTCGCCGCAATTTTGGCAAAGCGGCCGCGCTGTCCGCCGGGTTCAAGACCGCGCAGGGCGAAATGGTCATGACCTTGGACGCCGATTTGCAGGACGATCCCCGCGAGATCCCGCGATTCTTGGCTGCCATGTCAGAACAGCTCGATGTCGTGTGCGGCTGGAAGCAGGTGCGTCGCGACCCCTGGCACAAAGTGCTGCCCTCGCGCGTTTTCAATGCGCTGGTGAGTTGGCTCACCGGGGTTCGGTTGCACGACCACAATTGCGGCATGAAGTGCTACCGCCGCGAAGTTTTGCGCGAGGTCCGGCTGTACGGTGAATTGCATCGCTTCGTGCCCGTGCTGGCCGCCGCGCGCGGATTCACGATCGGAGAGCTTGCGATCGAGCACCGGCCACGCAAATTCGGCCACTCCAAATACGGCATGGGCCGCTTCATCAAAGGCTTTCTCGATCTGCTGACGGTCAAATTCCTGACCGGGTTCGGCCAGCGGCCACAACACCTGTTGGGAGCCATTGGCCTAGTCTCGTTCGTGGT
>JACQFF010000250.1 GCA_016200205.1 Planctomycetia bacterium
CCTCCGGCTGCGGCAAGACGACGCTGATCTCGACGATCGCCGGGTTGCTTGATCCGTCGGACGGCGACGTGTGCGTCCTAGGACAACCGTTGCGGCGGCTGTCGGGAAACCGCCTGGTCGAGTTCCGCGGACGACACATTGGTTTTGTGTTTCAACAATTTAATCTGCTGCCCACCCTGACGGCCGGCGAGAATGCCGCCGTGCCGCTGTTGGTCGCCGGCCACGGACGGCGCGCAGCGATTCGCAGGGCCTGCGCCGTGCTCGACACGTTGGGGTTAGGCAGTCGCACCGACGCGCTGCCGTGGCAACTCTCCGTCGGACAACAGCAGCGAGTGGCCATCGCTCGCTCGTTGGTCCACGATCCCCGGCTGTTGGTGTGCGACGAGCCGACGGCCGCGCTCGACGCCGCGTCGGGCCAGACGGTCATGGAATTGTTCCGGCGCGTGGCCGTGCACCCGGATCGCGCCGTCGTTGTGGTGACGCACGACAACCGTGTCGTCGGCTTCGGCGACCGGATCATTCACATGATCGATGGGCGGGTGCAGCGCATCGAATCGACGGCCGCGGCCGGCGGTCAATCCCAGACCACCGAGGGTGGGCCGTGAGCAGCCGACTTTACGTTTACATTCTGACGCTGGTATCGGCATTCATGCTGCTGGTGGCCGTGTGGCATGTCGTTCAGGCGGAGCGTTCGTTGCCCGACCTCGCTCCGCCCGCTAGTCCGGCACGCTCCGCGTTCGGCTCGTCGATCGCGGCGGCGGGAATCGTCGAGGCGCAGTCGCAGAATATCGCCGTCGGCGCTTCGCTGTCGGGGGTCGTGCTGGAGGTTCACGTGCCGGCCGATGAGGTCGGCAAACGAGTGAGCCGGGGAGAGCCGCTGTTTCGCGTCGACGATCGGCGGCTGCGGGCTGAGTTGGCGGTGAGCGAGGCCAAGTTGGCGGCGGCCGAGGCGACACTCAAGCGGCTCGATGCGTTGCCTCGCCCAGAATCGTTACCTGCCAGCGAAGCCCGAGTCCGCTCGGCTCAGACGACGGCTTCTCGCGCCGAAGACGATTTCAAGCGAGCCGAGCAACTCTTTCGCCGCGGAGTGGCCACCGAGCAGGAATTGGTCACCAAGCGGTTACTTTTCCGAGCCGCGGAGTACGAGGCTCATGTCGCAGAGGCTGACGACGCGCTGCTCAAGGCCGGCGCATGGGGTCCCGACAAAGAGATCGCCCGGACCGCCGTCGACCAGGCCCGCGCGGATGCGGACCTGGTCCGCACTGAATTAAAGCGGACCACGGTGGTATCTCCCGTCGACGGCCAGGTGTTGCAGGTCAGCGTCCGCGTCGGCGAATTCGTCAGCGCCCAGTCGAACCAGGCCCTGGTGGTCGTCGGAAACGTGAACCGTTTGCACGTACGCGCCGACGTGGACGAGAATGATATTTCCCGATTTAACCCCGCCGCACCCGCCGTCGCGCACATGCGCGGCGCGCCGCAGCACAAATTCCCGCTCAAGTTCGTCCGCACCGAACCCTTCGTCACGGCCAAGAAATCCTTGACGGGGGACAACACCGAGCGGATTGACACCCGCGTGTTGCAGATCATCTACGCGATCGATGAGGCCGACGCAAAGATGTACGTCGGCCAGCAAGTCGACGTGTTCATTGAAGCCAAACCCTAACGGCAAGAAACATGCCGAGATTCTTAGGCCCGGAGGACAAAAGGAGGACAAAGGGGGTCAGAACTATTTACGGCACGTGCCGTAAATAGTTCTGACCCCTTTTTCGCACAGGCGCGAAAGTAAAGGCCACGCGGCACCCCGAGCCGCGGGCCTTTGTTCATAATCGAGCGTTCATTCGTTGACCTTATCCGAAAATGCGCCTCGGAGAATGGGACAGCCCCATTTGGCTCCGCGGACTCCCCAAAATCGGGACAGCCCCCGGCGGTTTTCGGATAGGCCCTTAATCGAAATTGTCAGGCAACCCGCCTTCTCCAAATTATTCGGCGATAACGCCGGGCGGTCTGGTCGCTCTCTGGAGCTTTGGTAACGCTCTTCACCTGGCTAGAGGTTGCTGTCAACGACTTGGCCTGGTCAGTCGCGGTACTTGCGCTGGTACGGCTTCCGCCGGCCATCACCAGGCTGAATGTGAACACACAACCTGCCACGAGAATTGCCGCAAAGTGCCAACGATACTTCAATCCCTTGCTCATCTTAAAATCTCCGTACGTGGGTCCAAACAATAAACGAAACAACCCGGCCATGCTAACGGCTCTCAAGTTATTGTCAAGCGCTTGGCGAGTCGCATTGGCCTGGCAAATTAGATGAAACAGAAAAAAGGCGAAGCTTGGATGGTTTTGCGAAAAGCAGTCCGACTCGAACCATTCTTTTGCCTTCTCGAGGGCGCATGAAAAAAGCCCGGAACTCACGTAATTGACGTGAGGATCGGGCTCGATTGCACGAGAGGCGCCGGTGGGAGTCGAACCCACGATGGCGGATTTGCAATCCGCTGCCTTAGCCTCTTGGCGACGGCGCCTATTGAAATCTAGTTAGAAAATCGACCATGTGGACGTCGTCAAACACCCTGCTTCCCAGCGCTATCGTTTAGTCGCCCTTGGCCCACTAGCTATGTATGTCTCAATAGCCTTCGTAACCTAAAACATCATTGGGTTTAGGTCAAGGGCGGCAGCGACAGGGCGGCTCCGCCGCTCGGCCTGGCGGTTTGGGCTAGCAGCGCAGAAAAACCCCGCCACGCTGGCGGCCATTGAAGATAGCCCCCCGGGCGATTCGATGCTCTAAGGGGCCGTCTACCACGTGTCCGGGAGCACCGGCGGGTGTGGGACGGCTTATCGATGACTCACCCGAAGGGATTTTGGGCGTAAGCCATAGGAGTTTGGCATGGGCATTTGGAGTTTCTTTACGCGCAGACGCACCGCTCGGTTTGTGGCACAAGCGGCCCAAGAGTTGGTGCAGCGCAGCTATGCCACGGTTTTGGACCGGGTTCGGCGTCGGGCGACGACCATGCGGATATCCGAAGCGCGCGGCTACGTACGCTCGCGGGCCTTGGACATCGTCCATCGGGAATTGGCAGCCGCGTTCGCCGACTGCGGCAAGCTCGACCCGGCCGTCCAAACCGCGATAGTTAGCCAGGCGACCGACGCGCTGGTCGTCCGCGTCACGGCCGAATTGCGCAGCGTACCCAAAGCGGCGGCCCGGCCCGGCAAGCGCCATGCCGCATAAGCGTCGCCCCAAGCGGCTTGCCAACGGGCGCTCGGTAGGGTTTAGTGGATGAAGGCGTGCGGCTGGCCGCACGACATCCGAGCGCGGGGAGAGTCTGTGGCGGCTCAAATCAGCAAACCATCGCGATCGCTCGCTGGCGTGCTGAGCGTGTTTCAGACACCGTATCACGCCGACGAATCGATCGACTACGCGACGCTCGAAAAAGAGATCCATTGGCTCTTCGACCGCGGGGCCGATGGCATCGTGATGGCCATGGTCTCCGAGGTCCTGCGCCTTTCGAGCCAGGAGCGCAACGAGCTGGCGGAACATGTCTCTCGCTTCGGCCACGCGCGCGGCGGCGTCGTCATCAGCGTGGGCGCGGAAAGCAGCCACACGGCCGTTCAATATGCCCGGCACGCCGAAAAGGTCGGGGCCGACGCCGTCATGGCGATCCCGCCGATCGCGGCGGCGCTGGGCGAAGAGCAAGTGTTGGAATACTACCGACGGATTTTCCAGGCAATCGCCATCCCCGTCGTGGTGCAAGACGCCAGCGGCTACGTCGGCCGGCCCATGTCCATTTCGCTGCAAGCGCGACTGCTGGACGAGTTTGGTCCGCGCGTGTTTTTCAAGCCCGAAGCCGTGCCGATCGGCCCCCGCCTGTCCGAACTGCATCAGGCGACCGGCAATCGGGCTCGCGTCTTCGAGGGCACGGGCGGAATTGCCTTGGTCGACAGTTTTCGCCGCGGAATCGTTGGCACGATGCCCGGGGCCGATCTGATCGAGGCGATCGTGCCTCTCTGGCGAGCACTTCAGGCCGGCGACGAGGAGGTCGCCTATCGCATTTGGCTGCCGCTGGCCGCGTTGGTGTCGTTGCAGCACAGCCTCGACGCCTTTCTGGCCGTCGAAAAATATCTACTGGTCAAGCAGGGAGTTTTTTCGAACACACTCGTCCGGGGACCGGTTGGCTTCGCGCTCGATGAGCCAACCCGCTTGGAAGTCGATCGCCTGTTCGAATTGCTCATGGCGGCCGTGGCGAGCAACGGCTAGACGAGTCTCTTTCTCACGCACGCTAATAGGTGGGTTTAATGGCGTCAAGGGACACCCCGGATTTCACTTGCTTGGGTGGTGGATCGGTTTCGCTGTAACGACGAATCACGAATTCGACCGAGCGATTGGAATTGCTGCCGCACGAAAGGGTCGTCTTTTCGCCGAGCCGAACGGTCTCCGTGGCATGCACTCGAACGGTTTCCACTCTTGGCGACTGAATGGTCGTGCCCACTTCGTCCACGACCCGCTCCTTTACATCCAGGATGTTGGCAGTCTGAATCGTGGCGTCGAGAGATACAGTGTCGGAGTCGACGCTGGTCACCTGTAGATTGATTTGTAGTCCTTCGGTAACGACGGTGATGACCGGCTCGGCGGTCTGCGGCGTGATTTGTTGGACGACGCGATTCATGCGTTCGAGAACTGGGTCAACACCCTGGCCGCCGGGAGCCAGGGCGGGGCGTTCTTCGCCGATGGACACAGCTTTGATCTGGCCAGGAAACGGCGGATTCGGTGGGACATTTAGCCCTTCAGTAAGAAGTGTGTTAGCTGGCTTGGTGCCTGGCATCGCGGTTTTGATCGCGGTCACGAACGGCGTCTGAGTTGTTTGGCCGACATTCACGGACTGGCCATCGAAAACTGTGATTTTCGGAGCCAGGATCGCCTCGTTTTCCTTCGGGTGGCCCAGACCGTTTTGCTCTGCTTCGACGATCCGACTCTCCACGACAAACTGCGACTTCGAGGGCTCGGCCAAAACCAACGCGGTCGCCAGGGCCAGGGCATTGACGAACATGGTTATCGCTCCTTGAGAGGTAGATAAGAAATGGGGCCGGATCGTAGCGATTTGGCGTCGCGCCAACAAGAGAGACCGACTGGGGCTTCGATCGATTTGTGCGTCTTTGGGCCGCGCGGACAAACCCGGCAACTTGCCTGATTTGAAAGGAATGCAAAGCTCCGAGCGACGGGGTAACAAACCGGAGTCGCCCGGAGTCTTATTCCTCGATCAGGACCGCTTACTCGTTGCGCTATTACTTGGCGGTGGCGGGAGTCTTGACCTCAGCTAATCCAATCACCCCGACGGCGATGCGCGGGCCCGCGTTGCCGGCCGGCTGCGATGTCAGATCGTCGGCGTCGCCATGAACGACGACCGAGCGGCCGACGATGTGATGCAACTCGACGCCGGTTGCCTTGACGTCCACTTTGGCGATGCCCTTGTCGTTGGCGTCGATATTGCCCAAGTCGCCTTCGTGGTGCTCTTTCGCGTCGGGTCCTCCATGCTCGTGACCCTTGGGATTGTAGTGGCCGCCGGCCGACATTCCGTCGGGCGAACGCAAGTCTCCGAACATGTGGATATGAAAGCCGTGCTTGCCCGGCTTCAGCCCGCTGACTTCGCCGCTCACTTGTACGTAACCCTTCTCCTGCTTGAGCAAAATGGCGCCATTCACGCCGCTGGCTTTCATCGGCAGCAATATCGCCACAGCTTCGTTGATATGGACTTCCTCGTGTTTGTGTTCGTCTGCCGCCCGTGCCACTAGGGCCAGCCCCAGCGCCGAAAGCATGGTGCAAAAACTCAAAACGGTTTTAATCATTGCTCGGTCCTTTCTGGCATGAATAATAAAGTGCCCACAAGGTAAAATTGCCGCTCCTGGATGGGATCCAGCCACCGGCCCATCTTAACCAATTGTTCCATGGCTGTCGCCCGGCGCGTAAAACTGCCTTTTTGTCCACCGCTGGTTCTGTTAGCCTGAAACTAGCGACTTCGGTTTCCGTGCCCCTCGATCCGCTCTCAGCCATGGTCCCAATCAATCTCGACGATTACGAGCGGCTTGCGCGCGAGCGGCTGCCGCAGATGGTGTTCGACTACTATTTCGGCGGTGCCGGGGACGAACTGACCATTCGCGAAAACCGCGTCGGCTGGCAACGATTGCGATTGCGACCCCGGGTTTTGGTCGATGTCGCGACGCGCGACTTGAGCACGACGGTTCTCGGTCAACGCCTTTCGTTTCCGGTGTTGACCGCCCCTTGTGCGTTCAATGCCTTGGCTCATCCAGAGGGCGAATGCGCCGTGGCTCGCGCCGCAACAGCGGCTGGCATTATCCAAGTCGTCAGCACTGCCGGCACGTTCAGTTTGGAAGAAGTGGCTGCCGCTGCCCCAGCCGGGGCCCGCTGGTTTCAACTCTACTGCTATCGCGATCGGGGCGTAACTCGCTCGTTGGTCGAACGGGCCACAGGAGCCGGGTACCGCGCGCTGTGCTTGACCGTCGATGCGCCGCTGGTGGGCCGGCGCGATCGCGACGAGCGCAACCGTTTTGGACTCCCGCCCGGCATGACTTGGAAAAACCTCGAACGGGTCGGCTTGGATCGCATGGAAGCCCGCGAAGAGGGCTCGGCGCTGGTCCAGTATATTTCCGAAATCTGGGACCCTAGCCTGACATGGGAAGCAATCGAGTGGCTGCGCAGCCTGTCGCAACTGCCGCTGGTGATCAAAGGCATTTTAACGGCGGACGATGCCGGCCGCGCCGTGGATTCTGGCGCCGCCGTCATTATCGTCTCGAATCATGGCGGCCGGCAGCTCGACGGCACGCTGTCCACGAGCGAAGCGCTAGCGGAAGTTGCCGACGCCGTCGGAGATCGGGTCGAAATCCTGGTCGACGGTGGCATTCGCCGCGGCAGCGATATATTGAAGGCCTTAGCCCTGGGAGCTCGCGCCGTATTGATCGGCCGACCTTACCTCTGGGCTCTGGCCGTCGCGGGTCAGGCCGGTGTCGAACATCTGCTTGAGCTGCTGCGCGATGAGCTAGATTTGGACATGGCGCTATCTGGCCGCCCGACGATTGCCAGCATCGATCGGACCTTGCTCTGTCGTGCGGATGGTGAATTGAAGAAATAGCGGTCAGTCGGCTGCCCGACATTCCGCGCCTTTTGCATCGAACCGCCGGGGTGGCTACACTTGAAGCTCCTCAAAACGGTTCCTGCCGTGATCAATAGTCCAATGGCCCACCCCTCACTCGCTAAAGGTGCGTCACGATGAGCAACCAGTCGCAAAATCGCCGTCGATTTCTGCAAACCTCGGCCGCTGCCGCCGCGGCTGGTTTTACTGCTCCCTATTGGTTTACAAGCGAATATGCCGCTGCCGCCGAAGGCCAAAGCAAGAACGATCGCCACGTGGTCGGCTGCATCGGCACCGGCAGCCGCTGGGAAGGGCTTTACAAGGGCGTGCTGCCGTTTGGCGATATCGTGGCGGTCTGCGACGTCGATCGCAAACATCTTGAAGCCGCAAATGAAAAAGTGGGTGGCAAAGCCGACCTGTACGGCGACTATCGCAAAATCCTCGACCGCAAGGATATCGACATCGTGACCATCGTCACGCCCGATCACTGGCACACCAAAATTGCCATCGAAGCCATGCGGGCCGGCAAGGACATCTATTGCGAAAAACCGCTGACGCTGACGATCGACGAAGGCAAACAGATTTGCAAAGTGCTCAAGGAAACGGGCCGCGTCTTCCAAGTCGGCACGCAACAGCGCACCGAAATGGGCCGCCGCTTTCTCACCGCCATCGCCATGATTCGCGACGGACGCATCGGCAAGGTCAAACGAGCCGTCTGCGCCATCGGCGATGCTCCCACGGGCGGCCCCTTCCCCGTGATGCCGGTTCCGCCTGAACTCAATTGGGAGATGTGGCAGGGGCAAACTCCACTGGTCGATTACACCGAAAAACGTTGCCATTACGAATTCCGCTGGTGGTACGAATACTCCGGCGGCAAGATGACCGACTGGGGCGCCCACCACGTCGACATCGCCACTTGGGCGATCGGAGCCGATAAGAGCGGCCCCACGTCCGTCGAAGGAACCGCCACGCACCCACACATTCCTAACGGCTACAACACCGCCACCGCATTTTACGTCACCTGCAAGTACGCCGACGGTCCCGAAATCGTGATTCGGCACGACACCGAAAACGGCGTCACGTTCGAAGGCGAGAAGGGTACGTTTTTCGTCAGTCGCGGCGCGCTCACCGGCAAACCCGTCGACGATTTGAAAGATCGTCCACTGCCCGAGGGCGCCATCGAAAGGTTGTACGGCGGCAAGCCAACCAGCCACATGGCCAACTTCTTTCAGGCCGTCAAGGCTCGCAAGCAACCGATCTCGGACGTGTTCACGCACCATCGCTCGATCACGACTTGCCACCTGGCGAACATTGCGATCCGGTTGGGGCGCAAAATCAATTGGGATCCGCAAGCCGAACAGGTCGTCGGCGATTCGGAAGCCCAATCTTGGCAGTCACGCCCGCAGCGCAAGGGCTACGAGATCGTCGCTTAATCGCCAACAATTCGCAGCCGGCCGTTCATCCGGCTTGCTTGTAGCGGCTGACGATGAGCGAGATGTTTTGGCCGCCGAAGCCGAAGCTGTTGGACAGGGCGTGGTCGCAGGGGGCTGGGCGGGCTTCGTTGGGAATGTAATCGAGATCGCACTCCG
>JACQFF010000252.1 GCA_016200205.1 Planctomycetia bacterium
GAATTCCCGAGGAAAACACATTTTCGGCATTCGTCAAAGAGGCACCGGGGGTTGCAGAAACTTCGCTCGGGCCTCGTTTTGTCCGACATATTCGCGATTCACGCTCCAGAAAAAGTGCAAAAGTCGAACTTAGAGCCTATCTGAGAACCGTCGGTGCCTTCTCCGAGCGTTCCCGGATAGGCTGTTATTTCGTGACGAAGTTTACCATCCGGCCCGGCACCACGACGACTTTCACGACCGTCTGGCCGACGAGCAGTTCGGCAATCCGCTTGTCGGCGCGCGCCGCCTCTTCCAGGTCCATGGCGCTGGCGCCAACCGGCACGGTAATCCGTGCGCGGAGCTTGCCCTTGATCTGCACCGGCACCTCGACGGTGTCTTCATGAATCGCGGCCGGGTCGAATGCGGGCCACGGTTCATAGGCCAGAGACTGCGTGTGGCCGAGTAATTGCCAAAGTTCTTCACACAGGTGCGGCGCCAGCGGCGCCAGGAGCAGAACGAGTTTCTCCATCGCCGCGCGCGGCCGGACGTCACATTTGAGAAAATAGTTCGTAAACTCCATCATTTTAGCGATCGACGTATTGAACGCCATGCGCTGGAAATCTTGCGTCACGCCATGGATCGTTTTGTGCAGCACGCGATTCTGTTCGGCCGTCGGTTCCACGTTCTGGACGGCCGGATTGACTTCGGGCTGCTCGCTCCGCTCGTTGGAAATCATTCGCCAGACGCGGTCCAAAAACCCGCGCACCCCGTTGACGCTTTCCATGCTCCACGGCTTGGTCGCTTCCAAGGGTCCCATGAACATTTCATAAAGCCGTAGCGCATCGGCGCCGTACTCGCGCACGACCGTATCGGGGTTGACCACGTTGCCGCGGCTTTTCGACATTCTGTAAGCGCGGCTTTCGAGCCGAATGTCGGCGTGCTCTTTAAGCACGAAACTGTCGAGGGATTTTTCCACCTGGTCGGACGAAACCCGAACGGCTTTGAGCGCTTCGCCGGTCGCTTTGAGCACACGGCCCCCTTGGGCGTCCGCGTCGACTTTTTCGGCGCTCGTCCAACTGCCGTCGCTCTTTTGATAGCCGGTCAATTCGATTTCGCCCAGGATCATGCCCTGGTTGATCAGCTTTTGGAACGGCTCAATCGTGCTCACCACGCCGCGATCGTAAAGCACCTTGTGCCAGAAGCGGGCGTAAAGCAGATGCAGCACGGCGTGTTCCGCGCCGCCGATGTAAATGTCGATCGGCATCCAAGCCCGCTCGATTTCGCGATCGACCAGGGCGCGATCATTTCGCGGATCGAGGAAGCGGAGGTAATACCAGCACGAACCGGCCCATTGGGGCATGGTGTTGGTTTCGCGCTTGTAGCGCAGGCCGTCGATCGTGGGATAGAGCCAATCGGCAGGTGCCTGCTCGAGAGGCGGCTCGGGGCTGCCGTGGGTTTGGAAGATTTTCAAATCCGGCAAATCGACTGGCAGTTCCTCGGCCGGAATCGTACGCAGCAGGCCGGTCGGTTTGCCCTCAGCATCGACCTCGTGCAGCACCGGAAACGGCTCGCCCCAAAAATGCTGCCGACTGAACAGCCAATCGCGTAATTTGTAGTTCACCGCCTGCCGTCCCTGCCCCCGCGAGGCCAGATCGGCCGTGATCCGCTCTTTGAACTCAGCCGTCAAAAGCCCATTGTAGGGACCCGAATTGATGGCCGTTCCCACGTCGGTGAAGACCGCTTTGCCGGCCAGCACGTTGTCGCGATTGACCGCCGAGTCATTGCCCGGATCGACGACCGGAACGATCGGCAAGCCGAACTGGACCGCGAACTCGAAATCGCGCGCATCGTGAGCCGGGACGGCCATAATCGCGCCGGTGCCATAGCTGGCCAGCACATAGTCGGCGACCCAAATCGGCACAGGGCGTGAATTGACCGGATTGGCCGCATACGAGCCGGTGAACACGCCCGTCTTTTCCTTGGCCAGATCGGTGCGGTCCAAGTCGCTCTTGCGGGCCGCCTATTCGCGGTAGGCTCGCACCGCGGCCGCCTGAGCCGGCTTGGTCAACCGCTCGACGAACGGATGCTCGGGTGAGAGCACCATGTACGTCGCTCCATAGAGAGTATCGGGCCGGGTAGTGTAAATCCGAATTACGTCGTCGCCACCCGTGCGCGGAAATCCACTTACGGGCCGGGTATTGCGCCAGGTTTTGAATTCGACAGGCGAGGGTTGTCCTTGCGGCCCCGAGGTTTCCGTGCCGATGAAGAAATCCACTTCGGCGCCGGTGCTGCGGCCGATCCAATTGCGCTGCAGCGTTTTGATGCTTTCGGGCCAGTCGAGCCCGGCCAGATCGTTTTCGAGTCGATCGGCGTACGCCGTGATCCGCAGCATCCATTGTCGCAGCGGCAGCCGCGTCACCGGATGGCCGCCACGTTCGCTCAAACCCCCGATCACCTCTTCGTTGGCCAAAACCGTTCCCAGCGCGGGGCACCAATTGACCGGCGCTTCGGACTGATAGGCCAGACGGTGTTGGTCTTGATAGCGACGGACCGCTTCGGAGCCTTTGACGGTGATCTCGGCGGGTATGGACAGTTCGCTGATCGGGCGGCCGCGCTGCTTCTGGTGATCGAACCAGGTGTCGAAGATTTGCAGGAAAATCCACTGCGTCCAGCGAAAGTACTCGGGATCGGTGGTGGCCAGCTCACGGTCCCAGTCGTAGCTGAAGCCCAGCATCTGGAGCTGTCGGCGGAACGTGGCGATGTTCTTTTTGGTGGTCACGCGGGGCGGCGTGCCCGTTTTCTTGGCGTGTTGTTCGGCAGGCAGTCCAAAGGCGTCCCAGCCCATCGGATGCATGACCGATTTGCCTCGCATTCGCTCGAAGCGGCAAAAGATATCGGTGGCCGTGTATCCCTCGGGATGGCCGACGTGCAAACCGTCGCCGCTGGGGTAGGGAAACATGTCCAAGACGTACAGCTTGGGTCCACGCGGCAAACGTGGCGTGGCGAACGTCTTGTGTTGGGCCCAGTAGTTTTGCCATTTGGGCTCGATCGCGGCTGGGTTGTAGCGAGGCATGGCGCGCGTTGGTAGGTGCCAATGAATCCGAAAACCAGACCCTGTGTGGGGGCCCTAGGGCCACTGGTTAAGTACGCGATTCTACTGCCTTGGCCACTGATCGGCCAAGGGCTAACTCGTTGTCCGAGGCACCGTTGGGCCGAGTGAACAGACGGCTTGGCGAACGCCGGATTGCCTGGCCGGATTCACAGCCCAGGGATGTCCATCCCTGGGCGTAACGTGCGGACGCGCGCCTACTGCGGGGCAACTTGGTCCCAGGGGCTTTTGGGCGAGGGTGGTCCGGCGGCTTGGCGCAGAAACGTATGATTTACAGCAACCACATTCACAACGATGTGTTTATGATTAGGTCCGATCTGCGTAAGAAGGGGTTGGGCGCGCTCATTTTCAACCAACACGTGCAGGCCGCCAAGCAAGCGGGCTTCGACTATATCGACGCCTTCGCGGCCGGCGATGCCGAGCAGCTAAAGTCAGGCGGGGCCGAGTGCTCGCCTGTGTCCGCGCGCCGCTTTGACTCTTGAGCCCATTGTACAGCAAAGATTGCAAGCCATGGCGCCGGGCGGTACGATGACGGAGTGCCAGCCGCATTGTTTTCCCACCTCCTTACCCACCACAACACCAACGAGGCGCTCAATGGAACCCGTCACCCAGTCGCGTCGCAGTTTCAATTCTCAGGCCTTCGGTTCGTTGTTGTCGTTATCTCTGCTGGAAACCCTCTGCCGCCACGACCTGTTTGCCGACGAAGTACGCCCCGGCGCCATCCGTTGGCTTTCGGACGTCAACCAGTTGGGCCGCGACCTGCGAGGCCAAACACTGGAACAGGTGGCGTGGCAGAAAAAGGTGGAAGAGCTGCTGGTGCAAGTGAATTTGCCCGATCTGCTCAAGCTGATCGATTTCGATCGCTTGACGGAAACCGTCAATTTCGCGGAACGCGGCGAGCGCAGTTTGCGTTTCAGCTTTCCCAAGGTGGAGGGAGTGCCCACGGAATTGAGCTTCGGCAAACAGATATTCGCGCTGAAAAAAGGACGATCGGTCGTGCCGCACGGACATAACAACATGGCCACCGCATTTTTGATTCTCAAGGGCGATTTGCGCGGCCGCCATTACGATCGCGTCAAGGACGAACCGCAGCACATGATTATCAAGCCCACGATCGATCGTAAGTTCGTTCCCGGCGAGTGCTCGACCGTTTCCGACTACAAAGACAACGTGCATTGGTTCCAAGCCATTACCGAGCCGGCGTTTATCTTCAATCTTCACGTGCTGGACGTGAAGCCGGGCACGAACTTGCCGACGAGCCGCGTTTATATCGACCCGGAAGGCGAAAAACTTGCCGGCGGGCTGACGCGGGCCCGGCTGATCGGCTACAAAGAAGCCAACCAGTTGTATGGCTGACGCGGATTTCTCACGAAGAGTTGACACTACAAGAACACTAACGGGAAGGGTTGCGAGCCCGGACAGATTCGGAGACACTGCCAACGACATCGCACCCGCGGTGAATTGCGACGCCGACCGAAACAGCCGGTCCTGATCCCTTCTTTGTGTCCTTCGTGCCTTTTTGGTGAGAAATCTGGACTGACCGTTGACGGACCGCGTTGATATCCAACATGGAAGCAGTCTGTCGGCGGCTCATGATTGGCTTTGCAAGGATGCGTTTCACGGCGGCGGACGCGTTGGGCAGCCCGAAGCACCTTGTCCTAGAACGGAGTACCCGACATGAACACATGCATCCACGCGCAACGAACTCTCGATCCGCTGGGTCTCGCGAATCGGACATCTCGAATATCGGCCGCGCTTGGCGTTGCCCTGCTTGCGGCCATTTGCTTGCTCGCGCGACCCTGCCAGGGGCAATTGCGGATTGAAGCCGAGGCATATTCGGGCGTTCCTTTTGGTGTCGGTCGGATCACGCTGCGGCCCGAGGGAGCGATCATCCGTTTCAAGGGATTGCCCCGGCCCGGAGCCGGTGGCACGGCGATCGCCGATTTGGCGAAGCGTCTGCTGGACCAGGGGAGAAAAGGCGGTAATCCGCCGACTAATCTGGAAAGCGCCGAAATGGCGCTCTCCGAGAAGTCGGGCCGCGCGCTCTACCCGGTGTTTGAGAAGCGCGATCGTCCGATACTGCGTGAATTCGTCACCGTGCCGACGGAGACGACGATTTTCTTTCTGTTCCAGGGGGACGCTCCGCTCGACTTGACCGTCTTTTCGCCGGAGCCTCACGGTGGCCGCGTTGCGCCACGCCAGGATCAGGCCGGTTACGATCGGCTGCTGGGTGCCTGGTGGCGCGATTATTCTTCGGCCGCCGCCGGCAATCTCTCCAAGGAATATTCGCCGTTGGTCGAGGAGTATCTTACCGCCACGCTGGCCCGACGCTTGCACCTGGAGTTGCCTAAGACTCCTGCCGGCGGCGAATCGAGCCTGCTCAACAGCGAGTTGAATTTACTGATGGGAACCGAAGCGGCGCGTCAAGAATGGGCTCGGACGATTCTTTCGGGTGACGCCTCGGAGCAGGCCGCAACCGAACCGCTCGCCGAAGAGTTGCCGCAACCGCGGCCCGAACTTCTCAATCCGCCGGTCGACGTGGCGATCGAACCGCTGGCCCTGCACGTTCCGGTGGAATGCATGTACGTGCGGTTCGGCAGTTTCCCCAACTTCCTCTGGCTGCGGCACCGTTTGGAGGAATGGGGCGGCGAGCTGCGCGACGTGGTTTCCGAACGCGGACTCAGCTATGCCTTGAACGAGCGATTTCAACGGCAGCTCGGGCTGCGCGAAGGCGCGCTGGCCGAACTGTTGGGTGAGCGGGTGATCGCCGACGTGGCCGTGATCGGCGCCGATACCTTTTTGCGAGAAGGCGCCGCGATCGGAATGCTGTTTCAGGCCAAAAACAACGCGGCTCTGGCCGCCGATCTCGGACAGCAACGCCTGACTGCTTTGAAAGAGGCCAAGGACGGCAAACAAGAAAAGTTGCGGATCGCCGCTCACCAGGTTTCGTTCATGTCAACTCCCGGAAACTCGCTTCATTCGTATTACGTGGCCGATGGGGATTTTCATCTGGTTACGACCAGCCGCGCAATGGTCGAGTGGTTTCTGGCAACGGGCGCCGGCAAACACGCTTCGCTGGGCGCATCGAACGATTTCCGGATCGCGCGAGCCAACATGCCGCTGGCACGCAATGACACGGTCTTCATTTATCTCTCACCGGCGTTCTTTCAAAACCTATTCAGCCCGGCGTATCAGATCGAACTAGGTCGGCGGCTTCATTCGGTCGTGGAAATAGAACTGTTTCGAATTGCCCAACTCGCGGCCCGCGCCGAACAGAAGCCGGGCGGCTCCCTTGAAGCGTTGGTGGCCAGCGGGCTGTTGCCCGCCGGATTCGGCCAGCACCCCGACGGCAGTCGCTTGGAACTGGTGGGCGAAGAACTCGTCGATACGTTGCGCGGCGGGCGCGGCACCTTTTTACCGGTGCCTGATGTTGAGGTGAGCAAGGTCACCCGCGCGGAAGCCGCCGAGTATCGCCGATTTTCCGAATACTACGCGAAGGAATGGGGCCCGATGGATCCGCTGGTGGGTGCCATCCAGCGTCAGTCGCTATCCAACGGCAAACTGGAACGAGTCGTCGTCGATTTCGAAGCCGCGCCGCTGTCACAGAAACACGCTGATATGGTAGCCCAATGGCTCGGCCCGCCCACGGACCAGCGCCTGGCGCCCGTGGCGGGCGACGTCGTGGCTTTCGAAGCGGTGATGCGCGGCGGAACGTTCTTCTCTGGCGGCGACCATCATTTGTTTGGCGCATTGAGGGATGCCGATCCGGCGCTGGCGCTCGATCCCCGCACGGCCCTCATCACGCGCTTGTTTTTGCCACAGCTCGAGGGCCTGCAGGGCTATTTGGGCGCTTGGCCAAATCCCGGATTATTAAAGATGGTCGGAGGCGCTTCCGATATTCCGCCCGACGCGGGCGGGTACTCGCGCCTGCGAACCGGTCTATGGCGGCGGCAATTCGACCAGTTCACGCTGCTCTCGTTCCATCCGGAAATCCTGGCCCAGGTCTCGGGAGAATTGCATTTCGAAAAGGCCGAGCGGCCGGCGCAAGTCTGGTTCCGGGCGGACGACCTGGCCAATTCCAAAATTGCTCCCTTGCTCAACGCTTATGGCTACCGCCAGTCGCGGCAAATTTCGCAGGGCAATACACGGTTCATGAACATGCTCGAAGAGCAATTGCATGTCCCGGCGGCTGAATGCCGCAAAACGGGCGAACGCCTGCTCGATGCCACCTTCGAGGCTCCGCTAGGCGGCGATTACGAGTTGCGCGAGTGGCCCGGCGGTTTGAAAACCTGGGTCGCGACGGCCCTGGCCGATCGGACCGATGCAACGCAGCCGCCAGCGGATTATCAGTTTCCGGCGCTCAATTGGCTCCGCGGCATTACAGTAGAACTGCGGGCCGATCAGGGATTGTTGGCGGCTCACGCCGAAGTCATTATGCCGGTGGAAACGCAGAGGGGCCTTCAATTGCCCGGCCTTTCTTTCGGTTTACCCCATGCCATCGGAAAGCAGCCCAACGGCAAAGACTCGAAGCCGGCGCTCAAGAAACCGGCTCCCGGCGATTCGTCGAAGAGTCCAATAAAACGAGAGTTTTAGGATAGCAGGTTTAGACGTCCAAGTGAGTGGGGAGTCGCGAGCGATTATGCGGCGGCGATGGAGGATTTGTGTTGGTGCGATCACGGCTATCACTTGGGCGAGCACGGCGGTATGTGGCACAAGATGTCGCTCTTCGAAGAATCGGCTCGCGTGCCGTTGATTATCGCCGCGCCCGGCCATTTCGCGGCAGGCAGGCCATGCGTCCGCCTGGCCGAACTGGTCGACATCTACCCCACGCTGGTCGATCTTTGCTCTCTGCCAAAGGTCGACACCCTGGAAGGCAAAAGCCTGCGGCCGCTTTTGGTCAATCCCGGCCAACCCTGGACAGATGCGGCATTCACGCAAGTCCAGCGCGGCGATGTGATGGGGCGCAGCCTGCGCACCGAGCGATGGCGCTACACCGAGTGGGACCAGGGTCGTCAAGGCGTCCAGCTATACGATCACGACTCCGACCCGGGCGAGTATGTGAATTTGGCCGCCGATCCGACACTGGAGTCGGTCGAAGCGCGGTTGCGGCATCTGCTGCGTGCCGCGGAAAAGTCGCCTGCTAGTGCCGCCGACTAACGCACCGGCTGTTTGGGCCGCGGCAGGGGGCAGCCGAAGGCCTTCGTTTGCTGATTCTTCGGCGCCGCTCCGGCCAACACGGATGAAAGCGCGTTTTCGAGATCCAGCACCGTCGGCTCGTCGCGCCGTTTGCCATCGCTCGCATAGCGATCGTCGATCCGGCCGCGATAGAGCACTTTTCCCTCGGACGATACGACGACCGCCTCGGGCGTTACGCGCGCGCCAGTGGCTTGGGCGAGAATCTGCGAGGGATCGAGCAACAGCGTGAACGTCAGACCGTACTCGGCGGCATGCTTGTTCGCCTCGGCGGCCGTAAGAGTCTTCTCGCAGTGCACACCATAGCAGGCCACGCCCAGAGCGGCGTACTTCGCGGCGAACTGCTGCATCTGGGGTGCATATCCGTTGGACACCGGGCATTCGGTGCCGATGAAAAACAACAGCACCGCCTTGCCGCGGCGCCACTCGGCGAGCGAATGCTTCGCGCCTTTGGTATCCGTCAGCGAAAAATCAGGCACCCGCTTCGCGGCTGCGGCCGGCGGCGGCACACTCGGCGGGCCGGCTAGCGACGCGGCGGCAGCGAATAAAGTGTGGGCCAACAAGCCGCTCAATACCAGAAGATCCAAAACTCGACGATTCCGCCGCGGCATGGCCTGAACCCTCAAGGTGCTGTTACGAGAAGGGCAGCGGCATGGGCGGCGAGTTCAGTATCTCGCGGTACCGCAATTGCTGTTCCCAGAACGGAAATTGCGGATCGCCGGCGCGAAAAGCAAACACGGCGTCGGGCAACGCGCGACCGTTTGTCAAGCGAGAATGGACTCGCACCAGCACCGCGCCATCATGGCGGCGTTCTACGTCCCAAGCATAAAGATCTTGCAAGGTAGGCTCTGTCCGGAATGCTAATGGGGAGCTTGGCAAGCCAAATTCGATCCAGCCACCCTCAGAATGGGCGCTGCGATCCCCGACGGCCCGCGGCAAGGCACGCTATTGTGCCGAATCCTCAGCACAAATTCTAGGCTAGTTTTACCCCTCACGCGTTGACCCTCCGAGGGTCCCGGTGCAAAGAAGCGTTGTTTGAAGAGGAAAACCGCCCAAAAAAGCCGGCCGTGCCTGCTAACCGGGGTGCGTGTAACGAGTCCGGGTTCGGGCGTTAGCAGCGAGTAGCGGCGCTCGCACGCGGACGTGGCGCACGTTTGGTCCGCTTGGGGTGTGCTAGCGTTCGCTCTTCCATGTCGAGCAGGCGAGTTTTCATCCGTGAGCCGTCGGGGGCCGAGAGGTGTCCGATGCTGCGGTCGGCATGGACCACACGATGGCAGGGCACAATCAACGGGTAGCGGTTCGTGGCCATGGTATTGCCCACGGCGCGCGCCGCGCGGGCCGACCCGCTCTGGAGCGCAAGTTCTCCGTAGCTGCGCGTTTGACCGTAGGCAATCGCGCGGCAATGCTTGACAACCTTCCGCTGAAACGGCGTCAAGTGATTCAGGTCGACTTGCACGTCGCGGAAATCGGCCGAACCGCCGGCGGCAAAGTCTTGCAGTCGATCGACCAGCGACGGACACCAGTTGCCTGTTCGGGCCGCGGCCAACAGGGCCGGATCGAGAGCCGCCAGTGCTGCCGATTGCGTGTGGTGGCCGAACACGAGCTGTTTGAGCGTCGATCCACTACCCACCAGCGCCATCCAGCCCAAATCCGTGACAAACGAGACAACTTGAAGTGAGTGTTCCGAATTCATGGGTTAAGCTTCCTTAGGAGAGAGAATCGGGTCCAGCGCTCTGTGTGTCCGTCAAAAAAAGCGGGGCTTTGACAGTCGCCGAGAGGCCATTCTATACTGGATGCGAACCGCCGCAAGTTTTGTTGTCGGCTTTTTTGGGCCACGGCGACGGCGCGACCCTTGAAGGAAATCTTGATGAATCGATACAGTTCATTGAGTGACGATTTCTACGTCAACATGAACCTCAGCACGGAAATGGAGTTGCCGGGCAACCGCGAATCGATTCTGCAGTACTTTGAACGTCTTCAGAAAAAATATCCCACCATGCGGAATTTCTATTGCCGCGAGAAGGGGGATTTCATTCTCGAAGAGGACAAAGAGCAGGGGCATTATCGCTGGAGCACGGTGGAACAGCGGCGGTTGTGTTCCGGCCACGTGAACCCCGCGACCATCGAGGACGCTCTGGAGCAGCACAAGCTCGTGCTCGAGTTGGCCCCTTACATGCTCTCGCTGAGCACGATCGACTGCGAAGCCATCGACTTGCTGTTTGGTTTTGACTTTACCTACCGCGGCAATCACAACCGGCTCGTGATTGACGCGCTGGGGATCAATCCCGGCTTGGAACGGTTGCTCGACATCCCCGGCACTCAAATCGTCAATTACGAGCCGACGATTACCGTCGCCTTGGATGAAGACTGCAAGATGCAATGCCGGCTGAATATCGAAACCCGAACGAACGCCTACCAGGTTCGCACGGGCGAATTTCCCGAGGAGCAGCTCAGCGTCTACGTGACGGCGCGCCGCTACGGCGGCCTGCCTCCCGATACCACCTACGTGCAAATGCTCGACAGCTTGGCGCGGGTGTGCTGCGAGATGATCGACCACCATGTGGCCGACAACGTTTTGCGCCCCTTGGCCCGCGCGATTGCGGCCAAGTAATCCGCCGCTCCCGGCGCGCGCGCTCAGGGCGCAGCCTTAGCGCCCTCGCCGCGGTCCACCGCTTCGCGCGCGGAGAGCACGTGCTTCACGATCGATTGCATCCGGTTTTCGTCCGAAAACGGCGAGAGCACGTACGACTTTAGCGCCACGATCGGGTCGCCAAAATCGGTCTGGCGATAACAGTTTGTCAGCGAGATCGCCACGCCCGCTCCGGCTAATGCCTCGGCATGCACGCGCTGGAAGATCTGGCGGTTATATTCATTGTGCGCCAGCAGCAGCTTGCGATAACCGGCCTCGCTCCGCTCGCGCGCCTTGACGCTGAACGTATCGACGCCGTCGGGATACGCGCGAAACAGCGTCACCGCCCCGACATTTTCGCCGTTGAGCACCGTCAAATTCGGATGCGATTCGATCATTTCGCGCAACACCTCGGCCATTTCCACCGCATGGCCCAGCAGTGTGCGGTAGCCCTGTTTGCCGAACATCATCAGGTTCGCCAGCGCCGCCATCGGGCCCATGCCGCTGCGCGTCGTCTCCAAGGTATACATGCCGGGATGGCACGTGCCCGACTGATACAAATAGGGCATCGTCTCGCGGCTGCGGGCGATCCGATCGAAGTCGCGTCCATCGCGGAACAAGACCAAGGAGGAGATGTAGGGCGTATAGCCGGTTTTGTGAAAGTCGATGCCGATCGAGTCGGCCAGACGCAAATGCTGGATATCATGTTGGGCCGCCGCCAGTGCCCGCACGGTCCGGCCGCGAAAGCCCAGCGGGTTTTGTGTAAAATCGTAATCGTTGAACACGCTCCAGGCCCAGCCGATCACGGCGTCGGCATGGATATGTGGCAGATAAACCAGCGAGAATTCCTCGGCCAGCCGATTTCTCAGCGTGGAAATCGACCGCAAATCGTCAATGCCAAAGGCATCGGTCGAACCCATCGTGGCCACGATAGCCGCAATCTTCCTGCCGGCTGAAAGCGCTTCACGGGCAGCTTGCTCCAGGGCGGGAATCTGAATCGAATTGTCCAGGTGCGTCGGCACCGAGATGACGTTGTCCTGGCCGATGCCCAGCCAGCTTGCCACATTCAAACACGAATAGTGACTTTGCTGCGAAGCCAAGATGACGGCACCTTCCTTCAACCCGCCGCGCGAGGAACCGGGCACCGCTTTTTCCAGCCCGACTTTCACTCCATACAAGAGTCCGCCGGTGCCGCCGAACGTAAACACGCCGCCGGCGAGCGCGGGATCGTAGCCGACCAGATCGGCGGCCATCGCCGTGGCGCGCACTTCGGCCTCGGAAAATCTCCGCCCGCCTTCGTCGCTGCACAAGTTCGGGTTGTAGGTCAGCGGCAGCAACACACCGATAATGCTGGCGATCGAGGGATTCGGCACGACATTGATCTGACTGCGCGGATGGCCCCAGATGAACATGCCTTGCAGATACCTGACCAGCTCGGGGATCACCGCCTCCAGCACGCGCCCTTGCTCGTCGACGCGCTCTTTGCGGGCCTGCTCGTAATTCGGCTCGGTGGGCACGCCCAAGATGGGCGCCTGCGATTTCAACGCATCCACCTGGTCGAGGGCCCGCAAAATCGAAAACACCACGTAGCCGTCGTGAACCGGGTCGGAGACGGGCTGGGGGAATGCCTGGCGGAGTTTTTCCAATAGTTCTTGATAGTGCACAACAACCCTCGCAGGGACGGTCCTCAAAAACCCCCTCTCCCTTTGGGAGAGGGTAGGGTGAGGGCAGCGCGTACCTTGACTTCGCCCTCACCCCGGCCCTCTCCCATGGGGAGAGGGAGAATTATTTTACGGGGCCAGTCGTCGCTGCCGAATCTGGTCGATGGTAACGGCAGCCACTATGATGACGCCGACGATGATTTCTTGAATATGATTCGGCTGCTTGAGCGAGGTACAGCCACTTGAAATTACTTGCATGATCAGCGCGCCGGTCAAGGTCCCCACGATCGAGCCTCGCCCGCCGCTAAGACTTCCGCCGCCAATCACGACCGCCGCGATGACGGGCAGCTCCTTGCCGGTGCCGGAAGTCGGGTCGCCAATCGTGAGCCGGGCAAATTGATAGAGCCCGGCCACGCCGACAAAAAATCCCGCAATCGTGTAGACAGCAATTCGGGTAAACGGCACATGGATCCCGCACAGGCGAGCCGTCGACTCGTTCGAGCCAATGGCGAAAACATGCCGGCCAAATACGGTGTATCGGAGCATGGCCGACACCGTGACCGCCAGCGCCAACAGCAACCACACGCCCGGCGGAAACACCATCCACTCCTGTTGAACTCGCGGGCTAAGCAGTTCGTGCATCCAAGCGGGAATCTGCGCCGGCAGCGGGCGGACCATCGTGCTGTGGCTGATCATCTTTCCCAGCCCTAGATAGATGGTCATCGTGCCAAGGGTAACAATAAATGGCACCACCCGGAGCAGGCTGATCAATGTGCCGTTGACGAACCCGGCCAGACAGCCGGTGCCCAGCCCGGCTGTCACGGCCACCGACGGTGGATAACCCTCGCGGAGAAACCAGGCCAAAACAATTGCGCACAGGGCCATGGTCGTGCCGGCCGACAGATCAATCCCGCCGGAAATAATGATCATCGTCATGCCCAGCGCGGCCACCGCGACCGTGGCGGAGTGCACGAACACGTTTTGCGCATTTTTAAGAGTAGCAAAATGGCCGCCGTCCTCTTGCAGATTATCGGCTACCGCAAACACGCCCACGACCAGCACCAGCGCCACAAAGGGCCCTAATGCGGTGCGCAGCAACTGCGTGCCACGTTGGGCCAGCGGAAGCGCGGCAGGCGTATCGAATGAGGTCATCAAGTCGAAGTTTCCACGCCCAGTGCGGAGGTAAGAATCGAAGCGGAACTCCATGCGCCGGCGGGGCGAATCTCGCGCAAACGGCCCCGAGCCATCACGCCCACGCGATCGCACACCGAGAGCAATTCGGTGAAGTACGAACTGACGAAGATAATCGCCTTGCCTTCGGCTGCCAACACCGCCATCAGGCGATAAATCTCGGATTTGGTGCCCACGTCTATGCCGCGCGTCGGCTCGTCGAGCAACAGCACCTCGGCATCCTGGTGTAGGACCCGGGCCAAGGCGACCTTTTGCTGATTCCCGCCCGAAAGTTGCTCGACGTTTTGCTCCACCGAGCGGGCTTTGACGTTCAACGATCGCATCCAATCTCCCACGACCGCCCGCCGCTGCCGCAAATTGAGCCAGCCCAGCGTGCTGTACGGTGCCAGGCGGCTGTAGGTGATGTTGTCGGCAATCGATTCGCGTTGGGCAAGTCCCTCACCCTTTCGGTCTTCCGAAACTAGTCCCAGGCCGGCAAGAATTCTGGCCCGCGGCGTGCCGCCCGGCGTTATTCCCATCACGCGTACCGTGCCATTTCGCACCGGATCGAGCGCAAAGACGCATCGCAATAGTTCGGTGCGCCCCGCGCCAACGAGTCCGGCGATCCCCAGGATTTCGCCGCGTCGCAGTTCGAACGATACATCTTTAGGAGTGGTCCGGCCGGCCAATGATTGCAACGATAACACGACTTTACCCGGCGTGTGCGGCACCGAAGGAAAAAGATCGTCGACTTTACGGCCGACCATCAGCGCCACGATATCCCCTTCGCTGGCGCCGGCCAGCATTCCGCTGCCTGCCACGCTACCGTCTCGCAGCACCGTATAACGGTCGGCAATACGACGGATTTCTTCCAGGAAATGGCTGATGTAGATGATTGCCAGCCCCGAAGCTTTGAGCTTGCCGATCACCCGAAATAAATTGTCGACATCGTGCTGCGTGAGCGAGCTGGTGGGCTCGTCGAAGACGATCAATTTAGCTTCGATGACCAGCGCTCGGGCAATTTCGACGACTTGTTGGTCGGCCACTGACAACTGGCGAACCGGCAAATCCAACGACAGGTCGGTGCGTCCCAGCAGCTCGAGAGCCTGGCGCACGCGCGTGTGTCCCGCCGAACGCCGCACGAGGCCGAAGCGGCGCAGTTCCTGTCCAAGCATCACGTTTTCGGCCACGCTCAGATCGGGAGCGAGATTCAGTTCCTGGTAGATCATCGCCACGCCGGCCATCCGCGCGTCGTGCGGCCCTTTGGGAGCGTAGCGGGCGCCAGCCAATTCCATCTGTCCGCTGTCGGGCGCGATCGCGCCGCTCAAGATCTTCATCAAGGTGCTCTTGCCGGCGCCATTTTCGCCGATCAAGGCCAGCACCTCTCCGCCGCGCGCCTCGAGCGATACGCAAGACAGCGCGTGCGTCGCACCGAAGCTCTTGCTGACATCGGACATCCGCAGCAGCGCGGTTTCCATGGCTTCGGCCGTCAGTTGGCTTGTTCGGGGTCGAGAAGTTTTTTGATTTGTGGGTCGTTCATGTTTTCCGGCGTGGCCATGATCTCACCCGTCGGGATGCGCTTCTGGACCTTTTCGCCCCGCAGATGCGCGACCAGCGTCTTGACGCTCTCGTATCCCATGGCGACGGGATCTTGCAATACCAGTCCATGGATCTTTTTGTCCGCCAACGCTTGCACCAACTGGGGTCCCGGATCGAAGCCGACGAACTTGACCTTGCCGGCCAGCCCTTCTTGCTCGAGCGCCCCGAGCACGCCCATGGTGTTGGGCTCGCAGACGGAAAAGAAGCCATCGAGCTTGTCGCCGAATTGATTGCACAATTCGAGCGCCTTGTTTTGGGCTTCCAGGGGCGTGGTGCCCGAGTATTGATCGTCGGAGAGCATCTTGATGCCGGGAAATTCCTTGCGCATCGTCTCCAGAAATCCTCGCTCTCGTTGTTCGGTGCTCTCGCTGCCGACATTGTATCGCAGCAGGATGACGTTGCCTTTGCCATCGAGGCGATTGCCGATTTCGCGGGCGGCGATCGCGCCGCCGTTGTAATTGTCGGTCGCGACGTAACTGACCGTCACGGATTCATCGGCCAGGCCGCTATCGAAGATCACGGTGGGGATGCCAGCTTCTCGGGCCTGGACGACCGCAGGCACCAAAGCCGTGGAATCCAAGGGCGCCAGCACAATGCCATCGACTGCTTGGGCGACGAAATCCTGCACGACGTTGATTTGGCCCTCGCGATCGTTCTCCAGCAGGGCCCCTTTCCATTGGATTTCGACGCGGCCCAATTCCTGGGCCGCCTTGAGCGCGCCGGCATGCACCGATTTCCAAAACACGTGGGTCGTGCCTTTGGGAATCACCGCGATGCGAAGCGTCTTGTTGCCGCTGTGCGCGTCTGTTCTCAGAGAACTTGCCGATTCGCCCGCTCGATCGCAGGCGGCCACCAGCAGAATCAATAAGCCACTCAGGGCATAGCGGTGCATTGCGGCATTCCTCACGCGAACTGAAAGCCCGGCACGGGCGGGTTTATCGAAAGATTATTGGGAAATGGCGCGACGGGATCCGAGGATCGTGGTGAGTTTACATGGAAGCAGCTCAAGACGAGCGGCGATGATTATCTCCGCGCGGATTACCGCGGTTGCCGCGTCCTCGGCCCCGCCCTCGCGGCGCGCCCGACTTGGGGTTCTTGGCACGATTCTCCATATTCACGGAAACGATGTAGCCGATCGCTTCTTCCCAGGCCGGAATAGCGCGGTGGCTATTCTTGTCCGCCTGCGATTCGGCGCCTTCGTCCTCGAAGCTATCGGCCTCGCTGGCGACGGCGGCCAAATCCGCCTGCTCGTCGTCGTCCGCGAAGGGCTTGCCTTCATGCTCCGCTTCAGTCTCGAGCCCCGCTTTGGGCTCGGCGGTCTGGGCCCTTGCTTTATCGCGATTGCGTCCGGAGCCTCGACGGCGTCGCCGCTTGGGTCGGCCTGTGCGATCCTCAATCGTCGGGGCAGACGCCGACACGCCCTCCTCGGCGCCTGCGTCTTCGGCCACTGAGGCTGCTTCGGGGGCGTCGCCGGCGGCATCGCGCGGCTGCTCTTCGTCGAAGGCTCGGCCTGACTTCGACCGTCTGCCGCCGCGACGGCGGCGACGGCGTTTGCGAACGGTTCGTTCTTTTTCCTCTTGATGAAAAGCCGAACTGCGCGATTCATCGTCCCCTTCCACTAATTCCGCGTCGATCGGTTCTTCGCTGACGATTTCCTCGGCGATGAATTCCGCGGCATCCGGCAGTGGTTCGGTTTGCCGCTCGGGCGGCTCGGACACTTCGCTCGGCGCGGGCCGCTGGCGGGCCGCCGGTAGGGTGCAAAGTACACGTAGCGTCCGTCGATCGCTACTCCGGCGTAACCACGCGCCGTGGTGAGGCTCGTGAAGTCGAACGATTGCCAGCTCGAGCGCATCGCGAACGGCGCGGTGACGTCGTTTCGCACGACGACGCTGTCGGTCGCAGGCGCATAGTACATGCGGC
>JACQFF010000253.1 GCA_016200205.1 Planctomycetia bacterium
CTTGTCAAAGTCATCAAGATCGAAGATCAACATGTCCGAATCACCTACAGGGTCACTCCCCGCCCTTTTGCTAGCGGCCCCTCACGGGGCCAAATTCGGCAACATTGTCACCGCCGTGGAAAGGGTCGCCTTGGGCGACTCTGCGAGTCAGCAGGCCGTAACGTGAGTGAACGCCGAGCAGGCCTCGAAACAGGTAAGGTGGGAGCCGACCCGGCAAAGGGACGGGGAAGGCCGATGTCGCTGGGAGGAAGCCTTCGGGCGAGCGAAACACCCCAGCGGTCCCACCGGGGTATTGGCGACGGCATGTTGGCACAGGAGATCGAGCGCAACACGGGAAGCCCCAGGCGGTGGCGGCGCGTGACTGCTAACGAGACGCCCGCGAGGGACAGGCTCGGGGAGCGTGGGGCGTCGGAGAGGCCCATAGTACCGTTGAAGCCGGGTAACGCCGGTGGAGGAAAGGGGCCTTGGTTCCAGGTCAACGTCAGAAGTAGCGCGGGACCGTAACCAGAAATGGCGAGATTGGCGATGAGCCTACCAACTCTACCTACGGTTCAGAAGCTGCAGGCGACGTTGCACGCCAAAGCGAAGGAATCGCCCAACGCTCGCTTCTACACGCTGTACGACAAGGTGTACCGCAAAGACGTGCTGTGGGTCGCCTATCGACGCTGCCTGATCAATGGCGGCGCGCCGGGCGTAGATCGACGGACGTTCGCGGACATCGAAGCATTAGGCGAACAGAAGTGGTTGGACGAACTGGCGGAAGCCTATCGGGCGACAGAAATGCATGCCCGAGAGCGGCTACGCCAGTGGTTGTGCCGCAAGCACCGGGTGCAGGATCGAAAGTACGCGCACTTTCCTGATCCGTACCTGCACGACGAGCTGGGCCTGGTCCGGCTCACCCGCCGGCGCAACGTTCCGTGGGCGACCGCGTGACTGCCTGGTCCGAAAGCCGGATGCGGGAAATCCGCACGTCCGGTTTGATGAGCGGGAGGAGAAAACGAAGCATGGCCGCGACACTGAGGCACCGGCAACCGAAAGGGCCGGCACCAGATAGGCGCCACCTAAACCACCGCGTCACCTCTCGACTCTACAATCAGACAGTTTCAACTCTCGTCGCCGGCGCGCAGCCACGGTGTGATCGTCGGCTCGTAGGCAATGATCTCTTCGGACTTGAAGTACAAGGCGATCTCGCGCTGGGCGGCTTCGGGTCCATCGGAGGCATGCACGAGATTCATTTGCCGGCTGGAACTGAAATCACCGCGGATCGTGCCGGCGGCTGCTATCAGGCCGCTGGTGGCGCCGAGCATCTCTCGGACCACGCGAATCGCTTCGAGCCCTTCCACGATGCCGGCCACGGTCGGACCGCCGGTGATGAATTTTTCCAGCGTGGGATACCAGGGCTTGGCGACGTGCTCGGCATAATGCTGCTGGGCAAGCGCCGGACTGATGCGCATCATTTTCAGGGCCACGATATTGAACCCCTTGTCTTCGAACCGGCTGAGCACACGGCCTGCCAGGCGGCGCTGGATGCAATCGGGTTTGAGCAAAACCAACGTGCGTTCCATTAAAACTATTCTCCAGAAACTAATAGTTTAAGCGCGGATTGTAGAGCATTTTGCCAAGGCTCTCAATCCGACTTTGTGCGCGCCGCCACGTGAACTGTTGGGTCCATCTCGAATGTGCGAGACGGCAAGCGCGCGTCGCCGTTCAGATCGTACCCGCCGGCGCGGTCAGTTGGGTGGCAGGCCCAATCGCCAGCGTGGTGCTGACCGACAAGGGATAGCGGGCCAAGACTTCCACTAGCGCGTCGCGCGACACCGCGTCGATGGCTTGCAGGTCCTGCTGCACGGTGCGATATTCGCGCCGCTGCATCCAGTTTCCGCCCACGCTGAACAGCCGGCTCCGCGGGCGTTCGCTGCCCAGCACGATGCGCGAACTGATTTTGCTTTTGGCCTGCGCAAGTTCGGCGGCAGTGGCACCCTCCTGTTCGGCTTCCGCATAGATATTGGCGATTTGTTCCAAGTTCGCTTGAGCATGCTGGGGATCGCAACTCAAGTAGGTCATGAACAGACCGGTGCCCTGGTAGTCATGATGCGAGAGCGTGGCTTGTTCGGCAAGTCCGCTGTCGACCAGGGCCCAATACAGCCGGCTGCCCGAGTCGTCGCCCAGCACGGTCGCCAGAACCTTGGCGGCGTAGCGGTCGCTGTCGGTCGAGGCCGGACCGCCGGCCAGTTGGAGGACGTATTCCAGCGTCGCGGTGTCCTTCTTCAGGCACTCGAAGCCGCGATGTGGCGCCGCCGCCAGCGTTTCCCGCGGCGCGTGCATCGGTTTCCATTTGCCGCACAGCCAATCGGCCGTATCAACCAGGGTGTTGAAATCGATTCGCCCCGCGCCGACCAGCGTCATATTGTCGGGCGCGTAGCGCGTTTCGAAATATCGCCGCATGGCCTCCACGCGCAAATCGGTGATGCTCTGCACGGTGCCCAGCACGCTGCGGCCCAACGGGTGCGAGCCGAAGTGCGCCGCTTTGCACTTGTCGTCCGCTCCAAACGGCGGCTGATCCTCATACATGCGGATCTCTTCGATGATCACCTGTTTCTCGGTGGTGAAATCCTCCTCGCGCAGCGACGGTCGGATAATATCGCCCAAGAGTTCCACGGCGCTGGTTTGAAGTTCGGGCAGCACGGCCGCGTAATAGACCGTGTGCTCTTCGCTGGTGAAGGCGTTGTAGTGGGCGCCCATTTCATCGAACTCGCGATTCACATCGTCGGCGGTCCGTGTCGGCGTGCCTTTGAACATCATGTGCTCGAGAAAATGGCTCACGCCGGCCACATCGTCCGTTTCGTCGCGGGCGCCGGTCTGCACGAAAAAGCCGACCGCGGTCGAATACGCCTCGGCGTTGCATTCCGCGACGATTTGCAGCCCATTGTCGAGTTGATGTTTACGAAATTCCAACGGGTACCTCCAACGGATTAGGGCCGAGCGTGACGATCGTAAAATCGCCCGGCGGATGCGCGGCCAGATAGGCGTTGATGCTATCGCGCGAAAGGGCGTCGACCAGCGCTCCAACTTCGTCCAAGGTGCGCACCTGCCCCAGATGGTACCAATCGCGGGCAATCGAACCGCTGCGCGACGAGCTCGACTCTTGTTGCATGATCAAGCTGCTTTTGATGCGGGCCTTCAAGCGCGCCAGTTCGTCTGCTTTGATTCCTTGGGCCAGCCGGACTAATTCCGCAAGGGTGACGTCCAAGGTCTCTTGAGCCCGCTCGGCGCTGGTGCCCGCGTAGCAGAGCACGCTGCCGCGGTCGCGCAGGGTGTGCATCGTGGCGTAGACGGTATAGCACAAGCCGCGCTTCTCGCGCACTTCGGTGAACAGCCGCGAGCTCATCCCGCCGCTCAATACGCCGACGGCTCCCCAAGCCTGAAAATAATCTTGATGGCGATAGGGCAAGCTCTCGAAGCCAATGGCGATCTGAGTCTGGTTCGATTCGTGGTGCAGGTGTTCGCGCTTGGCCAACGAACGACCCGTGGCGGGCTCGGCCTCGTCGCGCGGCGCCCAATCGGCAAACATCCGCCCGACTTGAACTTTGAGCCGTTGCCAGTCGATCTGTCCGGCCACGCCCAAGATAGTGCCGTTGGGGTGATAATGTTGGGCAAAATAGTCGCGGATATCCTCCAGACCGATCGACTCGAGGGCCGGCAGTTCGCCATGGCTCGAGCGGCCCCAAGGCTCGGGGTATTGCCGGCGGCGCAACTCCAACATCACCTTTTGGCCCGGTTCGTCCTCGATCGCGCGAAGTTCTTGAATCGCGACCAGCCGCGCCGCTTCGAGTTGATCTTCGGGAAAATGCGGTCGTCGGATGAGGTCGGCAAAAATCTCCAGCGCCGGAAACAAGTTCTTGGCAAGCGTCGCGCCGCTGAAGCTCGTGTGGCTGGTAGAGACCGATTCGCCGCGCTCGACGCCCAGGTTTTCCAGGTCCTGAATGAATTGGCGGCTGTCCCGCGAACCCGAGCCTCGCAGCGTCATTTCGCAAGTGAACGAACCAAGGCCTGCCAAACCCTCGGGATCCGATGCGCAACCGGCAGGCACAAGGAATGTGAACGCGGCCGATTCCAGCGACATCATCGGCTCGGCGACCAACACGAGGCCGTTGTCATAGATGTGGGATAGAATGGACTCCTTCACGTGCGCTCCTGGTGCTCCGATGAAAACGCCCCTTCGCCCGCGGCCGGGCGCTGGGGGCAATTGTAGAACGTAACCGCGCGACTAGGAGTACGCAACCTCGACGGCCTTATAGACCGTACGCGCTTTGGTGAAGCCCAGGCGTTGATACAGACGGATCGCCCCATCGTTTTGGGCGGTGACTTCCAAAAAGGCGCGGCGGATGCCGGCCTTCTGAAAGCCATCGAGAGCCTTGACCAACAGACAGCTCCCGAGTTGGCGGCCACGATGTTCCGGAGTGACGCCCAAGTTTTGCACCGCGCCAAGTCCGGCATAATCGCGAATGCCTTGAATCGTGCCGCAGTATTCGCGGCTGCCGCCCACGCAGGGCTCAAACACGATCAGCCACGTCGCGCCGGGCAAAAAACCCTGCTTGCCGCGAATCTCGTTCATCAGTCGATGACAGCCGGCCCAATCTCCCAGACACGGAAAAACGTTGGCGTCGATTTCCGAGCGGAAACTGTGATATTTCGTCTCGGCATGGGCCTCCAACAGCGAATCGTCCCAGGACAGCAGCCGATACCCCGGCGGCAGGCCCGGCAGCAGTAGTCGACGGCCGGTCAGATCGATTTCCATCCGGTAACGCTTGAAATACGTCAAACCCATGCAACTGACCAGCTTCGCGAAGAAACGCCCAGGGGCGAAACGCAATCATCTAACACTAAATCTACAGGCCGCTCGTGGGATGTCAACTTTTCAGAACTGCAAATGACAACGACACTTCGGCCCACGTTCCCTGCATTGTATCGGCCTACAATCGTTCGATTTGCTCTATTTTTGCCAGACCACCTAACGCCGATATATTCTGCTTCTTGGAATCCCCCAGGGAATTCAGGATTCGTTGGTTACCTCGAGAACGCTTACATTTTTGTTATCAAAAAACATAATTTATCATATTGAAAAATATCGCCGAGCTAAACAATAATAGCAGGCGGTGAACTGCTGTCCGACCACTGTTTCAACCGCCCTAACGAGTCTCAGGACAAATCCGCTGCGGAGTCTTATGAAAAAGAATGCTGCCAGCGCGACGGAACCGGGCGACGATCCGCCGGTGCCGCAGGACAGCGGTTGGCGTTTTCAGGCCCGCAGCCATTCGCTACCCGAAGTCTATGCCAGCGTGCCGGTTTCGCAGCGCGGTTTTTGGCGGAAGCTGTTGGCTTTTTCCGGGCCGGGATTGATGGTTGCGGTTGGCTATATGGATCCGGGCAACTGGGCCACCGATTTGGCAGGCGGAGCCCAGTTTGGGTATACGCTGTTATCGGTGGTGTTGATCTCCAATTTCATGGCCATCCTGTTGCAGCATCTCGCATTGAAGCTGGGCATCGTTTCCGGTCGCGATTTGGCTCAGGCCTGCCGCGATCACTTTTCGCGTCCGGTGAGCTTGGTGCTATGGGTCCTTTGTGAAATTGCTATCTCGGCCTGCGATTTGGCCGAGGTCATCGGTTCGGCGATTGCCTTGAATCTGCTCTTTGGGCTACCGCTGATGGTTGGGGTTGTGCTCACCGCAATCGACGTGGTGATCGTGTTGTTTTTGCAGAACAAAGGTTTCCGCTATATTGAAGCACTCGTGGCAGGCCTGATCGGTGTCATCGGGCTGTGCTTCGCTTATGAAATCGTGGCGTCGGAGCCAGCGCTAGGGCCTTTGCTTTCCGGCCTTGTTCCGGCCACGGAGATTCTCACCAATCCAAAAATGCTCTACGTGGCCATCGGCATATTGGGTGCCACGGTAATGCCGCATAACCTGTACTTGCATTCCAGCATTGTGCAGACTCGGGCGTTCGAACGGAACGACCAAGGAAAAGCGATGGCGGTTCGATTTGCGACGATCGATTCGAGCGTTGCCTTGTTGTTTGCCTTTTTTATCAACGCGGCGATATTGATCGTCAGCGCCGCCACGTTTCACGGTACCCAGCATTCCAATATCGCCGATATCAGTGATGCCCATAATTTGCTGACGCCCGTGCTGGGCGCATCTTTCGCCAGCACGGTGTTCGCCTTGGCGCTGTTGGCCTCGGGCCAGAATTCCACGCTGACCGGAACCATGGCCGGACAAATTGTGATGGAGGGTTTTTTGGATCTGCGGTTGCGCCCCTGGGTGCGGCGGTTGCTGACGCGGCTGGTGGCAATCGTGCCGGCGGTCGTGGTAGCCGGGATCTATGGCGAACATGGCATCGGGCAATTGTTGATTTTAAGCCAGGTGGTCTTGTCGTTGCAGTTGAGCTTTGCCGTGGTACCCCTGGTGATGTTCACGTCGGACCGCCGCAAAATGGGCCGTTTTGCCAATCGGCCGGCACTGGCGGCGCTGGCTTGGATCGTGACGATGGCGATCATCCTCTTGAATATTTATCTGCTGAAACAGACAATCTTCGGCGGAAATACATAGCACGATAGCCAGAGGCGACGGTCTTCGCGTCCGATGTACAAGCATATTCTGATTCCCCTGGAAAACTCAGCCGCCGACGAGACCATTCTGACGCATATCCGCGGATTGGCGCGGCTGACCGGCGCTCGGCTCACGCTGCTGCACGTCGCCGATGGATTCATGGCCCGCAACCAAGAGCAGTTGGGGCTCGACGAATCGGATGAAATGCGCGAAGACCGGGCGTATCTGAAGTCGCGCGAGTCGGAACTCGCCGCCGAGGGCTTTCCGGTCGACATCATTCTTGCCTGCGGCGAACCGACCGAGCACATCGTGGCCATCGCCGAGCGGGAGGGTTGCGACCTGATTGCCATGTCCACCCACGGCCATCGCCTGCTTGGCGACCTTATTCTCGGAACCGTGGCTTCCGAGGTCCGCCATCGCACCGACATTCCCGTGTTGCTGGTGCGAGCTCCTCGGAAGGGCTAAAAGGCCGCGGATGGCGCAGCAATTAATCCGCGCAGTACGCGCAGGTTTACGATGTCCATCTCTTCACCGGCTTCCTGCTCTTTCGGCGTTTCCAGGTACATCGGCGTGTCGCGGAATCGGCGGTCGTTCAGCAGATGCCGAAAACTTTCGATGCCCAGCTTGCCGCGGCCGATGTGTTCGTGCCGGTCGACCCGCGATCCAAGCGGCTGCTTGCTGTCGTTGAGATGGATGGCTTTGACGCGCTCCAGGCCCACTGCTTGATCGAGCGCGGCGATGGTCGCCTCGTACTGACCGCGGGTTTCCAGCGGATAGCCGGCAGCCAGCGCGTGGCAGGTATCCAGGCACACCCCCAACCGTTCGGGCTCGGCCACGCGGCGCAGGATATCGCCCAGGTGTTCGAACCGCCAACCCAGGCAAGTGCCTTGGCCGGCCGTATTCTCCAGGAGCACGCGAGACTGGATTCCGGCGGTTTGGCGATGGATCGCATCGAGCGCCCCGATGATGCGCTCGATGCCCTGCGATTCCGAACTGTCGGTGTATGCTCCGGGATGCGCGACCACGTAGGGGATGCCCAGCTTTTCCGCGCGGAGCAACTCCATCGCCAGCGCGTCGACCGACTTGGTCCACAGCGCCTCATCCGGGCTGGCAAGATTGATCAGGTACGAGTCATGAGCAATAGGATGGCCAATACCCAGCCGCGCAAGCGCGGATTGAAACTTTTCGGCATCCTCGCCCGTGAGATCTTTGGCCCGCCATTGATTGTTGTTCTTGGTGAACAGTTGGACGCATTCACAGCCGCTGTCGTGCGCCAGTTCGACGGCTCGAACGTAGCCGCCGGCGATCGACATGTGGGCACCCTGTATTGGCAAGTGGGTTCTCCTCATCCCAGCTCGGGCGGCGCGGTGCCCAGCGGGCGCTGGAACTCCGCGATCGACCGGGCCGAAGGGCCCCGCTTGTAACGCGGCGATTGGAGAAAGGCGCACCTCGACATCAAAGCTTACCCAATCCGCCCAATAATTGCCTTGCAAAGGCGACCTTGAATCGATCGGTCGGCGAACTGTGCACGAGCGACGGCGACGGATTTAGGCGGGGACCACCGAGGCTGCTCGGGGGCCTTTGCCTTTGGGCGCCTGACCCGACTCGACGGTGTATTCGACGTGTTGCCCTTCGGACAAATTTTCAAACCCTTGATCGGCCACCGTCGAGTGATGAAAGAACACATCCTCTCCGCTATCGCTTTGAATGAACCCGAATCCCTTGTCATGAACTAGTTTCTTGATCTTACCTGACGGCATACTACGACTCTCCTCAAATTGCACGATCGGTGACTACCGGTACGACCACGCGGCCCCGGTCCGATTTTGTTTCGTCGAGCTATCATAGCACAAGGCGGCAATCTGAACAGGCCCAGCGTCGTCGGCAACGATGTGTTTCACGCCGCTGCGGGAAAGCCGGCTATCGAGGCTGCCATCCGGCCGCCCGGCAAAACATCTTCAGCATTGCTTGTCAGTCGGCAGCCAGCGGTTAAAATTAGGTGTCCGGCCCATTTCTCCAATTGCACCGAATGAGGAGAGCGGCGCGATGGCTCCATGGTGGGTGGTGGCGATTGCCGCGTCCCTTTTGGTCTCGCTCATCGTCGCCGTTGCCTGGCGACCGGTGCGAGCGAGGCTGCGCGAGAACGAATTGGCTCGTGCTCGTAAGGACTTCCATCGACAGCGCGAACATCTCGAAGCCAGGTTTCTAAGGCTCGCCGCGGTGAGCGGCAAACCACGCGGTTTGGAGTGGGTACGGTGTGACTTCGATGACGACGTGATCTACGCGCGTCATCGCCAGAGCGGCGAGCTGTCGGCATTCGTGAGCGTCACGATCGGCTTCGAAGCCGTCGAGGGAGGCGGGATGGAAGACGTCGAGGCGGTCGGAAATCTGCGCGCCGCCACGGCTGTCTTTCGCGTCGAACGCGGCAATTGGTCCACCGATGGCCGGGCGCTGTTCAACTTGAATCCGACCGAGGCGATTGCCTACTACCAAGACAACCTCGAGCTGGTCGGACAGGAATTCGCGCACCATTAACGAAAAAGGGGTCAGAACGGCTCTGTCGAAAACTCCTCTGCTAGCTTAGTC
>JACQFF010000272.1 GCA_016200205.1 Planctomycetia bacterium
ATCGCGAATATGTCGGACAAAACGAGGCCCGAGCGAAGTTTCTGCAACCCCCGGTGCCTCTTTGACGAATGCCGAAAATGTGTTTTCCTCGGGAATTCGAGGGTTAACCGTTCCAAAAAGTGCAAAAGTCGAACTTAGCGTCGCATCGCCCGATCGTTTTTGTCCGGCCCCTCTTAGGAAATTCTTAAGAGTACAGAACGCGAGAATACCAGCCGGCAGGAGCGACCACAAGCGCGCGGAGGTTCGAGACAAAAGCAGCCAGAACTATCGGAACCATGAAGGCGCGACGATCACGAAAAGGAAACTCCTTCGCGGCTTCGTGGTCAAAGAATCTTCCGGCAACTGGAATTTACAACCAGGCTACGCTTCCGCCTTTTCGGCCGGTTTGATGTCGTCGCCCCGGGGGCCTGGGGCCACGTCGACGGCCTGACCGTTCGATTCGGCCACGCGCTTGTTGATCGACGGTCCGAGCAACTGCTCGATTTCGGCCTCGTCGAGCACCTCGTGCTCCTCCAGCGCGTTGGCCAGCGTCTCCAATTGCGAGCGGTGCTCCTCGAGCAGCCTGGTCGCGCGATCCGCGGCATCGTGCAGGATGCGGGCCACTTCTTCGTCGATCAACTGAGCGCTGTGCTCGCTGAATTCGCGCTGTTCGTAGATTTCCTTGCCCAGGAAGGGATGCTCCTCGCTGGTGCGATACGCGACCGGCCCCAGCCGCTCGCTCATGCCCCAGGCCGTCACCATTCGCCGTGCCAAACGCGTGCCCTGCATCAGGTCGTTTTCGGCCCCGGCGCTGTATTCGTCGAAGACCAATTTCTCGGCCGCCCGACCGCCCAGCATGAAGCACAGCCGGCCGTGCAGTTCCGATTCGCCGATGTTCAGGCGATCCTCCTCGGGCAGCAATTGCGTTACGCCCAGCGAGCGGCCGCGCGGGATGATTGTCACTTTGTGCACGCGATCGGCCCCCGGCACGATCCAGGCCAACAGCGCGTGTCCCGATTCGTGAAAGGCGGTCATCCGTTTTTCCTTGCCGCTGAGCACTTCTTCACGTTTGGGGCCCATCAACACGCGATCGCGGGCGTGTTCGAAATCGTCCATGTCGACTTTGTCTTTGCCGTTGCGCGTGGCCCACAGGGCGGCTTCGTTGACCAGGTTGCGGATATCCGCGCCGGTCAGCCCGACGGTACCGCTGGCGAGCCGATCCAAATCGACGTCGTCCGCCAGCGGAACATCGCGCGAGTGTACTTTGAAAATCGCCAGCCGGCCCTTGTGATTGGGCCGATCGACCGTGATGTGGCGATCGAATCGCCCGGGCCGCAAAAGTGCCGGGTCGAGCACGTCCGGTCGGTTGGTGGCCGCCAGCACGATCACCGATTCGTTTTGGCTGAACCCATCCATTTCGCTCAGGATCTGATTGAGCGTTTGTTCGCGCTCGTCATGTCCGCCGCCCAAGCCGGCTCCGCGGACTCGGCCGACGGCGTCAATTTCGTCGATAAACAGAATCGAGGGCGAGGCTTCCTTGGCCGTTTTGAACATGTCGCGCACGCGGCTGGCGCCGACGCCGACAAACATCTGGATGAACTCGGAGCCCGAGATCGAAAAGAACGGCACGCCGGCCTCGCCCGCCACGGCGCGAGCCAGCAATGTCTTGCCGGTGCCCGGCGGACCCATCAGCAAAATGCCCTTGGGCACACGGCCGCCCAAGCGCTGGAATTTTTCGGGATTCTTCAAGAACTCGACCACTTCTTCCAAGTCGTGCTTGACGCCCTCCAAGCCGGCCACGTCGGCAAAAGTGACGGGCTTGTTCGTGGTCTCGTAGCGCTTGGCCGGGCTCTTGCTAAAGCCACCCAGGATGCCGCCACCCATGAATTGATCGCGTGCCCGGCGAAACATGACGTACACGAATCCGAACACCAGCACGGTGCCTACCATGTAGGCGATCAGAAGCAGGCCGGCGCTATCGGTAGCCCGGACGGCAGTGACGTCGACTTTTTTGTTTCGCATTTCTTGATCGAGATCTTCGCCGACCATGGGGGTCAGGACGACGGAAAAATCCGGCTTGAGCGTGGTCTCGACGACCTGCTGCGACCCCTTGGCGGCAGCGGGTTTGGTGGTCGCGACGGTGGGCGGAACCCTGAACTTGCCCAGCACCTGGCTGTCGTTGATTTCGACGGACTTGATATTGTCCGCGTCGAGTTGCTCGCGGAAAAAGCTATAGCTGATGACATCGCGCGGCGGGGTCTCACTGTTGAAGTACCAAAACGCCGCCACGAGGGCGAAAGCCAGCAACAGCCACAAGCCCGACGAATTCAGGCGCGGCCGCAAACTTGCCTTGGGCAGTTGGGCATTCGGTCCAGCAGGCGGCTTGTCCATCGAAACAATTCCTTCGAGGTCTCAAACTTCGACGCGCGCAGCGTCACAACGTTCCGACGCAATTGTATCCCACAGCGGGTCCTTTTTCGACCCCGCGCGCTTCAGCCATCAGGGTGGGGCGGGCGCAACCGGCCGCGTTTTGAGCGCCAGTTGCACTTCCTCATATCGCGTTCCCCGCGGCAATTGCGGCAAAAGTGGACGAATTCTGCTCGGCGATCCCGAGGAAAACACTTTGGCAATCCGCCCGATCAGCTCGCGGCTGAGAAACCATTCGGCGTCGACCTGCAAACCGGCGTCGGCGGCCCGCAAAGCGTGGTCGAGCACAACCTCGGCCGGCAAAGCGCGAATCGCCGCGCACTCGTTAGGCGTAAAGCCCGCCGCCAGCAGCCGCCACGTCCAATAGTAAGCCGGCTGATCGCTGTCGGCCGGGATGCTTTTAATTGCCGACGGTTTGGTAATCTCAGCGGCGATGGGCGCCGCCGCGGTTTGATCGCGATCGGCGTCTTCGTCGCCATCGCCGGTCAACTCCAACTCCGCGTTGCACCGCTCGAGCAGTTCGCGTTCAACGTCATCTGGCCCGTCCGGCTTGGAGCCCATCCGCGATCCCTCGTCTATCTCGGGAGGGCCCATCCGAGAACCCTCTCCACTTGCGGAAGAGGGTAGGGTGAGGGGGTGGTTGACCGATAGGCTTTGTATTACTTCGCCTCCCACAGGGAGTTCCCCTTGAGACAAGATCTCCAGCAACTCCTGGCCATACTGCCGCACTTTCATCGGCCCGATGCCTTTGACTCCCAACAGGGCCTCGAGCGATTGCGGTCGAACTTGGGCCAGCTCTTGCAAAGTCGCGTTGCTCATCACCACGTAAGCCTGCACGTTCTGGGCGGCACGCGTCTCCTCGCGCCACTTGCGCAAGCGTGCGACGACGCCGGAGTCGGGTGCCGTTTGCTTTGCTCCAGCCGCGGCGGTCTCTACCGGGATGCTTCCAGCGGCGGCTTCGCGCCGGTCGAGCTTCTGCCTAAGCTCCTCCGGCAGCGAGATGTCGAGCGCCCCCTCGCCACGTCCGCCCATCACGTCGGCACCACGCGGAGTCAACTGCACCACGGGGCGGAACGGTTCGACTTCGGTCTGCTCCAACAGCCCGTCGATCAAGAGCGCATCCATCAATTGCACGACCTCCGGCTGCTTGAGATGACCGAGCAAACCAAACGTGCTGAGCTTGTCGAGACGATTCCGCACGACGCCTTTTGCGCTGGATCCGCAAAGCATTTGGGCGAGCAATTGTTTGCCGCAGGCCCGACGGGTCCGTTGGACGCGAGCGACGCCGCTGAGCACGATCCGTACCGCTTCCAGTACCGACTTGCTTGCCGGTCGTGGTTTTCCCCATCGGCCGCCCATGGCTTGAGCCTCGCAGTTGTCGCAATGTCCGCAAGCTTCGGCCTCGGCTTCGCCAAAATAGTTCAGTATTTCCTGCTGGCGGCAGCCAAGATTCCTGGCGAATCGCAGCACGCATTCGATGCGTTCGTACTCGGCCGCCTTGTGGCGTTCGAGAGTCTCGAAATCGATTTCCAAATCCTCGAAGTGCCGCCCGCGCTGGCAAACGTGAATCGCCCGTCCACGAAACGGGGGCACGTAGTCAAATGCCGCCAGCGCGCTGAGCTCGCGCAAATTCCGCGAGAGGTTCGCGCTGTCGAGCTCCGCGAGTTCCTGCGCCAGCTCGCGCGGCTGGAAATAGCACCACTCGCGCCGCTGTGCGCCGACCAGTTGTTCCACGACGCGCAACACCCGCCGCTTGACCTTGGCATTGGGCGGGAGTAGATCGACCAGCGTTGGCAAATCGCTATTGAGCCGCACGGCCGCCGTGTTTTCCACGGCTTCCAGCCGCTCGAGCACGCCGGCGGTTTCCAGCAGCTTTTCACAAGCGCCGACTCCTTCGCCGCCGATCGACAAGTTGAGGGCCTGCTTGACTTCCTGCTGCGTCATTTCGATCGTGGTTTCGTCGCGCCCGCACAAAAACTCATAGACCCGCTGGACGACATCGCGCGAGGGGTAGGCGCTTTCGATAAAGAATTCGTGAATCTTGCGATCGCCGCCACCGAACAAGAGCAAGCAACGGGCAGGCAGTCCGTCGCGGCCGGCCCGGCCAGCCTCTTGGTAATAGGCTTCCAAACTGCCGGGCAGGTTGTAGTGCACGACGAAGCGGACATCGGCCTTGTCGATGCCCATGCCGAAGGCCAGCGTGGCCACGGCGATTTTGGTGCGGCTTTGCATGAAGTCTTCTTGGGCCGCGCGCCGCTGGTCGCCCGTAAGCCCCGCGTGATAGACGGTCGTCCGCCGCCGGGTGCGGCTGGCGATCTTTTCGCCCAACTCCTCGCACCGCTTCCGCGTCGAGGCATAGACGATGCCCGAGCCCCGGTTTTCGTCCAGAAAGCGAAACAAGGTCTCGTCCTTGTCCCGATTCGTGGGGCAAACTTGCACGCCATAAAACAAATTGGGCCGGGCGAAGCCGGCGATGAATATTTTCGGCTCGTTGAGATTGAGCAACTCGACAATGTCGCGACGCACGGCGTCGGTGGCCGTGGCGGTCAGGGCAATCGTGGGCGGGTTGCCCAGTTGAGCCCGAAATCGGCCCAGCCGCGCGTAATCGGGGCGAAAGTCGTGGCCCCACTGGCTCACGCAATGCGCCTCGTCCACCGCCAGCAAACGCACGCCACTGCGGCGGATCGCCTCAATGAACCGCGGACTGCGGAACCGCTCGGGCACGACGTACACCAGCTTGTAGTCTCCCCCCGCCACGCGATCCAGGCGCCGGCTCAGCTCGTCGGGCGATAGAGTGCTGTTGATCAAGGTGGCCGGCAAGCCCCGCGCCATGAGCTGATCGACCTGGTCCTTCATCAGCGCGATCAACGGCGAGACGACCAGCGTCACGCCCGCGTGCGCAATCGCCGGCAATTGATAGCACAGGCTCTTGCCGCCGCCGGTCGGCATCACACACAAGCAGTCGGTTCCGCCCAGGATGGTTTCGATGACTTCTCGCTGGCCGGGGCGAAAGCTGGACAGCCCGAACGGAGCGAGATAGGCTTCCAGGTCGTTCGAGGCTGCCGGAGCCATGATTTTGATACGAGAGTGAGAGCCATCGGGAACATCTGATCGGATAGTGAAGGCATTATAAGAGCAAGCGCGCGGGCCACAAGCAGACATTGCCAGCAACCAAGCTCGCCGCTCGCGCCGCGGGTGGATCTAGCGACCGATTGCCGGCAACCAAGCCTCCCGTGTCTCTCGGTGCTACTGGCGTCTCGCTAATGTTGCATTTGGCAGGGACAAATATGCCGGCGACTCGCGAAATAAGCAGCTCTGGCAAAATGCCAGTGGCGCCAATTTACGCTCCGATGCGCTGCGTTTGGAACAGCATCAGTCGCTGGCGAGTGGAGTTGGCCTGGTGGCAGGCCGAATTGGACCCGAATGTCGAGCTGCTGCCCAACCCGGCCGAAGTCGAGTCCTTCCATTGGCTCACTCGCGACGCGATGCTCGACCATCCGAATTTGCTCGGCAGCAACCGCGACTTTCTGCGGGCATTGGCCAGCGGAGAAATAGTGCTCGATTAGATAAACTTCGCCGGCCGTCCGCGTGCCGGCTTGAATTAATGGCGGGCAGTCATTTCCGGTTGTCCGTCCACTTCGATCCGCTCGGCGGCGATTCCGCTCGCCGAGCCAGTCGACGAACGCTGATCGTCGTACCATTCACCTCGCAACCAGGCCACGAGCAACTCGAGTTCCCGCGGGTTGAGAATGTTTTGGCCCGGGTGCTGAGGGTCGTGGACAAATGCCGGCATGCGGTCGTTGCGATCACCGGGATAGAATCGCTCGTGTTGCGGATTGCTGATCATGCCAGCGAGCCACTCGCGCGAGCCGTAGCCCGACAGATCGGGCGCCGACCCCAAGTCTCCCTGGTCGCGGTGCCGATGGCAGTCGGTGCAGGCAAGTTCGGCGCGCATCAACTCGATCCCCTCGGCAATCTGGTCAGCGTCGCGCCGGTCGGCGGCGGCGCTGGCCGGCAGTCGGGCTTCTGCCGCTAACGCACGAGCGACCAGCGCCATTTGTTCGCGTAACCGCGCGCGCTCGGCGTCGGTGACAGCGGCGTCGAACAGCTCGTGCAGCTTGCCCGCCATTTCGCCGTCGGCGAGCTTCGTGTTACCGAAGTAATTCGGGAGGGCGAGCTTGTCGGGATCGAGCAGACCGGCAATCCACCGCGGCGTGCCAAAGCCGTAGAGGTTCGGCGCCGACACTTGTTGGCTGACAATTCCCTGACCCTGTTCATCGGCGTGCGAGTGGCAACTCGCGCAGTGCCGCTGAAACAACAGCGGACCTTGCGTCTTTGGGTCGTTGCGAAGTAGCGCCACGGCCCCTTCGATGGGGATGGAGCGAGCGTCGGCCAGCAGTCGGGCGCGTGTGGCCAGGTCGCGACTTGTGCGTTGAGTGGCGAGATATCCGGCGTCATTCCAGTCGGCCGCCAGCGATGCAAAGGTGAGCCAGCCCCATATACCGATGCCCACGAAAACCGTCAGCAACCTCAACAGCATGGCGTAGCGGCGCGAGACGATCCGGTCGACGATTGGCAGCAACAGAAAATAAATCAACACGACCAGCGGAACCACGAGCGTCGCGACGAACTCCCATTGCCCAGTGAAATAGCGGCGCAATTCGAATAGCCAGCGGAAGTACCACTCGGGCCGTGGCATCTGGGGCAGATTAGCATCCGTTGGAGCATCGAGCGGCGCTCCGAAGCGCCACGACAAAAGCACGACCGTGCCGACGACGATCGATAGAACCGCCAGGTTGCGAATTGTTTGATGCGGCCAATAAGGCATGGCCCGTCGCTCGACCCGCGGTTGCCCAAGGGGTGACAATCCGTGCCGGTACACCTGGCTGATATGTACTGCCAAGAGCGCGAATGCCAGCATCGGGAATAACCCGACGTGAAAGAAGTACAGGTGGGTGAGCGTCAAATTGCCGGGCGTGTCGCCGCCGATCAATATCCGCCGGATGGTCGGGCCGACGACCGGCGTCGATCCGAGGATGTTGGCTTCGACTTCGATTTGAGCCATCCCCTTCTGGTTCGCCGACAGCGGATTGCCCGTCACGGCCCAGGCGATCATCAAGGGAATCAACAGCAGGCCGGTGACCCAGATCAGTTCGCGCGGCGCGCGAAATGCCGCCGTCAATACGACGCGGGCAACGTGGACCAAGAACGCCAGAATGAGTGCGTGCGATGTGTAGTAATGCAGCCCGCGCAACATACTGCCAGCCGTCGACTGGCTGATGTAGTGGACGCTCGCCCAGGCCGATGCCATCGAGGGACTGTAGGTCGCCATCAGCGCCAACCCAGTGACCAACTCGATCGCAAACAGCCACAACAGACAACTAGCGCTGGTGAGCCACCAACTCGGACCACTGGGGAGTACGCGGTTGCGGATCGGCCGAAGGAGTGGCCGGTAATCGGTACGAGCGTCGAGCCAATCAAAAAACCTACGCATGATCGAATGTGCCGGGGGCTCGGCGTTTCACTCGCCTTGGCAGGACGGTGCCGGGTGTTTGCTCGTTCAGATGGCGGCGCTGGCCGTTGCGCCTGTCTCGAACTTCTCGTGTTTCACTTCGACCCACCATTCCTTGCTTGTCTCGTCTTGAACAAGTCGACATTCCATTGCATCCATCCTTCGCGGAGCGTTGTTCGGTCGGCCATGTTGGTCGACGGCGATACGCTGCCCATCGAACGCGAAGGCAGCGTGATGACAGGGACAGACGTACCGCTTGGCGTCGTTGGCTAGTTGAATGGTACAACCCAAGTGCGGACAGACGGCAGACAGCGCCGTGACCGAATCCTTTGAGCCTATCCGAGAACCGTCGGGGACTGGCCCGATTTCGCGGCGGGCACCATCCGCAGGATGGTCGGGGAGCAAAATGGGACTGTCCCCTCCGAGACGGTTCTCGGATAGGCTCGTAGCTGGATCAGACGAATCCGCGGGTCTTCGCATTAACCACACCCGGCCAATCAAATCGCTGGAGTGCAAGGTCCAGGCATCGCGGCGACTGCCCATAATGGCTACCAGCACAGGCCGTCCAGTCGGCAAATCGTTGAGCCGAACCACGCGTTGCAAGCTGCCTTGCGCTCGCTCGTGGCGACCGAGCGAACGAAAGACGGACGACAGGACCGGCATCGATACGACAGTGGCATTGCCGGCGGCAAGCGCACCGCTGATCCATTTCAAAAACGAACGTCGAACAAGTTGAGGCATTGTTGAAGGGTTGGTCCTAGGCGGGAAACTTGGACCGAATCGGGTTGCTCGGGCGGGTTGTATCGCGGGCCTGCGGCTCTGACGCGTCCATTGGGGTGTTAAAGTTTGGCCAATGGCCGCCGCACGGAGTTCGTAGATGGGGCAAATCCTGTTCCGAAGTGCGGGCTCGGACGCTCCGCAAAACGCTGACGATGTCCGATGACCGCCAGTTCCATCGCACGTCCCGCGGCGAAACGGTTATCGGCCTTACCGGGCAATTGCCAATCTTTTTTGCAAGAGACGTTGCGCATGGCGAGCTCTATGTGCCTATTCGCACGTGCGATGTGCCAAAGGGATGCAGCTTCCTCGATTGCCGGCCATGACTTGTCCAGTCGGATTTTACGGCTTTATTTGCCGAATCGTTCGCCAATCCGCGGGTACGCGACGGTTGAACAAGCGAGTGGGAATGAGATTTGCGGGTCGAAGGATCCACTTGCGCGACGTCGGAGGTGCGACGGCCGCAGGCGGCGGTCCCCGTCGAGGAGTTTCCCTGATGCTTGCAATCGTGTTTCTGGTGCTTGCCCTCGGCATATTGGCGACTGTGATTTTGTGTTCCGCGTTGTTCCTTGAGGTGGCGTTTGCTCCTGGCGAACGGGAGGAGCGCGTCGACCTGGAACCGCGGGCATTGCCAATTCTTTCCGGCGCAAGTTTGCGCGATTGGGGGGCGCGGCTGGCCGCTGGGATTGTGTCGAACGAGGTCGCGCGCAAACGAGACCAGGGCGCGGCCGAGGCGATCGCAAGCAACGTCGAACGTGCAATGAGCGCAGTCGTCTCGCGCGTGTTTCCGCCCGTGCAGCAGCCACGGCGCGAATGGTGTTCGAGTTGCCGGCACGACTGCGTACCAGTCACGGCACCCGAAGCCTTGGCGATCGCGGACGATCTGCGCCGACGATGCGGAAGTCACATGATCGAAAGGGTTCGCGCGCAGGCACGGCGCAATTCGAAATCGGCGGCGGGCGACGAGACCTCGTGCGCCGCCAACTTCGTTTGTCCTCTGTTCGGCAGCGGTGGATGCTGCATCGCCCACGCCGTACGTCCAATCTATTGTCGCGGTCGTGACGTGGCATGTAATGTGTTGCGGCCAGGGGAACCCGCTCCTGCCGACGACATCCAGAAGTCGTTCACGACGACGCTGAGCGAGGGAGTTTCGAGTGGTTTGCGGACTGCGCTGAAGCAGGCCAGCTACGATGGACAGGTTTACGAACTCAGCAGTGCTTTAGCGACGGCGCTCGAACTGCCCAGCGCGTCGCAGCGTTGGGCCAAGGGCGAAGCGATCTTTGCCGATTGCGCACGGGTCGATTTGGCATGGTAGCCCTGGCTCTACGATAACACCGGGCAGGTGTCGAACCACTGCCGGCCTTGCTGGCTCATCCACTCGGTCGCGTTGGCAGGGCCCCACAGCCCGGGCTCGTACGTCTCCAAGGCAGGCTGACGAATCTCCCGCCAGGCGGCCGCGATGGGGTCGACGATGCCCCAGGCCAGCTCGACTTCGTCGGCCCGGGCAAACAGGCTGGCATCGCCTTGAAACACGTCGAGCAGCAGCCGCTCGTAGGCCTCGGGCATGGTGCCGGCGAATTCGCGCACGAAGCTGAAATCCAAATCGGTCATCCGCAGCCGCATGCCGGCGTCGGGCACCTTGGTTTGAAAGTGCAGTTGGATGCCCTCGGCCGGTTGGATTTGAATCACCAGTTGGTTTGCTTCGCAGATGTTGGTGGAGCGGGAGTTGAAGACCATGTGCGGGGGACTGCGGAATTGGATCACGATTTGCGTCGTGCGGCAGGACATGGCTTTGCCGCTGCGAAGATAAAACGGCACGCCCTGCCAACGCCAATTGTCGACCGCCAGCTTGACCGCGGCGAAGGTGGCCGTTTGACTGTCGGGCGCCACGCCCGGTTCGCCGCGATAAGAGCGGTATTGGCCGCGCAGGGTATCGGTGGCGACCTGGGCCGATGAGAGGGGCGTGATGGCGCGGAGCACTTTCACTTTTTCATCGCGCACGGCTTCGGCCTCGAAGCGAACCGGAGCTTCCATGGCCGTGGTCATCAGCAATTGCAGCAGGTGATTCTGAAACATGTCGCGTAACACGCCGGTTTGATCATAAAAGCTGCCCCGCCGGCCCACGGTCACTTCCTCCGCCACCGTGATCTGCACGTGGTCGACATAGTTGCGATTCCACACCGGCTCGAAGATGGTGTTGGCGAATCGCAGCACGAGAATGTTTTGAACGGTTTCCTTGCCCAAGTAGTGGTCGATGCGATAGACCTGTTTTTCCTTGAAGACCTTGTGCACGTCGTCATTCAGCCGGCGGGCGGTCGGGCCGTCGCTGCCGAACGGTTTTTCAATGACGATCCGGCGCGGGCCATGGACCTCGTCGGCCAGCCCGCAGGCTCCCAGCCGGGCCACGATATCCTCGTAGAATTGCGGCGCCGTGGCCAGGTAATAGACGCGAGTACCGTCGCGCGAGCCGTCGAGTTCGCACAGCCGTTGGTGCAGGGTGTCGAAATCGCCCGGCTGGGCGATGTCGCCTGCCTGATAGTGAACGGCTGCGGCGAACTTGTCCCAAGCCGCCCGATCAAAATGCCTGCCATTGAATCTTTCGGTCGATTCGGCCAACGCTTGCCGCCACTGGTCGTCGCTGTAAGGGGTCCGTGAAAACCCCACGATCCGCGTGTCCTCGGGCAGACGCTGCTTGCGAAACAACTGAAAAAGTGCCGGCACCAGCTTGCGGCTGGTCAAATCGCCCGAGGCGCCGAAGATGACTAAGGAAATTGCCATACGGTTACCTAAGGACGATCGTTACAGGGGGCATTTGGTCGACTGTGCCAACATTCTAAGGGGAGAGCTATTCACGACGCCAGATGGCCCAGAGCAGTCTCGGCCCCTCGTGGTGAGGCGTTGTGCTGTAGATACATTCTTGCAGTAGACTCGAGTTTCCGCGCGCGCTATGAGGCCGGCTACGTTTAAACTATTGCGGGCTCGATGGGCATCTTGGAAACATCAAGGTACGCCGACATCCGTGTCGCGCCGTCGCATATTGGCCGAGCCACCAATCCAATCACGCCGCTGCGCAGCGTACGTTGAGAGATCTTGCCTCCGCCAAACGCCGAGGAGAAACCTCTCGCCAAGAACCGGGATGCGAACAAGAGCGTCCGCGACGGGCACTCCACAATGGACCTTTCGGCACCAAATCGCAAATATTTTCTTGACAAAGGCAGGGGCCGCTGTTTACGCTTCTTTCAACGGCTGACGTGACTTTGCCGCCCATGGCATTCGTCTACGATCATCGCCGTTCATATCTCGCTGCCGGAACAGCAAGATCGTATTCACCAAGTTCGCTTGAGGAGGCACACTGTGCGCGTACATCATTGGTCGCATCGTCGTCGGCATCAACTCTCCAGCCACTCACAATTTCGCCCTCGCGTTCCTTACGTGGAAGTGCTCGAGAATCGGACGATGATGACCGCCGACATTCGCTCGATCGACGGAACGGGCAATAACTTGGCGCATCCGGATTGGGGCAGCATCGACACGCAATTACTGCGCATCGCGCCGGCCGCCTACAGCGACGGTATCTCCGCGCCTGCGGGAACCGATCGGCCGAGTGCGCGGCTGGTCAGCAACGCGGTGGCGGCACAATCCGATGACATTATCAATAACCGCGACATGTCGGCTTTTGTCTATGCGTGGGGTCAATTCCTCGACCACGACATCGATAAAACTCCCAACGCCATTCCCGCCGATCCACTACCCATCCAGGTTCCCGCGGGCGAACATCAATGCAGCTCGCGGCCTGAAATCGTCTAGCTCGACGAAAAAAGTTGTTCCGGGTAAGGCGGCACCAAATGTCGACGAATACGTGGCAACTCTCCCGCGGAAGCCCACTCCCACAAAATCACCCGCGAATCAGTATGAAATCAAGCACACCGGGCCTTATAATTACACCGTTTCAGGCGGTGGAGACAAAATTGACATCGATGGATTTCGAGGCTCGACCATCCTGGAGACGAATTCCATTGGGGCGTAACTCGCGTTCCTCGGGTGACAGCACGTTGAAATGCAACGGGTTACATCGTTTGCTGGCGCGAAGATGAGAAAGTGGGCCTCCGCGGGTAGAACGAAGTGGTGATAGCGAATCGTTCACACCCCGACAGGAGGCCCAGCCATGATCTTGACCCAGGAGCGTGCGTTTCTCAAGGCGCAGCGGCAGTTGCGGGAAATCGAGCAGTTTGTGGAACGGGCCGCGACCGACGGCCAGCGCATCGACTTGGTGGAGCGCGGCTTGATGGCTCGGCTGTTGGAAATCGGACGGACGATGCTGGAAGCCTTCGTGGTGGCGCAGGGAGACGGCGACGCGGGGAAGGAACTGCCGGCGGGCGAGCACACGGTTCGCCGTCTCGATGAGCCGCACACCCGCCGTCATCTGTCGATCTTCGGCGAACTGCGGATTCCGCGGTACGTCTATGCGGTACGTGCGGGTCAAAAGATCGAGCGCTGGCGCGCTGGACGAACGGCTTGGCCTGCCCGTCGGCGAGTTCTCCTACGTGCTGGAAGATTGGCTCCAGCGGCTGTGCGTGAAAGAGTCGTTCGCCGAGGCGCGAGCTCCTTAGTTCGACTTTTGCACTTTTTGGAACGGTTAACCCTCGAATTCCCGAGGAAAACACATTTTCGGCATTCGTCAAAGAGGCACCGGGGGTTGCAGAAACTTCGC
>JACQFF010000018.1 GCA_016200205.1 Planctomycetia bacterium
CGAACGTCGTGCCCATCCACACTTCGAACGTCGTGTTGATCCGGTCCACGATCGCGGCGACGCGGAACTCCTCGTCATCGGTGCCGCCTTCGGTGTTGACCATCGTGTTGCGGTGAAAACCGGTGGCGATGCGGGTATTCAAGTCAGCATCAGGCACGAGATCCCCGGCGATTTGTTCGATCGTAAAGCGGTCGAACGGCATGTCGGTGTTCAACGCGCGAATCACCCAATCGCGATAGGGCCAAATCGAACGGGGCCGATCTTTTTCGTACCCGTTGGTATCGGCATAACGTGCCAGATCGAGCCAACGCCGGGCCCAGCGTTCGCCGTAATGTGGCGAATCGAGCAGCCGATCCACCAATTCCGCGTATGCCTCCGGCCGTGGATCGTGGGCGAACGCATCGGCCTCGTCAGGCGCGGGCAAGAGCCCCACCAAATCCAAGTACAGCCGGCGAATCAACGTCAGCCGGTCAGCCTCTGGTGAGGGTTTTAGAAATGGAAATTGCTTGGATTTTTCGCGTTCCAGCCGGCTGAGCACAAACAGATCGATGCCGTTTTGCGCCCAGGATTGATCGCTGACTGCCGGAGGCGACGGCCGGACGGGCGCGGCAAACGACCAATGGACTCGCATGGCCGCGCCTTCGGCGATCCACTGTTTCAGCAGCGTTTTTTGCGGCTCAGTCAGCGTTTTGTTACTGTCGGCCGGCGGCATCCGTTGGTCCGCGTCCGCGGCGTAGATTCGGGCCACGAGCTCGCTCAACTCGGGCTTGCCCGGCACTATCGCGATCTGGCCGGACTCGGCGGGTGTTTTTGCGGCCTCTATCAGATCGAGCCGCAAACCCGCCTTCCGCTCGCGATCATCGGGTCCGTGGCACTGGAAGCAATTATTCGACAAGATCGGCCGGATATCCCGGTTGAAGTCGACCTTGGCGACCGAATCGTCGGCCGAGGCCGAAGCTGCCATGACAATGAGCAGCAGCCAATGCGGCAAGACCGCGGGGTGCCCCAAAGTGGTTCTGGCGTCGTTCATGCGCGGTTGCGGAACTGCAGTTGGTGGGATGAGCCAGAAATGACAAAAACCTTGTTGGAAGACGACTTGGTTGCTGTTCCATCATATTTGCTCGGGCCGACAACTGTCTAGCAAGTCCCCGTGCCAGACCGGGCCTGGTCGGATCGTCAGCTGCTATGTTTAAGCGGCCAATGAAAAAGGACTTACGGCGATTTACCATAAGTCAATTCAGAACGTTTGTCGACGTCAGGTCTTGAGCCGGCCAATTTAGCGGGTGCATTGGGTTCGATCGAGTGCAAGAACGCACGCTCATTCGATCGCTTTGTTGCATCACTGCCTAGTGCTTTGTCACAGCTTAATTTTGGGGTAGACCGACTTGAGTTTGCAGCGGGCGTCGCTGATCTTCATTTGCCAGTCGACACCGCGTTGTGTGCTGTTGATGTCCGATGACCAAGCGGCGGTTTCCTTGCGTAAGGTCGCGATGTTTCCGAAGCGGCGTCCGGCGACACACTGTCGCGTCAGCGAACTCAATTCGTTCTCGGCAATGTTCAGCCAACTCCCGTGTTTGGGTGTGTGACAGAATTGGATGCGGCGAACCAGTTGGCGAGCCCGCGACGGCACGAAAGTTTCGTAAAAAGCGCCTTTCGTGTGAGTGTTCGAATTGTCGCACACGAGAATCACCTTTGGGCATCTTGCGTAACGTCCTTCCAGCAAGCGCGCCATTTCCGTGGCCCAGTCGAGTCGCGTTTTTGATTCTCGAACCGCCACGTCTCGCCAGCCGGCCAGCGGTTCGGCGAACATGAAGATGTTCGCGGTTCCAGCCCGCTCGTATTCGTAGTCGACCCGCTTGCCGTGCTGAGCCGTGGCGGCAATCGGCGTTCGCGTCTCCTTGAGCAACTGCACGGGTTGTTCGTCCATGCAGAGCACCGGACAGGTCGGATTAGGCGGTTTTCCATAGGTTTCCAGCACTTCTTCCATCTGGGCGACGAATTCGCCGTCGGCTTGCGGTGGAATGACCCAGTACTCGATCTTGCGGTTCGTCATGCCGCTTTTTTTAAGATCCGCCGGACGGTTTCGTAACTCACGGATTCCGCAATCTCCAACTCCACAACCTTGCGCGCCAGCAACCTCAGCGTCCAGTTCGCGTAACCGGACGGAGGTGGCCCAAGGCGAGTCGCAATGATTCGGGCCTCTTGTTCGCCGTCGAGTAGTTTCGCCACCGGGGGCTGTTCGCGATGGACGCGTTCCAGCGTTTCCTGGAAACCTCGCTCCACGAGGCGCTGACGTAGGTTCTCCACCGTTTGCGTCCGGCATCCAAAAGCCTCTGCAATCCGCGTGTCGGTCCAGTTCGGCCCGTCCGCGTCTGCTTTCAGCAAGACCTGTGCCCGGCGCACTTTCTGGCTCGTGCCCTTCAACTTCTTGACCACCGCAGTCAACGCGGTCCGTTCCTGATCCGTCAGGCGAATGATATACTTCTTTGGCATGGGAAACCTCCTTGTTCCCCCGAAGCATCATCGAACTCCCAAGAAGCACCAACCCCAATTTTTAGCTGTGACAGAGCACTAGGGTACCTGCCAGCCTTGAAATTCAGCCTGGGGTGTCCGGACAAAACCTATCGGCCGGTGCGCTAAGCCGCAAGCGGCCGTGAAACGCCGCTTGCAAGGGCGACAGTTCGGTTTTGTCCCCTTGCAATTAGACGTGCACCAGCTCTTGCTGTCTGGCGACAACGCGATCGAGCACTTCCAGGACATCGATGTCGAAGGCGGCTGTTTTGTCTGCCCGCAGTTCCTGAACGGCTTCGGCGGGAACGAGGTTCCCTTCGGCTCGGCCCATCGTTAATACATCAAAGGCTCGAGCAACCCGAAGAATTTGCGCACCGACCGGCACATCTGTCATGGTCCGTTCTTGGAATGCCACCTGTAGCGCCGGGTCCTGGTTGATGAGAATTGGTATCGCGCCGTGAAGCACGACCCCGAGCGACTGGACCAGGTCGGTGCCATGGAAGCTGAAGTCGCCGGCATTGCCCTTGCCTTCCAGGCTGTGGACGGCGCGGCTAATGACTTTGGTCGTGATTTCAATTTTGCTGAAGCCCTGCATCAAGGCCGCCACACGGATGTCGTCAATGGATTTGGACGAAAGCCTCATTTCCAAGGCGATTTGCTGACTGAGCTTGACAACGCGGTTCGTGGAGGCGTTGAGCTGCGGATTGCCACCCTGCAAATACTTCGCCAGCACTTCGACCACGCCGACATAGGCCTCATGGAGCTCCTTCGCTTTGGCGGCACGCTCATCACTGAGCGTGCCGACCAGCAGAGCGGTGA
>JACQFF010000266.1 GCA_016200205.1 Planctomycetia bacterium
CATGGCGGCTCGGCCGCTGGGGGCCGTGATCGCCTTGGCGCTGCCCCGTCACGGCGGTCTCGAACTCGCCAAAGCGCTGTACGAGGGATTGATCCCCTTGGCCGAGCGCTATCAATTGGCGATCGCCGGCGGCGATACCAATAGCTGGGAGGGGTCGCTGGCGATCGGCATTACCCTGGTGGGCGAAGTGACCCAGAGCGGCCCCTTGCGACGTGACGGAGCACGGTCCGGCGATCGGATCGTGGTGACCGGCCAGTTCGGCGGCAGTATTCTCGGCCATCATTTCGATTTCGAGCCGCGCGTGAATGAATCGCTCCTGCTCGCTAGCCATTATCCGCTCCACGGCGGCATTGACGTGAGCGACGGGTTGTCGCTCGATTTGTGGCGGTTGGCCGAAGAAAGCGGCTGCGGCGCCGTCGTGGACTTGAGCACGATCCCGATCGCGCCGGCCGCTCACCAGTTGACCGCTCTGCGAAATGACGGCTCGACGGCCCTGGACCATGCCCTGGGGGACGGCGAGGATTTTGAGTTGATTCTGGCCGTGCCACCTCAAGCCGGCGACGAGCTCGTCGCCAAACAGCCGTTCGATTGTGGCTTGACCTGCATCGGCCAATTCGTGAGCGAACCTGGACTTTGGCAAGTCGATGCCGCGGGCGTGCGCCGGCCCCTGGCGGCGCGCGGATTCGAGCATCGGTTGGATCCATGACGAGAGCACATTTTACGTATCGCGCCGGCGACGAAGCGGCAACCGAACGGCTAGGTCAGGCGCTGGCCGAGGTGTTGCCGATTGGATGCGTGGTGGCGCTCGATGGCCCGCTGGGCGCCGGAAAAACTCGCCTCGTGCAGGCCATCGCCGCCTCCTGCGGGGTCGATCGGCGCGACGTGGTCAGTCCGACGTTCGTCTTGATGCACGAGTATCAAGGCACCCGGCCCATTGTTCATCTCGATGCCTACCGGCTGCGCGACGCCGACGAGTTTCTGCAACTGGGCGCCCCTGAAACTTTTGGCGGAGCGAACCTGGTGCTCATTGAATGGGCCGAGCGCGTGGCCAATTGCCTGCCAAACGAGCGGCTCGCGATCGCGATCAGCGTCTTGCCCGACGATGCGCGACAATTCAAAATCGAGGCTCTCGGAGTGCCCTATGTCCCGCTCATAAAGCAATTGCGAGACCGGCTTTCCCGAGCGTGAATCCGCAGGCCGTCGGGAGTTTTTGTCCTACCTCCTACGTCCTGCCTCCTACCTAAAGCCTACAGCCTACAGCCTTCTTACAAAATGAACTTGCTCAAGTCTTCGTCTTGAGTGAGCTTTTCCAGGCGCTCCTTCACGTAAGCCGCGTTGACCACCACGCGGCCCATGTGCATTTCAGGAGCTTCGAAGCTCAGTTCTTCCAGCAGCCGCTCCATGATCGTATACAGCCGCCGCGCGCCGATGTTCTGACTCGTTTCGTTGACTCGGAACGCGTACTGGGCCAGCGCTTCGACCGCGTCGCCCTGGAACTCGAGTTCGACCGCTTCGGTGCCCAAAAGGGCCTGGTATTGTTTGGTCAAGGCGCTGTCGGGTTCGGTCAAGATGCGAACAAAGTCTTCTTGCGTGAGGTCGTTGAGCTCGACGCGAATGGGAAATCGGCCTTGCAGCTCGGGCATCAATTCGCTGGGCTTGGCTCGATGAAACGCGCCGGCCGCGACGAACAAAATGTGATCGGTCTTCACGTACCCATATTTTGTCTGCACGGTCGTGCCCTCGACAATCGGCAGCAAGTCGCGCTGCACGCCCTGGCGCGAGACATCGGCTCCGCGGGTGTCGCTGGCCACCACCTTGTCGATCTCGTCGATAAACACGATGCCCAAATCCTCGGCCAGCTCGATCGACTTGCTATTCACTTTCTCCTGGTTGATCAGCGCGTCGCATTCCTGCTCGAAGAGCACCCGGCGGGCTTCCGCCACGGTCATTTCGCGACGGGTGGTGTGCTTCGGCAGGATTTTTTCGAACATGCCATGCAGATCGAGATCGGCCTGTTCCAAGCCCATGCCGGTCAGCATCATGGGGGCGGCTTTTTGCTCGATCGTGATTTCCACCTTGCGCTCTTCCAGTTCGCCGCCGGCCAGTTTGGCTCGAATCTTTTCGCGGGACCGCTCGTAACGCTCCGGCGAATTGGCCACCTCGGCGCCGACGTCGTAACTGTGCGGAGGGGGCACCAGCAGATCCAACAGCCGGTGTTCCACGCGGTGTTGCGCCTCCGCTTCGACGCCCGTTCGCTCGCTTTCGCGCACCAATCCAATCGCGTTTTCCACCAGCTCGCGGATCATGCTCTCCACGTCGCGGCCGTAATAGCCCACCTCGGTGTACTTGGTGGCCTCGACCTTGATGAACGGCGCGCCGGTGAGCTTGGCCAAACGGCGCGCGATTTCGGTTTTTCCGACGCCGGTGGGGCCGATCATGAGGATGTTCTTGGGCGCGATTTCCGCGCGCATTTCCGGCGGAAGCTGCTGGCGGCGCCAGCGATTGCGCACGGCAATCGCCACGGCCCGCTTGGCTTCCTGCTGGCCGACAATGTGCCGGTCCAATTCGGCGACGATTTGTCGCGGCGTCAGGTCGCGCACTCGATCACCTCGACCACGATCTGCGTGTTGGTATAGACGTCGATGCCGGCGGCAATTTCGAGACTCCGCCGCACGATCGTGGCCGCGTCGAGATCCGAATGCGCGATCAAGGCCCGGGCCGCGGCCACGGCAAAGTTTCCGCCCGAACCGATCCCCAGCACTCCGTCGGTCGGTTGAATCACGTCGCCGTTGCCGGTCACCAGCAGAGTGTGCCGGGCGTCGACGACGGCCAGCAGGGCTTCGAGCCGCCGCAGCACGCGATCGGTGCGCCAGTCCTTGGCCAGTTCCGTGGCGGCCCGGGTCACGTTCGAGGGGAAATCCCGCAGCTTGGCCTCGAAGCGTTCCAACAGCGCGAAAGCGTCGGCGCTGGAGCCGGCGAAGCCCGTAATCACTTTATTATCCATCAGTCTGCGGATTTTCATGGCGTCGGCCTTCATGACCGTGTTGCCAATGGTCACCTGGCCGTCGCCGCCGATCGCGACGGTGCCCTTGTGACGCACGCTCAAGATGGTGGTGGAGCGGGTTTTCATAAGCGGTCGAGCTTTCCGATGGTGCCGCGAAGCGAGCGCTATACCATGCTATACACTGGGGGCCGCGACGGGCTAGGGCGAGGCTGGCGAATACGCGGATTTGCGATTTCCCCGTGCCGATCTCCCCGTGCCGTCGACGGAAGAGGAGCCTCATGAATACCGCGTCCCTATTTGGCTTCCCCACCGAAGCCGAGGGAAAAAATAAACCGCTCCAGCGGATATGGTCCACTGGAGCGGCTCAATAGGAAGGCTGGAGGCTGGAGGCTGGAGGTTTTTGATCGCTGTTTTTCTTCCGCCTACTGCCTCCGGCCTCCAGTCTCCAGTCTTGCAAGGCAAATCAATTGTCTGGGATCACGGAAATGTCGTTGCCCGCAAGGGTCGAAAGCTGCTGATAGGTCAGCATGTCGATCGTGTCGTGCAGGAAGTGCACCGAACCGTCGGCAAACAAGAAGTTGCAGCCGTTGGAGTGGTCGCTGCGGAAATTGGGCGCCGAATGTTCGCCGCCGGAGGTCCATGGTTGTTTCGTGCCCGGTGCGCTCGGCAGGCCCTTGTAGCAGGCGGCGGTTCCGAACATTCGGTTGTCTTCCCAGACGGCGGCGGTAACCGGGTTTTTGTTCATGGGCTCCAACGTGCAAGCCATCGTGTTTCCCACCCATAAGTTAATCGCATTCGAGACGTCCTTTGGGCTTGGCTCGGAGGCGATCCAGGCCTGGTGGCAGGTCCGTATCGAGACGCCGCCGGCCGGAGGCAAATTAGTCCGATTGGTCGCGCTGACGAGCCCGGTAACTAGCCAATTCCCTCCGTAGGCCCCTTCGCCGACCGCGATCGTATTGGCCGTGCCGTCGGAAATCTTGCGGATCGGCGTGGCAAAATTGTTGTCGAACAGGCCGCGTTCCGAAACGGGGACCCAGGGTTGACCCGGTGGCAAGGCGTGGTCCCTGTCCGAGCCGCCAAAGCAATAGGCGTCGGTCACGCCCTTGCAAAATACGTAGTTCGTGCCGCCGAACAAGGGATAGCCTTTTTGTGGAGGCAGGTAAGGATTTACCCACGCCAGCCCGATGATTTGTGTGACCACGAGATCGACGAATGGGTTGTCGCCGCCGTTGGAAGGACAACTGAACACCGGAATCACTTTCGCGGCCACCTCCGGGCGCTGCTGCCCCCAAGTCACGTTGACGTCGTAAAGTCCCTTCAGGCTGGCTTCTTCGAAATACGGCAGCAGCATGGTATGCGCGCTGGAATAAACGTGCGTCGAGGAACTTTTGGGGTTCATAATCCCGGCGGGCGGAAACGTTTTGAGCGAATCGTGATAATTGTGCAGCGCGATGCCGAACTGCTTGAGATTGTTGGTGCAGCTCGAGCGCCGCGCCGCTTCCCTCGCCGCTTGAATCGCGGGCAGCAGCAATGCCACCAACACGCCGATGATGGCGATGACAACCAGCAGCTCTACCAGAGTAAACGCCCGCGACCTTCCCATGGTAATTTCTCCCCCGGAGGATTGAAGAATGTTGATCGGTAGCCATCCCCAAACGTGTAGATAACCGCCAAATCCACCAAAGGTATTCTGGGAAAAAAATTTCGTCCA
>JACQFF010000019.1 GCA_016200205.1 Planctomycetia bacterium
ACCAGGGCTGTGGCCAGAACGTGTTGTTCGAAGACTTGCACGTGCAGTATTTGACCTCTTGCAAGGCCCATGGATGCAGCGACGACATCTACCTCAATGACGATGGCGCGGTTGCTCCCGGCTTGCACCTGCACGACTCGGTGATCGGGCCGAGCGACTTCAAACCGCTGATCACGCCGGTCGCCAACGGGACCTCTGGCCGGTTGGACGAGTAGAAACCGGTTTTGCCGGCCGAACTCGCCAGGTTGCGTTCTGGCGGCAAATGCCGCGAGGTTCCGTTGCCTTTCGGCAACATGCTCACCGCCGGGCGAAATATCGCGCGGCGATCTTTGCACACCTAAGCCGTTGCTCAGCAGCGCTTTCGGGCTCCGCGGCGAGATGGTCCGCCGACGCTTGGCATTTTGTTTGCCTGGATACCCCTCGCTAGCCTTCTCAAACGGCCGGCCAAGGCTGCGGTCCGCTCGGGCCGCGGCGGCTGTTTTTTTGACCGGGCTCGTTGTCACCTGTTTCCTTCTTCGGCCCAGCTCGGCTACCGGCGATCTGTTTCGAACACTATGCACGCACGTGAATTGGTCGAAGTCGCCGGGATGGTTGCGCTGAATGGACCGCTGCTGGTTTGCGGTCGCCTGCCGCCCAACTCGACTCACCTGGAGCAGTATTGGTCGACTTCGCGGTGCCGCTTCGAAAACTGGAGCCGGGCTCTAAAGGCATACGCTGCGCTCAATCTGGAAGATTCTCGCCAAGATGTCGATCGCTGGATTGAGATTCGCGCCGCGCTGGACGAGATTTTCGCGAGCGAAATTCTCACCCGGGTTTGGAGCGCGGTGCTCGTCGCCCATGATCGTTCGGCCGGCGCCAATCTGGCCGAGCCGATTGCTCGCAGCGTATTGGCCTCGCACATGGAAGCCCGCCATCGGGCCTTGGCGCTGCTGGTTCACGGCCGAGGCGTGAGCACGCCCCAAGCCGTGGCGCTCAACCGCCTGCGCCGCCGCGCGGAGCGCTGGACCGACATGCTCGTCGGCGGACTGTTGCACCTGTCGGACGTTAGCGAGTTCGCCGTCGAGCCCGAGCGGGCGGAAGATTTCGCCGCCGATCTGACCGACAGACGCAGCCACCCTGGCGGACTCCATGCCTGGCGGCTGACGCTGGTTTCGCTGCGCAACGCGTTTCGAACCGGCCTTTCGCCGCTGGCCGCCAACCCCGATGCCAACGCGCGGATCACGGCCAGCATTCTGGGTTGCTTTCCGGCCGATCTGTTCGACTCGACCGGCCTCTTCCAATCGCTGTGGATGCTCCGCCTGGCCGCCAACGCCAGCGATGCTCAGGGCCTGATCAGCGATCTTTTGCGACCCGGCCCACAATCGCGCGCGGATCAGTCCGCCATGAGGCGCAAGCGGCGGATTTGATTTCCTTGCGCGATTCCGCGGCCGTCGCTATCGGGTCTTCGCGTTTCCTTTCAAAATACCATTCCCCGTCTGTGCCGCTATTTCGCCGGCGATCATTTTACTCAGGGACGCGGTGTTGAGAGAGATTCGCACGACCTGCTGTTCGACGGCGTGGCAGCGGATTTTGTGGCCGTCCAAGTCGAGTTCCGTGGGCACCGTTGTGCGACAGATCTCGAAGGCCAGCGGGCAGCGGGGATGAAAGCGGCAGCCGGGGGGCGGATTGATCGGACTGGGCACGTCGCCGGGCAAAATAATCCGCCGCCGCTTTTTCGTGGGCTCCAGCCGCAGGATCGAAGAGAGCAGGGCGTGCGTGTAGGGATGCAGCGGATGGCGGTAGAGCTCGCGGCTGTCGGCCGTCTCGATGATCTCGCCCAGATACATCACGGCCACCCGGTCGGAAATGTATTCCACCACCGACAGATCGTGCGAAATGAACAAGTACGTCAGCCGATGCTGCTGTTTCAAATCGGTCAGCAAATTGATGATTTGCGATTGGATCGAGACGTCCAAAGCCGAGATCGGCTCGTCGAGCACGATGAACTTGGGCGAGACCGCCAGTGCCCGAGCGATACTGATCCGCTGCCGCTGACCGCCCGAAAACTCGTGCGGATAGCGGTTGATGTAGGTGGGGTCGAGACCGACCTGCGCCAGGGTTTCGCGAACTTTTTCGAGCCGCTCTCGGGCGTTGCCCAGACCGTGGATGAGCAGGCCTTCTTCGACGATGGCGCGGATCGTCATGCGGGGGTTGAGTGAACTGAACGGATCTTGAAAGACGATTTGCATATCGCGCCGCAAATTTCGCAACGACGGGCCCGAAGTGGCCGCGACATCGTGCCCTCCCAACAGCACGTGGCCCGCGGTCGGCTCGAGCAGGCGCAACAGGGCGCGGCCGGCGGTTGTCTTGCCGCAGCCCGACTCGCCGACCAGGCCCAGCGTTTCGCCTTGGTTGATGGAGAACGAAATGTTGTCGACCGCCTTGACGTGGGCCGCGACGCGCGAGAAGACGCCCCGCCGAACGGGAAAATATTTCTTCAGATGCCGGACTTCGACGAGCGGCTGGCTCATGCGGGGCCTCGCTCGGTCGGCAGTTCTCCGGCGAAATGGCAGCGGGCAAAATGGCCGGGCGAAATCGCACGTAAAGCCGGCTCTTCCGTCCGACAGCGATCTTCAACGTACACGCAGCGCGGGTGAAATTTGCAGCCGCCGGGAAAGTGCAGCGGACTAGGAACCATGCCGGCGATCGTCGTCAGTTTTTCTTGCTTCGATTTGCCCGGCTCGGGACGCGAATTGAACAAGCCGCGCGTGTAGGGATGCAGCGGATGGGCGAACACTTCCTCAACCGGCGCGTACTCGACGATTTTCGAGGCATACATCACGGCCACGTCGTCGGCCATCTCGGCGATGATGCCCAGGTCGTGCGTGATGATCAGGATCGACATCCCGATTTCGGCCTGCAACTCGCGGAGCAGGTCGAGAATCTGCGCCTGAATGGTCACGTCGAGCGCCGTGGTCGGCTCGTCGGCAATCAGCAGTTGCGGATGGCAAGACAGGGCCATGGCAATCATCGCTCGCTGGCGCATGCCGCCGGAGAATTGATGCGGATATTCGCGAAACCGCCGCTCGGGCTCGGGAATCTTTACTTTTCGCAGCATTTCGATGCCGCGGTTGCGGGCTTCCTGTTGGCTGACGTCTTGATGCAGGATGATCGCCTCGCTGATTTGCGAGCCGATGGTGAACACCGGATTGAGTGAGGTCATCGGCTCTTGAAAGATCATCGAGATCCGGCTGCCGCGAATCTTGCGCATTTCCGTCTCCGGCAATTCGGAGAGCACCAGCGAGCCGTTCGTGCCGGTTGCATTGGCGGCCGATCCCTTGCCGTCGTGCATGACGATTCGGCCGCCGGCGATTCGCCCGGGCGAGGAAATCAACCGGATGATCGACATGGCCGTGACGCTTTTGCCGCAGCCCGACTCGCCGACCAGCCCAAGCGTGCGGCCCTTGAACGCGCGCAGCGAAACATCGTCGACCGCCCGAACGACGCCCTCGTCGGTGTAAAAATACGTTTTCAGGTTTTCGACGCTGACGAGCGGATCGAGCATGAGGAGGTTTTCTAATGTTTGCTGCCGCGCAGGCGTGGATCGGTGACTTCTTGCAGGCCTTCGCCAATCAGGTTGTAGGTGAGCACGGTGATAAAAATCGCCGTGCCCGGGAAAAATACCAGCCACCATAGATTCAAATTGGTGCGCCCGGCGTTGAGCAGCGTGCCCCAACTGGGATTTGGCGGCGGCGCGCCAAAGCCCAGGAAACTCAACGCGCTTTCGGTGAGAATCGCGCCGGCGATGCCGAAGGTGATCGGCACCAGCAGCGGCGCCAGCGAATTGGGCAACACGTGGCGGAACATGATCCGCGCGTGCGTGGCCCCCAGCGCGCGGGCCGCGGTAACGAATTCGCTTTCGCGGAGTTTGAGGAATTCGCCTCGCGCCAATCGGGCAATGCTGGTCCAGCCGGTGCAGCCCAGCACCGCCATCATGTGCCAGATCGTCGGCTTTTCCAGAATCGCGATCAACGCCAAGATCAGCACCAGAGCCGGGATGCACATCACCAGTTCGATAAATCGGCTGACGATCATGTCGACCCACCCGCCGAAATAACCGGCCGCCGCGCCGATCACGATGCCGATCAGGCCGGCAATCCCCATCGACACGAAACCGACCAAAAGCGCGATCGTCGTGCCGTGCACCATTTGCGCGAAGACGTCGACGCCGGTTTGCGTCGTGCCGAAAAGGTTGTAGCGGTTCGGATGACCCTGGTCGCCGGTAGGATTCTCGGGTTGGCCGGGCCAAACGTCGTCCTTCCCCAGGCGGCGATAAGGATCTTGATAGACCAGGGGCCAGACGGCCCAGCTATTGGGATCTTTGGCCTTTAGCTTGACATAGCTCCTGCGGAATTTGTCCTTGGCGAACACAGGGTTTTCCCAATGCGTGTTGAAGTAGCCCAGCGCGGGAAAATAGATCTGGCCCTTGTACTTGCAAACGACCGGCTTGGTGCCGGCGATGGCCGGGGCAAACAGCGCGATCGCGGCCATGAACACGACGAAGCCCAGCGCGGTCATGGCTAATTTGCGCCGCCGGAAGCGCAGCCAAGCCTCGTCCCAAAAACCGCGCGGTTTAGCGGCGGGTGCAGCGGGCTTGGTTTGATTGCCGATTTGAGTCATAAGCCGCCACTTGGTGCACAAGCAATGCTCCCGCTCCTGATGGGAAAGGGAATCGCACAATTTACGAATAAGTCACTCTCGGATCGACCACCGAATACAGTACGTCGGCCAGCAGTTGGCCGGCCAGCGTGAGTATCGAAAACATCAACGTCAATCCCATGATGGTCGGATAGTCGCGCTCGCGGATCGATTCGAACAACAGCCGGCCCATCCCTGGCCAACTGAAAATCTGTTCCAAAATCACCGCCCCGCTGAACAGGCCCGGCAGCGTCAATCCGATCAGGGTCACCAGCGGAATCAACGTGTTGCGCAGCGCATGGTGGACCATCACGCGCGTCGGCCCCACGCCCTTGGCCCGGGCGGTGCGGATGTAATCCTGGCGGACCACTTCTTCCAGGTTCGATTTCACAAACCGGCTGTAGTAGGCCAGCGCCGCGTAGGTCTCGCACGCGATCGGCATCAGCGCATGCTGAAATACGTCCCAGATCTTCCCGAGCGTTGATAGCTCGGCATAGTTGTCGCTCGTCATGCCAAACAGCGGCAGCCAACCCAGGTGCACGACCAGCACGATTTGCAAAAACAGCGCGGCCACGAACGATGGCAGCGAGTAGAGCATGTAGAGGCCCGTGCTCAGCGAGCGTTCGTCCCAGTGGTTGGTGCGCACCGAAGCGTATAAGCCCATGGGTAGCGAAAGCAAATAGGTCAAAAGCAACGACGTGACCGAGAGCATCAGCGTGGGGCCGATGCGCTCGGCAATCAGGCGCGAGACCGGCTGTTTGCGCGAAAACGAGCGGCCCATGTCCCCTCGGGCCAGGCTGCCCATCCAGGTCAGATAGGCTTCGGGCCAGGGCTTGTCGAGCCCATAGCTCTTCTTCATCCGCTCGATGTCTTCGGGATTCACTTTCCGGCTGGGGTCCATGTCTCCCAGGCCGACCGTCAGCGGCGTGCCGGGCATGTTGCGCACCAGCCCAAACACGACGAACGTGATCAACAGCAGCGTGACAACGCCCAACAGAATTCGCCGGGCGAGATAGTGAAGCATGGAATCGAGTCGGACGTTGGGGGAAAATGAACCGCCACGGGTCTTTTTATGGAACGGCCTTCCAGAAGCTGGTGAAACCCGGGCTGTAATTGAACGGTCCGCGCGGGCTGTAGTTGTATCCGCGGAGCGATTTATTGAATCCGTAAAACGAATTTCGAAAGTAAAGAAACGTGTACGGCTGATCCGCGTAGATCAGTTCCGCGATTTTTCCGTAAATCGCCGCGCGTTTATCACGATCAAATTCTTTCCGCCCCTGTTCATACAGCTTGTCGACGTCGGGATTCGAGTAGTTACAAAAATTGCGCAATTCGCCCGTGACAAACAAGTTGTCGGAGGTATCGGGATCGGTGCCGGTTCCCCAGCCTCCGAACATGGCTTGAAAATCGTGTTTTTGAGTCTTCTCTTGCAGTACGGTAAATTCCAACGGACGCACATTGCACACGATGCCGATCTGGTCCAAGTTTTCCTTGAGCAGCGTGCACAGCGCAATCCGATCGGCCGCGATGGGGCAGAGAACGGTAAACTCGAAAGGCACCAACCGGCCGCCGATCATTTTATCGCGCGTGCCGTCGCCGTCGTGGTCGGTCCAACCCGCCTCTTCGAGCAACTGCTCGGCCTTGTCGAGGTCCTGCTTGTAGAACGGAAGCGGTTTCTTGGGCGCCATCCAGGCCGTACGGTGAAACATGCCATTCGACGGTTCGTATAAGCCGTAAAATAACTTGTTGAGCATTTCATCGTGATTGAAGGCGTATGACATGGCCCTCCGCACGCGCACGTCGCTGAAGAACGACGTTTTGACGTTCCAGCCAAAATAAAAATAAACCCACTCCAGGCCGCTGGCCTTGGTGTTGCGCTGATAGTACTCGGCGTCCTTGGTCTGAGTGGTCCATTGTTCGGCGGTGAGCAGCGATTCGTCGACCTCCCCCGACTTGAGCGCCAATAGCGACGTATTGGTGTCTTCCAGCACGCGGAAGCGAATCGTCTTGAAATAGGGCTTGTCGCGCACTTGTTTGCCCTTGTGCATGTACCAGTTTTCGCGGCGCGCAAGCACGATCTCCTGGCCGCGCTGACGGCTGGCGATCGTATAGGCGCCGCCGCAGATCGGATCGTTCTCGTACTTGACGTGCACGTCGCTTTGCGCGAGCGTCGGATCTTCCTGGACAGATTTCTCGAATATGTGTTTCGGGATAATGCTGAAATTGATGTTCCAAATGTTCGTCGCCAGCGCTTCCTTGTGGAAAAAGACCAGCGTCGTATCGTCGTAGGCTTCGATCCAACGCAGCTTGTCCGTCCCCGAACGCTGGGCGGGCACGGGCACTTTCGGGTTCATGATCGTTCGAAAACTGAACACCACGTCGTGCGCCGTGATCGGGTGGCCGTCGGACCACGTCAGGTCATTGCGCAGAACGATTTTGTCGGCCATCCGATCCTTGCTGGTCTGCCACGAAACCACCGCGTCCTTGCTGGCAAAAGGCCGCATCGTCCAGTCGAAGCCGAACAGGCCGAAACCGGTCAGGCCGTTCACGTCGAACTCGGCGACCGAGCTGGCCAGAATCGGATTCATGCTCTTGACGTCCATCTGTAGCGTGCGATTGATCGGCGCGTCCCAATTCACGTCGCTGGTCCGCTCGGGCAGCCGGCCCAAGGCACTCAAGATTTTGGCGTTGTTTTGCGGCGAAGTGTTGGTCAGCTTGAGCGCTTCGCTGATGGTGGCCAACGGCTTTTCTTTCGCCTGTTTGGCCCGCAACAATTCCAGCCCGTCGAGCACGCTCTGATCGGTCCACTCGGCCTTGGCATCCAGCTCGGCCAGAGGCGGCCGGGTGAAGGGCTCGATCAGGGTGTCGGGATCCTGCGTCTTCGTGTCGGTTTGCTTCGCATTGGCGTCCGCGGCGCCGGCCTTGGGACCCCGGGGTCCCCACGCGACCACCACTAGGAAGCACAGGCCAAGGGCGGCGAGCCCCGGATGTGAAATTTTCATGGTTCGGCTTGACCTTTCCAACTTGGTTGCGGGCCTTAACGGCGATCCCCGCAGGCGGCGGCGTGGCGGACGAAATCAGTAGCGGCGATAGCGATCGGAGGTGCGCCTCACTCACGCATGCCTGAGCATGACTCCCCAAGCGAAAACAAGCAAAAAGATGTGCCGCCGCACCGACCTCGCGAACCTCTGTTGCCCCGTTTTCCCCAGTTCTGTACTCTATGGCCCCTCGCTGATCAGCAGCGATTCTACGCTCTTGTGGCCGGGGCGGCTCGTTGGGGGCAAATCGTCTTTCGGTGTTTTTGCCAGTAGGGGGTTTTATGCGAAAGCTCTTCCAGGCGCGGTGGTGCGCCGTAGCGTGTTCCAGAACGCTGGTCGTTGGCATTCTCGCCGCCGGTGTGATGCTCGCCCAGGGCGAAACCGCCAGCGCCAAAGAGGCGCAGTGGATCTGGTCGCCCGCCTACGAGAAAGAGCTCGCGCCGGCGGAAACGTGTTATTTCCGCAAGACGTTCAATCTCGGCGCGCCGGAACAGGGCACGATTCAAATCGCATGCGACGACCGTTACGATCTCTACGTCAATGGCCGCCACGTTGGCGCGGGCCAACAATGGAAACTGCTCGACGTCTACGACATTACGAAATACCTGGTGCAGGGCCCCAACACGGTCGCGGTCAAAGCGGTCAATACCGAACAAGGATCCGCTGGCCTGGTCGCGCGGGTCGTCGTCAAGCAACAAGGCAACACGCACGTCGATTACTCGACCGACGCGACCTGGAAGACCGCGCTGAAAGAATTTCCGCAATGGCAGAAAGCTCGTTTCAACGACACGCAGTGGCTGGCCGCGCGCAGCTTCGGCGCGCTGGGCGCCACGCTGCCCTGGGGCAATGAAGTCACCGTGGCCGGCGCCGACGGTCGATTCAAGGTCACGCCCGAATTTCACGTCGAGTGGGTCATCGATCCGGCAGAAACCGGCTCGCTGATCTGCATGACCTTCGACGAATTCGGCCAGATCATCGCTTCGCGCGAAAATGGTCCGCTGATCGCCATTCGCGACGACGACAAGGACGGGCTGGTCGACACGGTTTCGACCTACTGCGAGGAACTGAAAAACTGCCAAGGCTTGTTGGCCATCAGCGGCAAGGTCTATGCCGTGGGCGAAGGCCCGCAGGGCGCCGCGCTCTATCGGCTTTCGGACGAGGACCAGGACGGGCAGATCGACCGCGTGGAAGCCGTTTTGAAATTCGCCGGCGAAATGGGCGAACACGGACCGCACGCCTTGACCCTCGGCCCCGACGGCCTGATCTACATGATCATCGGCAACTTCTCCCGCACGGCCGATAAGTACGAGGCCACCAGCCCCTACCGCGATTTCTACGAAGGCGATTTGATCACGCCGCGCTACGAAGACGCGGGTGGGCACGCCGTGGGCATCAAAGCGCCGGGCGGAACCGTGATTCGCACCGACGCCTCCGGCAGTTCCGTTGAGCTGTTCGCCGGCGGGTTGCAGAACCCCTATGACCTGGCGTTCAACGCGGAGGGCGAACTGTTCACCTGCGATTCCGACATGGAATGGGATTCAGGGATGCCTTGGTACCGCCCGACGCGGCTCAACCACGTGATTCCCGGCGCCGAATTCGGCTGGCGAAGCGGTTGGGCGAAGTGGCCGAACTACTTTGCCGACAGTTTGCCGCCGACCATTGAAATGGGTCGAGGCTCGCCGGCTGGCATCGAAGTCTACGGTCATTTCATGTACCCGGCACGCTATCACAACGCGTTGTTCGTTTGCGATTGGTCCCGCGGCCGGATCCTGGCGATCCGGACCAAGCCCCACGGAGGCACGTACAAAGCCACGGCCGAAGTCTTCCTCGAAGGACAACCGCTCAACGTGACGGACCTGGGGGTGGGGCCGGACGGCTGGCTGTATTTCTGCACCGGCGGCCGCGAGACGGAAGGGGGCGTCTATCGCATCGTGTGGGACGGTAAGGTCCCGCCCGACGCGATCAAACGCGGCAAGGGAGTCACCGCGGCGCTCGAGCAGCCGCAGTTCAACAGCGCCTGGGCCCGGCAGCGCGTCGCGCTGTTGAGGCAGCAATTGGACGACAAGTGGGCCCCGCAGTTAACGTCGGTCGCCCAAGATTCAAAGAGTCCCGTCGGACAGCGCGTCCGCGCGCTGGACCTGATGCAATTGTTCGGGCCGTACCCCTCGACCTCGCTATTGGTCGAGGTTTCGAAAGACCGTTCGCCTGCGCTGCGGGCCAAGGCGGCCTACCTGATGGGCATCCACGTCGATGAGGGCACGCGGAGGCGGTTGATCGAGCTGTTGGACGATCAAGACATGGCCGTTGCCCGCGCGGCAAGCGAGGCGATCGTGCGTTGCGGACATCAACTTCCCGCGGAAAAACTCACCCGGCTGCTGGCCTCATCCGACCGTCATGTTGCCTGGGCGGCCGGGCGAGTCCTCGAGCAGTTGCCCCACGAGCAGTGGGCCGCGATGGTGTTGGAACATTCGCAACCGCGCGTGTTCATTGCCGGCGCGGTGGCCTTGTTGAGGAAGACGCCCGAACGCCCGACGATCGACGCGGTGCTGGATCGTAGCAGCAAGCTGATGAAGGGTTACCTCGGCGACGACGACTTTCTCGATCTGTTGCGCGTGGTGGAGCTGGCGCTTTTGAAAGGCGAAATACCCGGCGGCAACGTGGCGGAACTCCGCGCGCAGCTTTCGGAGGAATATCCCTCGCGCGATTACCGAATGAATCGCGAGCTAGTGCGGCTACTGGTCTATCTGCAAGACCCGACTCTTGCCGAACGGCTCGTTGAACAGCTCGCCGGCGATCTGGCGAGCGTGGAAAAAATGCAACTGGCGATGCACGCTCGTTTCTTGCAAGCTGGCTGGACTATTCCGCTGAAATTGGAAGTGCTCAAGATGTATGAGGAGGCGAGGGTGATGCAAGGCGGGCACAGCTTCGCCGGCTACATCGAAAATGTCTCTCGCGACTTTTTCGCGACGTTCGACGAGCAAGAGCGGCAACGGGTATTGGCCGACGGCGTGAAATGGCCCACGTCGGCCCTTTCCGTGCTGGCCGAATTGCCCGAGCATCCCAGCAAGAAAACCCTGGCCCAAATTCAACAGCTCGATCGCCAGGTCCGCAAACTCGACAGCGAAGCCGCCAAGCGGTTGCGGATCGGAATCTGCGCCGTTTTGGGCGCCAGCGGCGATCCGCAATCGATGGCCTACTTACGCGAGTTGTTTGAAAGCGAGCCCGACCGTCGCGTGCCGATCGCGATGGGACTGGCCCAGCGGCCGGATGGCGAAAACTGGCCGTACCTGATCCGCGCGCTGTCGATCGTCGAGGGAGCCGCCGCGCAAGAAGTGTTGATGCGGTTGGCGCAAGTAGATCAAGTCCCCGAACAGTCCGAGGCGTTCCGGCAGGTCATATTGCGCGGCTTGATGCTGCGCGAGAATGGTAGTCGCCGGGCGATCGAGCTGCTCGAGAAATGGACTCGAGAGCAACTCAGCCAACCGGACGAGCCTTGGGACAAGGCGCTGGCGGCCTGGCAAGATTGGTTCGTGCAAAAGTATCCCGAGGCGCCCGAACCCAAGCTGCCGGTCGACGCGGAACAAAATCACTGGACGTATCAAGAACTTCTCAGCTTTCTCACCGGTCCCCAGGCGATACAGGGCGTGGCCGCGCGGGGCGCGGTCCTGTTCGAAAAAGCCTATTGCTCCAAGTGTCACCGGTTTGGCGACCGGGGCGATACGGTGGGGCCCGACTTGACGAACATCAGCAAGCGATTTCAAAAGAAAGAGATCTTGGAATCGATCCTGTTCCCGTCGCACGTCATCTCGGACCAGTACGGCACTCGGGCGATCGTGACCAAGGGCGGCAAGACGTATGTCGGCATGGTGGCGCCGGCCGGCGACGGCTCGCTGGTGGTCCTGCAGGCCAATGGCGAGAAAGCGACGATCGCGGAGGAGGACGTGGAGGAATCGACGCCCAGCAAGGTGTCGGCCATGCCCGAGGGACTGCTCAATGCCTTGAGTTTGGAAGACATCGCTGATTTGTTCACGTACCTCGGCAATCCGCCGCGGCCAGAAGTCACGCGCCGACCGGCCCGGCTCCGCTGAGTACGTCAACCATGTGCATGATACGAGGGGCCAAAGTGTGTCACCTCAGGCAAATTCCTGACCGATGCGGCTGGGTATATTACGAGCGACTGCCCGAGGGCAAGCCATTCGTGGGCCTTCGGCCCACGAATGCTTCTGAAGAATTTCGATTCTCCCAGCCCACCGTTCGAAGGCCTGTGCAAATAGCCTGCCGGCAGAACGCAATCGGCATTGTCTTCCTAACCGAACCGGTCAATGTAAACGGTTTGATTTGCGGTCTCGCAGCCGATCTTTCTGGCCTGGCGCCAGTCACCCGGCAGTCTGACGCATGGGGCGGTGGATAGAGGGCAGGCCAAACGCGTGAACGGATTCAAGCGGAGGGAAACCGCCCGTCGATGCAAGCTGATGGGGCTGCAACCATCTGGGGTCTGCTTGCACATGCGCGGCAATACACGACGGTTGAGCGAAGCTACTGGCGCTTTGAAATAAAAGAACTTGAGAAGAAGATCAATGAGGTACCTAAACTTTCTCTCGGGATTGGGAGCCGTGCTCTTGGCACTTTCGGCGAGCATCATCACTGCCGGACCGTGGGAGCGCGAAGGCAGGTCCAAGGTCTTGGGCGACACGCAGGATCGTGGCATCCGGCGTCAAGCGAATCGCGCCTATAGCTATGCTCCGGCCAATGCCGTATCGGCACCCGCGCCCGCCGCGGAAGAGTCGCAAGCGGCAGTCCCGAGCACGCAAGAACAGGACGCCTCGACGCGCAGCTTTTCCTACCAGGCCGCGCCGTCCAACAATGCCCTGCGTATGAATCGCCGCGCGACGCGCAATCCCGGCTTCTGTCGCGCCGATCGCAAAGTGCTCAACGAAAATTAATTCGTTTGCGAGACACACTGATTCGAAACGGGTTCTGGGTGGAATGACTTCCGGCCAGAACCTTTTTCATTTGGCCCCGAAAGGCAAATCAGTTCGAATAGCTGACGCGAGGCGCGTCGGGCTTGGCCACCGCGTCACGCGGTTGCACCGGTAAGAGCACCGTAAACGTGGCCCCCTTCCCCTTGCCGCTTTCGACCCGAATCACGCCGCCGTGCGCGGTGACGATCGATTGGCAGATGCTCAAGCCCAGGCCGTTGCCATACGTGAGGTCTTCCCGCTGGCGGGACTTGTCGCCGCGATAGAACCGCTCGAAGACGTGCGGCAAATCCGCCGGGCTGATCCCCAGGCCGGTGTCGGCGATCTGTAGCACGAGTTGGTGGCGGGCCACGTCATGGCGCAGCGAGATGAGGACCTGGCCGCCGCGAAGCGTGAACTTGAGGCTATTATCGATCAAGTTGTTGATCACCTGCCGCAAGCGGTCGCCATCGCCCTGGACCGTGACTTCGTCGCGAATATTCGAGACCAGGTCAAGCCCCCGTTCTTCGGCCGCTCCTCGAAACATATCGATTGATCTTTCCAAGAGCTGGTCGAAACGCACCGGATGCTTTTCGATCGGAAATCGCACCGCGTCGGTTTCGGCCAACAGCAGCAGTTGATTGACCAGCACGCGCAACTGGCCGCACTGGTCGGCGATTTCGCACAACAAATCCTGATACTCTTCGATGGTGCGGTCAGTATTCAAGGTGACTTCGACCGAGCTTTGCACGGCGGCCAGCGGCGAACGCAGTTCGTGGGCCGCGTTGGCGACGAATTCGCGATTGCGCTCCAGATAGTCGCCCAACAGATCCAAAAATCGATTGATGGTCAGCGAAAGCTGGTCGAGTTCGTCGCCGGTGGCGCGAATGGGCAGCCGCTCTTCCATGTGGCTGGGGCGCAGGCGGGCCGCGGTGGTAATGATCCGCGCCAAGGGACGCGTGGCCCGGCCGGCCAACCAATAGCCGCTGACCGGAGCCACAAACAAGATCGCAATGCCGGCGGCCACCATCAAGCGGCTCAGTGTTGCCACGTCACTCTCCACCGTGGCCAGCGACGCGCCGACCCGCACCGTGTAGGCCGGCAGCCCGTCTTTGGCGAGCAGGCGCTGCGCCACGCGATACTCGCCCACGGTCAGCAAGGTAGGCTCCTCGGCCGAGGGAGGTGGCACAGCGTCCAATTTGGGCGGGTTGCCGCTGGTCCTCATGACATGTCCCTGGGTGTCGAGAAGTTGCACGAACAGACCGCGATCGACGTGTCCCCGGGCTTTGCGCTCCATTTCGTTGTAGATTTCACCCAGGTCGGGATAGAATCCCGCGATCGCCAGGCTGACTTCGACCGTGTCATCCAACAGCAGGTGATCGTTCTCGATGAACAACGTGTAGCGCAAGGCTTCGCGCAGGCCGATAAGCGTCACGACCACGATCAACAGCACGGCCGCGGTGTTCCACGCGCTCAGGCGAAAGCGGAGAGAGCGGAGCAGAGTCTTAAGATGCTCGAAGCGCATAGCCGCGTCCCCGCACGGTCTGGATGACCGACTCGTCAAACCCTTTATCCAGCTTACCGCGCAGCCGGTTGATATGCACTTCGATTACATTCGTCGCGCCTTCCCAATCAGTCTCCCACAGATGTTCGCAGAGCATCCGCCGGGTCACGACCTGGCCCGCATAACGCATCAAAAGCTCGAGCAGGCTGAATTCAGTGGGCGTCAACTCGATTTCATTTTCCTCGCGAGTGACGCGGCGGGTGGCCAAATCGAGCGTCAGCTGGCCGGCTTGCATGACCGCCGGCGGGCGGGCCACGGTGCGGCGGCAAACGGCTTCCACGCGGGCCATCAACTCGACCAGCGCAAAAGGTTTTACCACGTAATCGTCGGCGCCGGCATTCAAGCCCGACACGCGCTCCTCGACCGAACCCAGCGCCGTCAGCGCAATGACGGGAGTTTGGATGCCGGAATTGCGCAATTCCCTTAAAACATCCAATCCCGGGCGGCCGGGAAGCATGAGGTCGAGAACAATCGCATCAAATTGTTGGCCCAAGGCCAACTCCAACCCTCGTTGGCCTTCTTTCGCCCACATGCAGGTGTGTCCAGCTTCGGAAAACCCCTTGCGCAAAGCCTTGCCAATCAAAGGATCATCTTCAATGACCAGCAGCTCCATGATGCGCCCCTGGATAGTGATCAGCCGCCCGGCGGACATCCACGTAGCGGCACGACTCATTATAGCGGACTCGCGACGGTACCACGCTACCCAGCGATCGCTGGGAAAGCTAAAAAACTCTCACCTCGTTTACTTATGGCCCACGCGCTCTGGGCGTCGCATCGCCGGATCTTGGCCGCCTCGCGAATTCCTCTCCCCCGCGCGGTCGTGTGCGCCTATAATTAGGCCGATTCAATCGCACTAAAAGCGGTCGGACGAAACCTATCGGTCAGAGCGACGCTAAACCACAATCAGCCGTGAATCGCTGCTTGCAAGAGCCGTCGTTGGGTTTTGTCCGTTTGTTCAAACTTTTTCATTAAAGAGCCATTTCATGGACAAAGAATTGACCGATCGGGCCGAGGCCATTCAACAAAGGATCGTCCAACTACGAGACTCTCTTTGACTACGCGACCAAGCAGTCGCAAGCCTCGACAATCGAAGCACGGATGGCCGATCCGGGGTTCTGGGATAACCAGGAAAAAGCCCAGGCCACCATCGCTGAACTGAAATCGCTGGGCGCGATTCTCAAGCCGCTGGAAGAGGCGATCGCCGCCGCGGACGATCTCGAAGCACTGGTGGAAATGGCCGCCGAGGATGAGTCGGTTGCCGACGAACTGCCCGCCGAGTTGGACCGCCTGGAAGGGATGGTCAGCCAATTGGAACTCAAGGGACTGCTCAACGGCCCGTTCGATTCCAGAGGGGCGATCATGACCATCCATGCCCGCGACGGCGGCACCGACGCCAACGATTGGGCCGAGATGCTGCTGCGAATGTACATCCACTGGGCCCAAAAAACCGACTACACGGCGGAGATTCTGGATCGCCAGGACGACCTGGTGGCGGGCATTCAAAGCGCGGCCCTGGCGATTCGCGGACCGATGGCGTACGGATACCTCAAGGGCGAAACCGGCATGCACCGCCTGGTGCGCATCAGCCCCTTCAATGCCGAAGGAAAGCGGCAAACGAGTTTTGCCGCCATCGACGTGTCGCCGGAGGTCAGCGACACGGTCGAAATCGAGATCCGCGACGAAGATGTTCGCGAAGACGTGTTTCGCGCCAGCGGCGCTGGCGGCCAACACGTGAACAAAACTTCCAGCGCCATTCGGCTTACGCATCTGCCGACGAACATCGTCGTGCAGTGCCAGAACGAGCGCTCGCAGCACAAGAACCGCGCCACGGCAATCAAAATGTTGCGGGCCCGGCTGGCTCGACTGGAAGAAGAAAAACGCGAAGCGGCCCAGGCGGCCAAATATCAGGAAAAAGCCAAAACCGGCTTCGGCTCCCAGATCCGCAGCTATTTTTTGCATCCCGATCAGCGCGTCAAAGACACGCGCACCGGCTACTACGTGGGCAGTTTCCAAAGCGTATTGGACGGCAATATCCAAGGCTTTCTCGACGCATACCTCCGCTGGCGCGTCGGCCAGCCGATCTCGTAGGAACCCTGACAAAACCGCGGGGAATGGCCCCTTTTTTGCCGTGTCGTCGCAGCTATAAGGGAGCTGTCCCGCTCTCCGATGCGCTTTGTCAGGGTTCCTTGATTTCCGCATGAGTACTTCGAGCGTGCAACTGCTGGAGGGAGGCGGACTCGGCGTGCGGTTCGCATTTCGCGACGATCGCTACGCGCACGAAATCTCGCTCACCGACGGTTCGCGGTGGATCCCGATTCTGATGTCCGTCGAGGGCTCGCCCTTGGATGACTGGCCCGCGAGTCCCCCGCTGCAATCACTGCACCTGGACAGCCGACCGGGAAATCGACAATTGGCCCTGTTGGTGGGCATGGCCGGCCATAGCCATTGGTCGTTTTGGCGATGCGCGGCTGGAAGTGAAAGCCAACGTCCTCAACCTGATCGCCGCCCCGGCTGCAAGCGGCCAACCGCGGACGGTCCGTTGGGGATATACCGTCTCGCGCGACGGCGACTCATGCCCATCGTGATCGCGGGCTACGCGGGTCTTGTGGCCGCGCGAACTACTCCACTACCAAACGCAACTTCCTCGAAGCGGAGATCAGCCGCTCGACTCAAGTTCAAGTCGCCCTGGCGGAACAAAACCTGGGAGTACGCTTGGCCCGAACTCACTCGTCCTGCGGCAAACGGCTGGTAGCTCTCTTCGTCGGCGAGCTGGGGTCCAACGATTTTCGTTCCTTGCCGCTGCATGAAAAACCTCCTCGACCGAGGGCTGGGAAAATGGCCCACTACGAGAGCCCATTATAGGCCGACTGCGATCCGAACCGCATGACGAGCCCTTTTTACAGGGCCATTTATTGTGTCAAAGTGATCGAAATGGCGTGCCATGTTCACGCTTGCGTGCGCATGTGCCAAGTCGTTAGAGAATGGCCAACATGGCTTCGCCGCGCTGGACATGGCACCGGTCGTTTCCTGGCCCGCAACTTGACTGTTGCCTGCGCGGCATTCAGAATCAACGCCGGTCGTTACCATGCGGTTTTCGACCTTATTGCCAGTCTATTCACTTGTAAACAGGTTGCCACCATCATGCTGATCGCGTCACTTCGCCGAGTTCGCGTCGTACTTTTTTTCGGGTTCCTTTCTGCGATGGCCTGTCTTCCCGTTCGGGGTGAAACCTGGGCCGAGAAGCTCGGCTATCCCTCGGGCAAGCGCGTGCTGATTCTGCACGCCGACGACATCGGCATGTGTTATGAAGCCAACCAGGCGGCCAAGGCCTACTTGACGGCCGGCCACATCCAATCGGCCGCGCTGATGGCGCCCTGTCCCTGGTACAATGAAATGGCGGACTGGTACAAGGAGCACCCCGATTTCGACGTGGGCATGCACCTGGCCATGAACAGCGAATGGAAATGGTATCGCTGGGGACCCGTGGCGGGCAGAGACAAAGTGCCAGGCATGGTCGACAAGGAGGGTTTTTTATGGCGCGGCGTGATCGACACGGCGAGTCATGCCAAGCCCGAGGAAATCGAGGCGGAAATTCGTGCCCAAGTCGACCGGGCGATCGCCAAGGGAACTCGGCCCGGCCACATCGACACCCACATGGGCACGCTGTACGCCCGGCTCGATTTCACCAAGGCCTATCTCAAAGTCGCCGAAGAGTATCACATTCCGGCGATGGTGGTCGAGCAAAGTCCGGCCGTCACCGAAAAGTTCAAGAAGCAAGGCTATCCGATCACCGAAGAATCGATCAAAGTCCTGGCCGCCTACAAGCTGCCCAAGCTGGACGATTTCAATTCGACCACCGAAGGTAAGACCTACGAAGACAAGAAAGAAAAATTCTTCGCCCTGGTCCGCTCCCTCTCGCCGGGCCTGAACGAGATCATATTTCATCCTTCGGTGCTCAGCGAAACTCTCAAAGCCATCACCGGTACCTGGCAGCAACGCGCCTGGGAAGCCCAAATGTTCGCCGACCCCGAAGTGCACGCCTTTTTTGAACGCGAAGGGGTGCTGTTTACCAACTGGAAAGAGATCATGACGCGGTTTGACGCGAAGAATCCGGTTGGCGACGGGAAATCGCCGTAAGTGACTGTACCCTCGCCTGACACCTAGCGCGGCACGAAGAACAAGCCGCGGTTGAATGGTGGCGTGTCGCTGAGCATTCGATCGGTGTGAAACCCCGACGCGGGCATGTAAAAGGGGATAAGTCCAATTATTGACGTCGGTGGTGCCTGGTGTGGAATCAGCCGTTGGTCCGCGCGGCCGACCCCGCCCGCGCTAATTGGACTTATCCCCTTTTTCGTCAGGGCGCCAGCAGCAGGCGGCCGGGCACTTTGAGGTAGTTGATCACCTCGTTCAAGAATCGCGCGGCCGTGGCGCCGTCGACGATGCGGTGATCGTAGGAGAGGCTCAAGGGCATCATCAGTCGGATTTCGATCTTGTCGCCTTCGACCACCACCGGCAGCTTCCGCGAACGGCCCAAGAGCAGCACCGCCACGTCGGGCAGGTTGATGATCGGCGTGGAATACGTGCCGCCAATCGCGCCCAAGTTGCTGATGGTGAAGGTGCCTCCTCTCAAATCGGCCAGCTTGAACGAAGCCTTGCGGGCTTGTTCGGTCACGGTGGTCAAGGCCTGCGCGATGCGGGGAATGCTCATCTGATCCACGTCGCGCACCACCGGCACGACCAGCCCGCGCTCGGTATCCACGGCGACGCCGATATTGACGTACTGCTTGTAGATGATCTGTTCGTTTTCCATGTCCACCGAGGCGTTCACGAGTGGATGAAGCTTGAGCGCCTGGGCCACCGCCTTCATCACGAAAGCCATCATCGTGAGCTTGATTTCGGTGCCGACGTAATCGGACAATCCGCCTTTGCGAATTCGTTCCAACTCGGTGATGTCGGCATCATCGAAATTGGTGACGTGCGGAATCGTCGCGGCCGAGCGGGCCATGTTGACCGCAATCGCCTTGCGGATGCCCGACATTTTTTGTAGACGAATCGCGCCCCACGCATCTTTATCGTCGACGCCTTCGGGTAGCGCCGCACCGGGCACCGCCACCGCGGGACGCACGGGCGCCGTGGCATGTTCGCGGAC
>JACQFF010000270.1 GCA_016200205.1 Planctomycetia bacterium
GCCGTCAAGTCCACACACTCCGTTTTTCGCGTTGATCTGTTCACCCTTCATAACCCCCGGCACAAAATGCGGGGGCAGATCAAATCCGCGGTCGAAGCAACGATCGCGTAAACTGGCGACTTTTTGTTCCCCCTATGGGAACAAAGACCGACGAAAACCAGAACGCAAGGCACCAGTTCCAGGGACTACCCGAAATCAAATGTGCGCACCTTGACGGACACTACCATTTTGTCATTCATGATATGGCTGGATTTCCAAAAAGTTGAATGTCCGTTCCTGACCAAACGGGCCTGCTGGTTCCTTGTCTTTTGGCCAGTCCGAGACAATCACTTTCGCGGTTGTCCCTTTCGCTCTGAATACTATCCAGTGATACGTGATCCAGACAGGTATGGGCGGCTCCGGACCAGAAGGATACATTTCCGTGAATGACCTCTTTGCGTCGACATCGACGCCTTCCAAATCGACGTTCCCGGCGAACTTGCTGGCCTCTTCCATTTTCTTTGGCTTGGGATTGATCAAATCATCGTAGTCGCAGGAAAACATCTTCATGGAATAGAGCCTCCCCGGCTCAAGATTCTGGATGGTTTGTGAGAACGTGTTGGGTCCCTTCTCGCTTCGCTTCATCGAGAGAAACGTGTCTCCGATATGTTCAGGATCCGCCGGACGGCCCAGTCCCATATACCGTCCCTCGATTCTGCCATATCTTGGAAAACTTTTGGCTTGGATGGTGCCCTCTTCCGCAGGCTGCAATGTCCAGCCTTCGATCCCCTTCTCGAAATCAGCATTTTGGATATGCGTGAGAAAGAGGGGGTCCCTGGTTAGCATTTCTGTGTTGCCTTCAATGGCATAGTGCCGGTACAGTTTCCCGACAAATCGCACCGTTTCCTCGTCTGCTAACAGCGACGTCCACCATTCCAGGCCGCCCAACTCCGACATCACCGGATGATTTGCCACGATATTCATCTGCTGGTCCATCCACACGTGGTAATCGACATTCGGCAGTTTGTTGATGCCTCCGGGAGGCATGGAGAACAGGCCAAAAGCAATCGCCATATGCTTCTTGACTCCGGGCTCCTTGACTTCCCAGTCTGCGATGCCATCAATAAAAGTTTGCAAGGTGTCTTTGGAAGCCTTCTCGCTGGATACCTCGAAAATATAGCGTTCCAGCGCGATACGATAGTCGCAGTCAATAAGGGTGCGTACGAACGTCGTGCCGGTGTCCTCGTAGTTTACTTTTTTCCCGCTGCCGCCAAAATACGCATAGACCGTCTTGTTCCGGTAACGCTCATCGGCACGCATTCTTCTGAAAGCCTCTTCATATACCTGGTGCCGTTGCTGTGCGCGCTTTTGACGCTCTGGGCTTGGTCTTGGCGAAGGGTTGTTCATGCCGAATTCATTGATAATAATTCCGTCCACAAAAGGAGCCTTATCCAGCAAGCCGGTCCAGTAGTTGAAATGCTCGTCGGCTGTTTTGGCCTGAGCATTTATCCCCACCTCCGCGACGAACTTTTTTCCCTGACGGTGCCAATCTTCAATGACCGCCTGGGAAAGTTCGATGTTGTGGGGGACAATCAATGTGGTGACATTCGGCAGAACATCCTTTTCGAGAAAATCCATGTCGTACAAACCATAGGATTTGATCGCAGAATTGAATCCTAGTCCGCAGTGGATGAGCTCGGGGACCGCGTTCACGACCAACGTGTCGACACTGGCTTCACCGTCGCACTCCACCCGGATCTGGTGCTCCCCCTTTGCGAGATAACGCATTGCTTCGGCAGGTTTGCCGCCACCCCCGTCATGAACGACGACCGCGTCACCCGTCGGCGCGTTGCCGAGAAGGATTTTGACCGCCCCTTTTCCCTTGCAGGTCGCGGAAATGAAAATCCAGCCTGCGCTCGAGCGCGTAATCGTAAACGAGTTATTGGACTTCGAAATCGAAGAGGCCTCGAGCAGCTCCGCAACGAGATTGTTCCGCCTCTTTTCTCCCGCAAAAACCGCGGGTGCGTTAGGACCTCCTGCGAATTCACAAACAAGTATCGATAATAGAATCGAGGCAATAAGGGTTACTCTCATGCTGAGCCAACTTTCTACGTGACCAATTTGTCATTCACATTACTCGGCGGTCGTCTCGTAATCTCGCCCGCGACTGGCGGCGAACATGACGAGCAGCAGTCCCAGGGCCATCAGCGCCATTGCTAAGAGCAATGGAAGTTGGGCTGCTTTGATGCCCCAGCTTTCGGCTAGCACGCGATTTTCGAACAGCGGCACTCCGGCCATTGGCCCTAAGATCCGGGCCAGCGAGGCGATGCTTTGTCCGATCCCTAAGATTCCTCCCTGCTTCGTGGGATCCGACCAGCGAGACAAGAGCGAATTGAGCGACGGCGTGATGAACGCGAATCCGCTCACTACCACGGCCAGGCCCAAGAGCAAAAGGGCCAGCGAAGCATGCGTGGCGGCCCGGGCCAATAGCAGGAAGCCGACAATCTCCACCAGCGTGCCCATCATGGCCATCATTCCTTCCGGAATCCGACCGGAAACTCGCCGCACGATCCCCCCCTGCACCAGCGTGAGCACGAATCCGACGAAGGCGAACGTGAGGCAGACCTTTTGGAAATTGAATCCATAGCCCACCCGTGAATCGCTGACCATCAACGAGAGGGTCGATTCGAAATTGGCGAAGGAAAAAATGCACACGAAGATTGCCAAGAGCAGGATGCCGATCGAGGGCGTGGCCAGCGCTTCGCGCAACGCGGTCTGGTCCAACCAATGTCGCGCCGGGGCCCGATTGCCCGGCTTGAGGCTTTCGGGCAGCTTGAAATAGGCCAACAGAAGCGCAGCGGCCGAGAGGGCCGCGGCCGCGTAACCCGGCCCGGGCCCCGGGTCGCCGGACCCGCTGGGAACGGCCAAAAACCCAAACAACGGGCCAAACGTAAAGCCCAACCCAAAGGCCGCGCCAATCAGGGCCATTCCCTTGGCTCGGTTTTCCAAACTCGTGGCGTCGGCGATATAGGCCTGCGCCGTGGAAATCGTCGCGCCGGCGATGCCCGCCCCGATCCGCGAAATGAACAGCAGAGGCAGACTTTTGAAAATCGTGGCGATGCCAAACAGCGTGTAAAACACGACCGAGCCGCCCAGGCCGACCATCAAGATCGGCCGCCGGCCGACGCGGTCGGACAGCCGGCCCCACAGCGGAAAAAGCTCGACATCAACAGCCCGATCAACAGGCCGATTCGCGAGTGTCCTTCTTCGAGGCCCAACTGCTGCGCGAAATCCTTGGCATAGATCGGCAGCAGCGGCAAGACCATGCCGAAGCCCAGCAGGTCGATGAACACGGCGAGAAAGATGACCAGCAGGGACGCTTTGCGGGGAACTTCGGACATGAGGCTGGGCCGATGGAATGAGGATCGAAGTTGGTCAAGGTTCGCGGTCGGGCGGGCGTCATTCTACCAACCGGCCGCCGGAACCGCAGGGCCCTTTGATCGCCCTGGTTTCCACGGCGGCTGGCCAGGGGCTTTCAAGCGATCTATGATTTCAGACATGATCACCACGGATTTCCAAGAGCGGCGGCGATTGGAGGCCCTCGATGGCAAGGCGCTGGCCAAGCATCAATTGAGCCGGCTCAACCGTCTGCTCAAAGCGATCCTGCCGAAAAACCGTTTCTATGCCGAGAAGCTGACGCAGATTTCGCCCGCACGGTTGCAAGCGCCCGGCGGACCGCTCAGCTCGCTGGACGAGTTGACCGCACTGCCGTTTACGTTCAAAGACGAGCTCATCAGTTCGCGCCATTCCGGCGATCTGGCCGCGAATCTTACCTTTCCTTTAAGCCACTACACGCGCTTTCATCAGACCTCCGGCACGCGCGGCCGTCCGCTCGTCGTGCTCGACACGCCCCAGGATTGGGCCTGGTGGATGGATTGTTGGAAGTTTGTGCTCGATGCGGCCGGGATTGAACCGGGCGACCGCGTCTTCATGGCTTTTTCATTCGGGCCGTTCGTCGGTTTTTGGAGCGCCTTCGATGCCGCCTGCGCCCGCGGCTGCCTGGTGGTGCCGGGTGGAGGAATGGGCACGCTCTCGCGGTTGGCGCTGCTGCGAACCAGCAAGGCAACGGCAATTTTCTGCACGCCCAGCTATGCTCTGCACCTGGCCGAGGTCGGGACCGAACATCAGATCGACGTCGGCGAATTGCAGGTTCGGCGGTTGATTCTGGCCGGCGAACCGGGCGGCTCGGTAAGAGCCATTCGCAGCCGGATCGAGCAAACCTGGAAAGCCCAGGTGCTCGATCACAGCGGCGCCACGGAGGTCGGCCCGTGGGGTTACGGCGATGCGCAAGGTCAAGGATTGTTCGTGAACGAAAATGACTTCATCGCCGAGTTTCTTTCCGTCGAAACCGGCACGGCGGCCGCCGAAGGAGAGCTGTCGGAACTGGTGATAACGAACTTGGGCCGCGTCGGCAGTCCGATCATCCGGTACCGCACCGGCGATTTGGTGCGTCCCAGTTGGCAGCACGCCGGAGAGAATCGATTCGTGTTCCTCGAAGGCGGCGTGCTGAGCCGCGCCGACGATATGATGATCGTTCGCGGCGTGAACATATTTCCCAGCTCGATCGAGCAGATTCTGCGCAGCTTTCCGGAACTGGTCGAATACCGCCTGATCGCTCGCAAGGCCGGCGAAATGGATCAGCTCGTCGTGGAAATTGAAGATCGCCTGAACGATCCGGCCCGAGTTGCCACCGAATTGCGATTGCGGCTGGGACTGAAAGTCGAAGTGCGGAGCGTGCCGTTGGGAAGCCTGCCGCGCGCCGAGGGCAAAGGAAAACGCTTTGTCGACGAGCGATGCAATCCGACCGAGACCTAACTTCCACTCATGCCTTGGCCCAGGCCACTGCCGCCGAACTGCGCAGCGCGATTCGCTCGGCCCAGTGGACCGAGCCCACCGCCGGACTGGCGCGGGGATTCGTGCAGGCGAACCTGGTGATTTTGCCGGCCACCGAGGCCGTCGATTTCGCCGAATTCTGCCGGCTCAATCCGCGGGCTTGCCCCTTGCTGGAGCAAACCATCCCCGGCGATCCCACGCCCCGGGCCACTGCGCCGGGCGCCGACTTGCGCACCGACGTGCCCCGCTATCGAGTTTTCCGCAATGGAAAGCCCGAACCGATTGAACCGCTCGACATTTGCAAACTATGGCGCGACGACCTGGTGAGCTTCTTGCTCGGCTGTTCGTTCACGTTCGAAAACGCGCTTCTGAAGGCCGGCCTCGGCGTGCGGCATCTCGAAGAGGGTCGCAACGTGCCCATGTACTGCACTTCGCGCGCCTGCCAGCCGGCCGGCCGATTCGCCGGCAATTTGGTGGTCAGCATGCGGCCTTTTCCGCCCGAGCAAGTCGAACAGGTGATCGCCCTTACACGCCGTTATCCGACCATGCACGGCGCTCCGCTGCACGTTGGCGATCCGTCGGCGCTAGGCATCGTCGATATTGCGCGGCCCGAATTCGGCGAGTCGGTGACCATCCGTCCGGGCGAAGTGCCGGTGTTTTGGGCTTGCGGAGTGACGCCTCAACTGGCAATCTGCGCTGCCGGTTGTCAGTTGGCGATCACACACAGTCCCGGCTGCATGTTCGTCACCGATTGGAAAGATGAAGACCAGGCCGTAGAGATTTAACGCCTCGGCTGGCCGAGGGCTTTTTTTACGAACCTCCGCTCGCAAGCGAGCGGGCCCAATTGCACCGTAAAGGTTGTTTTCAAATGTCCGTCACCGATGCAAAAACATTTCCCGTCGACTTGTGTCGCAGGCAATTTCCGGCGCTCGAGCGACAAGTCGACGGCCATAATGTCGTCTATTTGGATGGTCCAGCCGGAAGCCAGGTCCCCGAGCGAGTGATTCGCGCGGTCGGTCGATATCTGAGCGAGACCAACGCGAATCATGGCGGACACTTTGCGACCAGCCAGGAAAGCGATGCGATGCTCGAGACGGCCCACCAGGCCGTCGCCGACCTGCTCGGAGCCGCGTCGCCCGAGGAGACAGTTTTTGGCGCGAACATGACCACGCTCACATTTGCGTTCAGCCGCGCGCTTGCCCGCGCATGGCGGCCGGGCGATGAGGTGATCGTCACCCGCTTGGATCACGACGCCAACGTCCGCCCCTGGGTGTTGGCGGCGCGTGACGCCGGCGCGACGGTGCACCACGTCGGCATCAACCGCGAGGATTGCACGCTCAACCTGGACGAGTTGCGCTCCAAGCTTTCGCCACGCACGCGACTGGTGGCTGTGGGCTGCGCATCGAACTCGGTGGGCACGATCAACCCGGTCGCCGAGATCTGCCGGCTGGCGCACAAAGTCGGCGGACAAGTGTTCTTGGACGCCGTGCATTATGCCCCTCACGCGTTGGTGGACGTAGCTGGCTGGGATTGCGATTACCTGGCCTGCTCGGCGTACAAATTCTTCGGGCCGCATGTGGGCATTTTGTGGGGCCGGCGCGAACTGCTGCGAGATTTGCCAGCCTACAAAGTCCGGCCAGCCGCCGACGCGTTGCCCGAGCGATGGATGACCGGCACGCAAAATCACGAAGGGATTGCCGGCACGCTCGAGGCGATTGAGTATTTGGCCGATCTGGGGCGTTACTTCGCGCCGGAAGCGGCTGATCGCCGAGCGGCGCTGGCTGCCGCCTTTGCGGAAATCGGCTCTTACGAAGGGCAACTTTGCCGGCAGTTGATCGCCGGCCTGGCCGAACTGCCGAGCGTGAGCGTGTGGGGCATTACCGATCAACAACGGCTCAGTGAGCGCGTGCCGACCGTTTCGATCACGCATCGCAAATTGCCGCCGGCCGAATTGGCCGAGTATTTGGGCCTGCGCGGCATTTTTGCCTGGCACGGAAATTTTTATGCGCTCGAGCTGACCGAAACCTTGGGGCTCGAGCCCACGGGCCTCGTGCGGCTCGGGCTGGTGCACTATAACACGAGTGGCGAGATCGAGCGGCTCTTGGCGGTCCTGCAAGAATTGGAATAGACCACCAGCAACGTGAACTCCATGGACCTGCGACCCAACAAATTGGAAATCCGGGGCGACGACCGGCTACTGATCGAGTGGAGCGACGGACAGAAGCGCGAAATCACGTTCGGCGAGCTCCGCAAAAGCTGCCCGTGCGCCACCTGTCGCGAGAAACGGGCCAAACCGCCCCAGCCAGCGGTCGGACTGCCCGTGCTGTCGATGGCCGAGGCCCGCCCCTTGAGGATCCTGGGCATGAAACCGGTCGGTAATTACGCGTATTCGATTGCCTTCAGCGATGGGCACGACACGGGCATTTTCACGCTCGAATTCTTGCGCGAACTGGGCGCCGAGGTGCCGGCTTGAATAGCTAAAACCGCTTCCGTATTTGCGACCGACAGCAAACGATTTTGCACACCGGCTGGATTGGCCGCTCGGCCGCCCGTCACGTGCGAGGATCGTGTCAATTCTAGGGCCGCATCGGCGTGGCGCGGTGGAGGATTTCCCAGCTTTCCCGATCCAAATTGCCCGCCCTTGCGTAAGTCTGGACAGAGAAGGTATGATCGTAGTAACTTCTATATCGCTTTAGAGGGCGATTTGCCCCCTAGACGGACCACCGGCGCCTTGCGTGCCGCGCTCTTTTTGAGAGCGTTTGGGGTAACCGCACGGGGGGCCTCCCAGTCGGAAACGTGTTACGCGAAGTGCAGCTTTTGTTCATCGCGAGTACGCGAGGCATTCGCGAGTCCATTCACAGCGGAGTAATCATGCGATGAGCCAACAGCAAGGTCCGGCCATGATCGAGGCCCTCGGGCTGGCCAAATACTATGGCGATTTCGCGGCCGTCGAAGATGTCTCATTTAGTATTCCCCAGGGTCAGGTCGTGGCCTTTCTGGGACCCAATGGGGCCGGCAAAAGCACCACCATGAAGCTTTTGACCGGGTACTTGGCGCCGTCCAAGGGCATTGCCCGCATTGCCGGTCACGACATGACCGTCGATCGCCTGGCCGGCTCGACCCGCTTGGGCTATTTGCCCGAAAACGGCCCGCTCTATCCCGACATGAC
>JACQFF010000277.1 GCA_016200205.1 Planctomycetia bacterium
CCCATCGACGCGATCAAGGCCGCCAGCCGCAGCGGCGGCACGAAGCCGCTGATCGACCATGTGCGTAAAACGCAAGGCAAGCGCAAGGAGAGTCTCGACGAGCTCGGCGGCGGCGCTCCCACCTCCAAACCGGCCTTTCCACGCGAACGTCCCTCGCGCGTCAAGGAAATGATCGGCGGCGACCTGGTCGCGGCCCCGGTTGCGCGAGGGCGGCGGGGACCGGCGAAACCCGGGGCGACCGAGGAACCCGGCTTGCTGGTGGGCCGCGAACAGCGGCAACTGAATCGCAAGCGGCTTACCGGCGACAAAGGTCCGGCGCGCGCCACGACGGAAGAGGACGAACCACAGGCCCGCCGCCGCGGCGTACGCACGATCAGACGCACGGGTGCGAATACGGCCGCGCCGCGGAAGAGCAAAGTGACGCTCGAGCTGCCCTGCAGCGTGCGTAGTTTTTCCGAAGCCATCGGCGTTCCGGCCCAGCAAGTGCTGCGGCAGATGCTGAGCTTGGGGACGGTCGGCAACATCAACACCCAGATCGATTCGGAAATGGCCGAACTCTTGGCGGTGAGCCTGGGAGTGGAAATCGATTTCAAGCCGGAAGTCGATCTGGCCGAACAAAAGCTCTCGGCGTTACGCGAGGAGCACGACGATCCGGCCCTGCTCGAGACACGCGCCCCGGTCATTACCTTCTTGGGTCACGTCGATCACGGCAAAACCTCGCTCTTGGATCGAATCATCGGCACCGACGTCGTCAGCGGCGAAAGCGGCGGGATCACGCAACACATTCGGGCCTACCAGATCGAAAAAGATGGTCGCAAGATTTCGTTCGTCGATACGCCGGGTCACGAAGCGTTTACTGAAATGCGGGCCCGCGGGGCCAACGTGACCGATATCGCCGTGCTGGTCGTGGCTGCCGATGACGGCATCATGCCGCAGACCGAAGAGGCGATCAGCCATGCCAAGGCGGCCAATGTGCCGATCGTCGTGGCTCTGAACAAGATCGATCTACCGGGCATCGATCCGCAGCGCATCTTTCAGCAATTGGCGACCAATAATCTGCTGCCTACCGAGTGGGGTGGCGATACGGAAGTGGTCAAAACCAGCGCCACCGTCGGCACGGGCATCGACGAGCTGCTGGAGACGCTGCTCACATTGGCCGAATTGCGCGACTACCGAGCCAACCCTCAGCGCGTTGCCTCGGGGACCTGCCTGGAGGCGGAACTGCACGAGGGGCGCGGCGTGGTGGCCAAGCTGATCGTGCAAAACGGCACGCTCAAAATCGGCGACGCGGTGGTCTGCGGGTCGGCCTACGGCCGCGTCAAAGCGATGTACGACACTTTGCGTCCGCATGTCATGCACCACGAGGCCGGGCCCTCGATGCCGGTCAACGTCACGGGCTTGAACGTCGCTCCGGCGGCCGGTGAGCGATTCTACGTGCTCGACAGCATCGCCACGGCCCGCCACATCGCCGAACAGCGTGAGGGCAAGAGCCGCCGCGCCGCTTTGGGCTCCGCGCCGGCGCACGTCACGTTGGAAAACTTGTTCGACCACTTAGGCCAAAAAGAAGTTCAGACCCTTAACATCGTTCTGCGTGCCGATGTCCGCGGTTCGATCGAGGCGATCCAAAAAGAGTTTACCAAGCTGGAGCATCCCGAAGTCAAAATCAAGATATTGCAGGCCACCGTGGGCGGCATTACCGAGGCCGACGTGCACCTGGCCGACGCGTCGGATGCGATCATCATCGGTTTCAACGTCGTGCCTGACGAAAACGCGCGCAACTTGGCCGAAGATCGCGGCGTGCAGATTCGCCGTTATGAAATCATTTACAAGATGACCGCCGATTTGAAAGCAGCCTTGGAGGGGATGCTCGAGCCCGAACACCGACAAATCGAACTGGGCCGCGCGCTGGTGCAACGCACCTTTACGATCAGCCGGGTGGGCACGATCGCCGGCTGCCGCGTGTTGGCCGGCACGGTACAGCGCAACGCGCGGGTGCGGCTGATTCGCGAGAACCGGATCATCGGCGACTATCCCCTGGAATCCCTAAAGCGGGAGAAAGACGATGCCCGCGAGGTGCGGGAAGGCTTGGAGTGCGGGATCAAGCTGGGAGGCTTCAACGATTTGAAGGACGGCGACATTCTCGAGGTTTACAAGGTCGAGGAATTTGCCCGCACCTTCTAATCGCCCGCGCCCCATCCACCCCAACCCCGCCTGGTAGCCATCCGATCCGTATGACCTCTCGCCGCATTCAAAAAGCCGCCGAAGCGATTCGCGAGGTCGTGAGCATGGCCATATTGACCGACCTGAAAGACCCGCGTGTCCAGGACGTGACCGTGACCTACGTTGAGGTTTCGCCGGACATGCGGCAGGCCAAAGTGCATGTTTCGGTGATGGGGGACGAAACCAAACAGAATTTGAGCTTGCGGGGGCTGCAAAATGCGGCCGGATACCTGCAAACCAGGGTGGCTAAGCGAATTGACATGCGGTACACCCCCCGCCTGGTGTTCGTGCTAGACTTGGGGGTGAAGCGCTCGATAGAAATCAGCAAGATTCTGCAATCGGTGCTCCCCAGCCCACCCACCGCCGAGATAAATCCCGAGGAAGCTGAGGAAGACCAGGACGATTCAACTTAGCTAATGATTCCCCCCTGTCCTCCGCCTTACCAATCGCCGACTTCGATATATTCGCCTTAGGAATTTCGTGACGCCCCTGAGAATGGCATGAGTACACCAAACCGCGCTACGCTGCTCAACAAGACCCACAAGGTGCTGAAGCGGTCTTACAAATACAACCCCGTGCGTGGCGAACAGCCGCTGCTGGAATCGTTGCTATTTGCATGCTGCTTGGAAAACGCACGGCACGACGTGGCTCAAGAGACGTTTGCGAAGCTTCGTTCCACGTTTTTCGATTGGAACGAAATCCGCGTGAGCACGGTGAAGGAACTGGCCGAAGTGATGCACGCCTTGCCCGATCCGTGCGATGCGGCGGCGCGATTGAAGGGCATTTTGCAGAGCGTATTCGAGTCCGACTACTCATTCGATCTCGAGCACCTGAAGAAGCAGAACATCGGCCAGGCCGTCAAGCGGCTGCAAAAACTGCAAGGCGCCAGTGCCTTCGGTGTGGCCTATGCCACGCAGTCGGCGTTGGGCGGCCATTCGATCCCCATCGACAAAGGCGCACTGGGCGCGTTGTATGTGCTGGGGGTCATCAGCGAGGCGGATCCCCGCGAGGCTGTCGTGCCGGGCATGGAACGAGCGATCCCCAAAAGCAAGGGACAAGAGTTCGGCGCGCTACTGCACGAGTTGGGATCCGACTTCTTTTCCAATCCGTTTTCACCCACGCTACGCGAGTTGCTGCTATCGATCGCCCCGGACGCCAAAGAGCGATTTCCCAAGCGGACGGCAAAGAAGCCGCTGGTGGCGCCCGCGCCGACTCCGGCAACCGACAAGGCCGCCATCGTCGACAAGAAGAAGGAGAAAGAGGCCGCCGCCGCGAAAAAGCAGGTCGCCAAGTCTCCCGACAAGCGTTCGGCGCGCGTGCCCAAAGCGGCCGCCCACCCCAAGAAGAAACCCGCCGGCGCCAAGAAAACAGCCCTCAAAGCGCTCGCCAAGCGCAAACCGCGATAAGCATTTCCCACATCAGGCTTGCATGGAGATCCATCCGATGAGCAAACGAGGAGTGCTCGCCAGGGCGATGCCTGGTCCCCGGGGTTTCCCGCGCGGCTCGGCGCGCGCGAATCGTAGCGGCCAAATGGAGTTCCTCATGCACCAGACCTGGAAAGCGTGCCTGCTGCTGGCCGCTGCCGTGGGAATGACGGTGCCCTCGGCCACCGCGGACGAGCCAGCCGGCAAATCCACCAGCGAGCCGCCCGGCGTCGAGCTCGATGACGCCGCGCAGCCGCTGGTGCCCGTGCGGCCGCGCAGTTCTGGCGATGAAGACCGCGTGCGTGCGCTCGCCTTGTTCGCGGCGGCACGCGTGGCCGAGCAAAAGCAGGATTATCCGCGGGCCTTGCGCAATTACGAGCGAGCCCTGCGATTCGATCCCGCTGCCGTGCCGGCGCTGCGCGAGATCGTGCCGCTGGCGTTCAATCTCGACCGCCAGGCCGAAGCGGTTCGCTACGCGCTGATTTTGGCCGAGCGCGAGCCGACGGATCCCGTGCTGCTGCGGCGGCTAGGCAGTTATTTGACCGAAGACGGTGAACCGGAACGGGCATTGAAGTTCTATGAAAAAGCAGCGGCTCTGCAAGCCGGGGAAAAGCCTTCGGCCAACCAGGTGCTGCTGTGGATGGAAATAGGTCGCCTCGATTTCGTGCTGAAGAAATACGATCAATCGGCCCACTATTTCGGCGAAGTGTTCAAAGCGCTCGAGCGTCCGGCCGAGTACGGTCTGGACGCCACGATGCAAAAAGCCCTGCTGGGCAAAGCCGAGTTGACCTACCAGCTCATTGCCGAAAGCTTCTTGGAAGCCGGCCGGCCGGCCGAAGCGCTCTTGGCGTTCGAAAAATCCAACCAGGCCAAAGCCGACGAAGCGCTGCGGGCTTACAACCTGGCCCGCATCGACGCCAAGCAAAAACAGCCGGCACAGGCCCTGGCCAAGCTCGAGACCTATTTCGGCACGCATTCGGCCAGCCAGGGCACTGGCCCGTACCATCTGTTCGCCGAGCTGCTCAAAGAGCTCGGCCAGAGCGATCAGCTCTTAAGTCGGTTGGAAAAGATTCGCAGCGACGATCCCGACAATATGCCGTTGGGCTACTTTTTGGCGCAGCGCTACCGCCAGGCGGGACAACTCGACAAGGCCGAGCCGATTTACGCCGGCCTGCTGGAGCGCCACAAAACGCGGCCGCCCGTCGAGGCTTTTCAGGGGCTCTTGGAGATCTATCGCCAACAGAAAGACGCGGCCCAGCTGCTGTTGACGTTGGGCGAGGCGGTCGGCCGCACCAGCAATCTCGAACCGTTGGGCGACGCCGGCAAAGCCTTGCTGGCCGACACCGAAATGACCAAGGCCGTGCTGGCCAACGCCGCTGGGCAATTGGAAGCCGATCCGTCGAAACTCAGCTATGGAGCCCGAGTGGCCTCGGGCCTGGTGGCGGCGGAACTCAAGGATTTCCCGGCCGCCAACACTTTCTTCGACCTGGCGCTAAAAGCCGAGCCGAGCAAGGCGCCCGAAGCGCTGGTCACCTGGGGCCTGGCACTGTTCGTGGCCAATCAATTTGCCGATGCCGCCAAGGTTTTTCAGCGCGGCCTGGACGAGGCGGTGTTGCCCGTCAATAACCCCACTTTGCATTTCTATTTGGCCGGCGCGCTTGAGATGGCCGGCCGCACAGACGAGGCGATCGTGGCGGCCCGCAAAGCGGCCGAATTGCAACCCGACTCGCCCCGCTTTGGAAGCCGCGTCGCTTGGATTCAATATCACGCCAAGCGTTACGAGGTGGCCCGGCAAAGTTATCAGGCGTTGATCGACAAATTCGACAAGGTGCAAGATCCCGCCGATGCCCGCGAGGTGCTTCGCGACGCGCGGCTGGTGCTCTCCAACTTATGCGTGATCGAAGGCAAGCTGAGCGAGTCGGAGGAATGGCTCGAGCAAGTGCTCGACGAATTCCCCGAAGACATCGGGGCGCTCAACGACCTGGGCTACGTATGGGCCGATGCCGGCAAGCATTTGGAGCGGGCGTTGCAGATGATCCAGCGGGCGGTCGGCCACGAGCCCAAAAACATGGCTTATCGCGACAGCCTGGGTTGGGTCCTGTTCCGGCTGGGGCGATTTCCCGAGGCGATTGCCGAACTGAAAGCGGCGGCCGCCGTAGAGGAACCTGACGGCGTGATTCTCGACCACTTGGGCGAAGCCTTGTACAAGTCGGGCGACACGGCGGCGGCGGTTGACGCCTGGAGCCGAGCCGCGCAATCGTTCGAGAAACACGCGGACACGGAAAAAGCCAAACCGATCCTGGACAAGATTTCGCGAGCGCAGAACCCGCCGGTCAAGAATTAGCGACGCGTGCCGCAAGCTCGGAGGCCGCCGCATTGATTCTCCGGCAATTTGATGACACCACACGATAACTGAACTTCGAGAGAGAACGAGTGCATGGCAGGCCATTCCCATTGGGCGAATATCGCGCATAAGAAAGCCCTCATCGACAATAAACGCGGCAAGCTGTGGAGCAAGCTGTCCAAGGCGATCATCGTGGCGGCCAAGAGCGGCGGCGGCGATGTGGACATGAACCTGAAATTGCGCTACGCCATCGACGCGGCCAAGGCGGTGAGCGTGCCGAAGGATAATATCCAGCGCGCGATCAAGCGCGGGACGGGCGAACTGGACGGCGGAAATCTCGAAGAGATCCTTTACGAAGGCTACGGGGCCGGCGGCGTGGCCGTGCTCTGCGAAATCCTCACCGACAACCGCAACCGCACGGCCGGCGAGATTCGCAAGATCTTCGAACTGGCCGAAGGCAAGCTGGGGGCCACCGGCTGTGTCGCCTGGATGTTCGAGCGCAAGGGGCTGTTCCTCGTCGCGGCCGATAAGATCGACGAAGATACGCTATTGGAATTCGCGCTCGAAGCCGGCGCCGACGACGTGAAGCGGGTCGACGACAAATTCGAAATCACCTGCGATCCCAGCGTGTTCGCCGAAGTCGGCACGGCGCTGGCCGCCAGAGGCATTCAGCCCGAGGACAGCCAGATCACTCGAATCCCCAATTCGACAATCGATCTCGATGTCGAAACGGCCCGCAAAGTGCTCAAGCTGATGGAGAAGCTCGACGACCACGACGACGTGCAAAACGTGTCGGCGAATTTCAACATCCCGCAAGAAGCGATGGCCGAGATTCAAGGTTAAGAGCCTATTCGAGAACCGTCGGGGACTGCCCCGATTTTGCGGTGCCTTGGGAGCAAAATGGGACTGTCCCCTTCTCCGAACCTGGTTGGGTGCGTCAAGCGCGGCGCCGACGCACCATTGCTGCTTAGCCGCACGCGCTCTGGCTAATGCTCGATCTCGGACCAGTACTTTTCGACGTTTTTGCTGAACTCCGGGCTATTGTCGAGATCGTGGCACTTGACGCACGTGTCCGTCTTGGCCTGTTCCCAGGTCAAGTGCAACAGCTCGCGTAGAGGAACGCGCTTGGCCTCATCGCTTGCTTTTTCGGCCGCCACGTGGGCCGCGCCGGGGCCGTGGCAATTCTCGCAGCCATTGCCGGTCAAAAGCGGCGTCTTTTCGAGGCTGTCGAATCCGCTCGTGTACGGAAAAAACTCGCTCGGGTTCCAGCCCGTGGCGTGGCAACTGATGCACTCCGGATCGAACTGCCGTGGCGGATCGACTTTCGTGAGTGTCTCGGTGGCATGGGCGTGCTTCGAGTTGGTCCAGACGTCCCAGGCACTCTGGTGGCACGCTTTGCAACTGGCGGCGCCAGAGAATTGACCGGCCCATGTATCGCCTTTTTTTGCCTGCGGCGCCGGCACCCTGCGCAAGCCCAGTCCCTCCCAGCCGAGTTGTTGCAATTGTTCCTGGTAGCTGGCCATCAGTTGCTTCATTTCGAGGGTATCTTCGAAACGCGAATCGAGCGCGACGCGTTGAAAGCGAATCGGCCGCTTGGGATCGTCGTAAAAACCGGCCACGATGACGTACATTCCCTTGTGTCCCACTTCGATCAAACGGGATTTGGTCCCCTCGATTTTCCGTGGCTCATAGTGGGGGATGTCGCCGCCGCCGGCGCTCACGACCAAATCGAACTCGGGAAACTGTTTGGCCAACGCCGTGGCTTCTTCCGACGAGGCGTGCGCCAGCAAGATCCGCACGTCGCATGCGCTTAGATCCGGCAGCACTTTCTTCAGCGATTCACCCGCGGGCCGGATTTCCACTTCCGCGTTGTTGACTTGCTGTTGAAAACTTTTTCCCAAAACCGCGGAAATGCCCAGCTTTATGCCGCCGGCTTCGACAAGGCGCACCTTCGGAATCGAATCAAATAGGTTCACGTTGGCCGACACGAAAATGCTGTCGTTCGGTTGCGCGCCGGCCACGGCAGCGACGATTTCTCCGGCCGAGAGTCGCAAATCGTCGGAGCCAAATCCTACGGCGCTGTAGCCCATCGTTTTGAGGGCCTCGGCCGAGGCGCCAAACTGTACTTCGGCCTGCCGGCCAAACCGCCGCACCAGGCCGCCGACGTCGACCGCCGCCAAGGGCCAGCCTTTGGCTTGCAACTCCTTGAAAAACGCGTGACGCCGGCTGAATCCGCCTTTTTGGTTTTCCAGGCCCGCGCAGCCGCACGGCTCGAGATATCCCTCCTGACGTCCACTGATCACCAGCGCGAGTTTCGGTTTCGGCCAGCCTTCGAAGAACTTGCCGTTTTCTAAAATGGGATCAAACGCCGGCTTCGAAGCGTTTTCGTTTTTCGACGTGGCGGCCGCGCTAGCCCGATTCGCCGGCGCGATTTCGGCTCCTGCCACCTGGTCGTCCGCGACCTTCCGGTCGCCCGCTGGCGATTGGCCCTGTCGAGCGAGACTGGCGGCGGAGGCCGTCGAACCCGCGGGGGTAGTCGGCGAGTTGCAGCCGAACGCGAAGAGCAAGCAGGCGGCCAACCAAAGGCCGGCTGTTGAGATGCGATCCAAAAGATTGTTCTTCATAAAATGGATCCGTCCAAATGGTTTACGAGCCGCGCGAGCCGGCTCCAGGTGCGTGGCGAACCATTCCGCCGTGGATTATTGTTCGACGATGAATTGCAAGTACATCCGCATGTGCTTGACCTGGGGATGGGTGGTTTCGAAGAGGATTTCCGCGTATTTCCCCTGGTCCGAGCCGAGATGATTGACGGCCGCAGTGCCGCTGGGGATTTCAATCGTCAATGGGATTTGATTCACATCTTTGTTGAGCTCGGAAGTTTCGCCGATGGTCACCTTCAACCAGGCCGGATTAACCTTAACGGGCTGCACTTTCAAGCTGTGGCGCTCCGGCCCCCGCACCAGGATCAGTAGCTTGCGGGTCGCCCCCTCGGCGCTGCGGACGGCGCCGATGTTCAGTCTCGAGTAATCGGCGTTCCAACCGTTGCCTCCGACGATGGAAATATCGCTGTCGACGATCGCGTGAATGGGAACCTCCAGCGGTTCCTCTCCAGGCGTGTTCAACTCGAGCCGGATTGTCTGCCGAACCGGCCCCAAGGGCAACCCCGGTTTGACGGTCACCGTAACCAGGCAGCCGCTCTTGACATCGGGATTTTCAGCCAATTGTTCCTTTGGAATGGGCGCGGTGTGGACTTCGAAAAATGGCGCGGTTTCGGGGCCGGTGAGTTCGTGCTTTACCACCTGCAGGTTATCGTTCAAAAATGCGTAGATCTTGATTTCAGACGTCTTCGTTTCGTTCACCGAAATCTTGCTGAATACCATTTGGTCGGGCACGACCTGATATTTTGTAGTGATCGAGCCGAAGATATTCAACTCGACGCGCGGCTGCTCGGCGTCGTTGGTCAAGATGGTGGCCGACTGGCGAAACTGCGGCCTGGAATAGCTGCTGTCATATTCGATCGTCACGTCCGCCGTTTCGCCGTGCGCGAGCCGGGTCTTCGACAATTGGGAAACCGTGCACATCGAACACGTCGTGCCGCCGGCCTTGAGCGTCAACTCGCCCCCGCCGATGTTCGTGAACTTGAATGTATGCCGGACTTTGCTCTTACGTTCCACCCTGCCAAAGTCGTAATTGCGCTCGTCCACCAAAACCTGCGGCGATCGCGAGCTTGCTGCGGTTGACGCTGTCGTCGGGCTCGGAAACAAGGGGGGAGAATCGCCGAATTTTGCCCAGCTAATTCCCGCTCCCACAGCACAACCCAATACCGCGGAAACAACGACGACGTAGGAGAGCTTCATCGGAGCCGACTCAATTATGAAATGGATATGCGAACGGAAGAGATTGCCTCGACCGCATAGAAGCGATCTCAAAACGACTGGTCTCCCTCTCTGAAGCCGTTTTGAAATAGTTTTTTAATCTATCAATCGATTGTAAAGTCAATCGGGCGACAACGTCAACGCAACTCGCCAGCGAGAGGCTCGAGTTGCCGGCGAAGTTGCGGCGGCAGTTTTTTATCGGCATGGGGCGTAATCTCGTCCAATTCAAGCGCCGTCCGAGCTTCTTGCGCCGCCGCGGAGGAGTGCCCGTTCGCATCCAGTGCCAACGCGTATTCGCCGCGCAAGACAGCCAGATGGGGATACAACTCGACCGCCCGGCGATAACACGCCTCCGCGGTCGTGCTATCGCGTGAATCGTGATGTTGCTCGTACAACAACCAATACCATTGGCCCACTTGGCGCCAGGCAGAGCTCGAACGGGGCCGCAGTTCGAGCAACCGCGCGCTGGCCGCCACGAACAGGCTTCGCGGCTCAGCTGACGTGGGGTTTTTCTGTAAGCTCGGCAACTCGAGTTCGGCCAACGCTTGCCACGGTTCGGCCGAGAAGGAATCGGCCGCCGCCGCTTCGAGGAACGCCGCCCTTTTGGCATCCGTGTTTTGCGGCGGCTCATCGTCGGCCTTGACCATCGCCGCGTGGCACCGCAAGACCGGACTGTAGGCCGAAAAATAGCAGCCCGCCGCGGCGATGCCAATCAGGGCCAACCCCGCGGCCGGCAGCCAGGGAATGCCAAGCCTGGCCCGCGGCAGTGCGTCCCGATTCAGTTCCAGGGGTTCGGCTTCGGTTTCGTTGAGCGCCAGCGCAAGCAGGATCCAAAACGCGCCGGCGATGCCTGGATAGGCAATCCCGCCAGCGGCCAATAGATTCGTCGCCAAGACGAGCGCGCCCAGAGCGGGCAGAGATCGGGGCAAACGCCCGCTCTTGACCCAGGGCCAGAGCAGCGCCACGACGGTTCCGCCCATCAGCAACCCGCCGCCGAGTCGCTCCGGCGAAAACATCAAGCCCGCTGGCGGACCGCTCACGAAAGCGAAAAATAATCCGGCCGCTCCGCCCGCCACGATGTATTTCACGCTGTTGGTTTGCTCCCCATGGGGCGCTACTGCAAGCACCTGGTTGGATTCAATCTGCCGCCGACGCGATCGCAACGTGTGCCAGCCGCATCCGACCAACGCGCCACCGAGCGCCGCCAGCGCAACGCTGCCGCTCGTGGCCCACACTTCCAACAAGAAATTGTGCGGGTCGCGAATCTCTTCGCTAGCTGTCGGCAATTTGTATTGCGTGTAATAATCCTGAAAATTACCCGGCCCGACGCCCAGCCACGGATGGTCCTTGATCATCTCGGCCGTTGCCTGCCAGTATTGCAGACGATAGCCGAGCGATTTTGGAACTTCGCTGATCACCTCGAAATCGAGACCCTTAAAGACCACCGCGGCCGCAACGAGCATTACGACGGCCACGCCGCCTGACAGGGCGACCTTCCAGTTCCAAATCGACCGACCAGTGCGGCAACATATCGGCAGCAACACAGCGCCTAGCGTGCCGGCCACATAACCGCTGCGACTTTTGGTCAGAAGCAAACAGCCGGTCACGATCAAAATGCACAAGGCGTAAGCCGCGATCTGGCCCGTGCTCCACCACGGGATTTGACCGGACGATTTCGCGTCGCGACGGTTCCCCACCAGGCTCGCACCGATTCCCAGAGCCACGACCAGCCAAGGCGCCAAATAGCCGGCCAGCGAATTGGTAAGCGCAAACGTGGCCAAGGGCTCGGTGCTTTGCAGCCGGTTTTCGAACTGCGAACGTTCGGGCGAGCCGGGCGGATACCATTGTCCCGCGCTTCGCAGCAAGGCATCGGGATTCTCGGCATACGCGGCCCGCTCGGCCGGCATGCCGATGAACACCTGGTAAAAGCCATAACTGGACAACACGACCGCCAGGGCCACCATCAAGGCCGCCAGCGTCCGCGTCTCCTGCGCCGTACGCACCAGTTGCCGCACCAGGAAAAAAACCAACCCAAAGGCGACCCACTCCCAAAGCATGTTGATCGCCAGCCGTGGACTTCCCTGCCGAGCTCCGACAATCGCGCTTGCCGTGCTGAGCCCGACCAATAAGAACACGGCCGCATCCACCAAACCCGGCTTGCGCGCAAATTCCCTTTCCCTTACGGCCGAGACCAAATAAGCACCAGCGATGAGTATCCAGAGCATGTCGAAGGGCAGGCCATCGCCGAGCCACGAAACCCCTTCGCTGGGCAACAGTGGCCGCGCGACCGATAGCATTGCCACGGCGGCCAACAACAGCATCCGCAGGCCGCCTTTGGCGTGCTTTGCGGTGGGCTGCCCGGCTCGTTTCACATTGGCTGTCTTGCGATAAGCACTCATGCACGAACCCGATTTGGACCGGAGATGAGATTTGTGCGATCGCCTCGCCCGTTGGGAGCGGGAGCCCAACTATTCCCGCGTTCTCTTGCTCACGGCCGCATGTTGCGGCGAGCGGTCGTTTCTAAAATCGCGATCACACTCAGCAAGCAAACAATCAATAGCACGATGATTACCGCGCCGGTCACGTTCACTTGATGCAACACGAGTGCGCCCAGCCCGCAGGCCGCCGTGGTCAAGTAGATTGTCAGCACGGCTTGCGATTTCGTCAGTCCCAAGGAAACCAGGCGATGGGAGAAATGGTTGGTGTCGCCCTCGAACGGGCTGCGACGGGCACGGAGCCGAATGCAAATCACGCTCACAAAATCGTAGAGCGGCACGGCCAGGACGCACAGCGGGGCCAGAATCGCGTGTGCCGGCAATCCGCGTCGGGAGAACGTGGCCAGAATCGTCATCACGGCCAAACAATACCCGATGAAATAACTGCCCGCGTCGCCCATGAAAATCCGCGCCGGCGGCCGATTGTGGAACAGGAATCCGACCAGTGCGCCGACCAGCACGAACAAAAACCCCGCCACGAACAATTGCGGCTGATGCGAAGCCGGATCGGGAGTCAGCAGCAGGACCACGGCCAGGATGGTGGCCGCGATGGCCGCCACGCCACCTGCCAGGCCATCCATGTTGTCGAGCATGTTGAACGAATTCACCAGCGCCACGATCCAAAGCACGCTGATCGCCCCGGTGAGCAGCGGCCAGTCGATGAACAGGGTCAATTTCCATCCGCGCCCGAAGACGACCGCCCCGGCCACCAGCAGTTCGACGGCCAGGCGGAATCTCCAGTCGAGTTTGCGGGCGTCGTCGGCCCAGCCGAGCAGCATCAAGACGGTGCCGCCGGCCAGGAAGAACCATAGATCGGTCGACTGTTGGGCGAGTCCCGGCAAGTGCGGATCAATGAATTCGGCCAAGCTCGTTCCCCACTCTCCGAAAATCGACAAATCCAGCCGGGCATTCGACGGGTCATGGCGGTACGATTGAAACCATAGCTCCAGCACCGCTTGGCCCACGGCCAGCGGCAACACCACTGCTGCCCAGATCGCGATCCCACCGCCGAAGGGCGTGATTCGCCCGTGTACTTTGCGAACTCCCGGCTTGTCGACCAGCCCCCACTTGGGAGTCAGGCGGCGCAACGCGTGGGCCATCGCCCAGGCGACCAGCAAACTCGGTACAATCGCCGCGGCGACAATCCAGCTCATTGCCGGCGGTCCTCCCGCTCGCGGTGGCGGAGATAATCGCGGCACTCGGAGAAAAACTGCTGATAGTCCGCGCGCCGATAATCGGGAAACGTCCAATCACGGTGCTGCCAGTGGCGGTCTTTATAGAACAAAGTCACCTCAGCGTAGATACCACGCGACAGGTATAGTCGATGTGCGTGATCTTTAGTCGAAGCCAGCACCAGCTTTGCGGGCGTGAGGTAGCCCGGGTCCAGGTTCAGTGGGCGCGGCTCCGAATTCCCTCCTCTTGTAGCATACTCTGCTTCCCAGGCATTTGTCTGTAACTTCAATCCGACCAGTGCGGCCGGATCGATCAATCGCTCGAAAGCCCAAAAGCATTTTTGAATGTCCACGCCCATGGTGGGCTCATAATAGGCCGTTTCGACGAAGGAAAAGCGAGGGCTCGTTTTCGCCACTGGACCCCAGGCGGCGGTGGCTTGCTCCAGACCCCAATCGAGTGCCTCCGCATGCCGGCTGAAAGCCGCCAGAATGAGCAATACGGGTGCCGGCTGGGTGACGTCGCCCATAGGGGTCGATCTCTGGACGCAAAGGGAAAAAAACGTCGGCGAATGTGGCATTCTAGGGCAAGGTACCGCCGTAATCGAGAGCGGCCCTTCGGATCACGGGCGCGTCTGCGGCGATTCGTTCGCGGTCCGCTAGAACCGATTGAATGAAGCGGCTAGGCTATCCCATCTTTGAAGCGTACCTCGCATTGCTGATCCTCATCGGAATTACACTGGCCGTAGCCCTCCCGATGGCGCGTACGCTATTTCGGTAGGCTGTCCACCCAACTTTTCCCTCGACTCAGACCAATCGGTGTCATCGCGCGGTATTCCGCCCGCGGTATTCCGCCCTTGTGACAACCTTCCGCGATCCGTAGAATTGTTGGCTTCTCGGCGCCCAGTGCCCTCAGTTACGCCCATTGCGGCGTATTAGAAAGCGTTTCATGTCTCGGCGGTTCGTCAGCCAATTGGGCCATCAGGAGGCCATCGATCAAATCTTCCTGGCCTCGGAAAAACAGTTGCGGCCCAATCGTAGCGGCAACTTGTATTTGCAACTCGAGCTCTCCGACCGCTCGGGCTCGATCGGCGCGCGGATGTGGAATGCCAGCGAGCAGGATTATCGCAGCTTCGACAATGGCGATTACGTGCGCGTCGAGGGGTCCACGCAGCTGTTTCAGGGTACGATCCAACTGATCGCCACCAGCATTCGCCGGGCGCCCACATCCGAGGTCAACCAGGACGACTTTTTGATCCTCGGCTCCAAGGTACTCGACCAACTCACCGCCAGGCTCAGCGCGTTCTTGCGCAAAATGCGCGATCCTCATTTGCTGAACCTGGCCGAATGCTTTCTGCTCGACGAAGAATTCATGCGCAAGTTCGGCCGCGCGCCGGCGGGCGTGAAAAATCATCACGCCTATCTGGGCGGACTGATGGAGCACGTGGTCAACCTCATGGAGCTGATCACGCGCTTCGCCCCCCTCTATCCCACGATCAATGGTGACCTGCTCCTGATGGGCGCCTTCTTGCACGACGTCGGCAAGATCGACGAACTGACCTATGAGCGCGATTTCGCCTACAGCGACGAAGGGCAATTGATCGGGCACGTGGTGATGGCCGTCGGCATCCTGGACAAGAAACTGCGCGAAGCCGAACGGCTCTCGGGCGAAGCGGTCCCCGACGAAATCGTGCTGCGGCTGAAGCACATGATCGTCAGCCATCACGGCCAATACGAGTTCGGCAGCCCAAAACTGCCGATGACGCTCGAAGCCGTGGCCCTGCATCACCTCGACAACCTCGATGCGAAAATCCACGCCTTCGACACCCTCATCCGCGACGACCCGAACATCGAAAGCGGCTGGACCATTTTCCATCACGGCCTAGGTCGCAAACTGTTCAAGGGAGAGCCCGAGCGTCCTCAGGGCCCGAACGCCGGCCGCTAAGGCGAAACGCTCCGTTTTCGGTCGGCAGCGGTTTTCATTGACACCAAGGTTACTGTTCATGCGGAGCGATGATTTAGAAAAACTCGTGCTCCACCTGGTCAACCAGCCGGGCTATAAGCCGATCAAGCCGCGCGTGATCGCCAAGGCGCTCAATGTTGCGGACGACGAAGCGGGCGATCTGAAACGCTCGATCAAAAAATTGGTCAAACTGGGCCAGCTCAGCTACGGTGCCAATCATCTTGTCGGGCCACCGGCCGCTGCCGGAACCGGTTATCGCGTGACGGGCGTCTTTCGCCGCGCGGAAGCCGGTTTTGGATTTGTCCGTCCCGCGGGCAGCGCCCCTGGGGCCGATCGTACGCACGACATCTTTATCGCCGCCAAAGACGCCGGCGATGCCGCCACGGGCGACACGGTCCTGGCGCGGCTGAAAAAGAAAATCGACTCGCGCCGCCCCAATCCCGAGGGCGAAATCGTCGAGATCATCGAGCGCGAAACGCACCAGTTCGTCGGCACGTACTTCGAGCAGGAAGGCAGCGCCTATGTGCGGATCGACGGGATGCCCTTCTCGCAGCCTGTCTTGCTGGGCGATCCCGGCGCAAAGAATGCGCAGCAGGATGATAAAATCGTGATCGAAATGGTCCGTTTCCCCACGCACGGCCACGAAGGCGAAGGCGTGATCACCGAAGTCCTCGGTCCCCGCGGCACGCCCGGGGTCGACACGCTCTCGATTATCCGTGAATTCAACCTGCCGGAAGAATTCGCCAACGACGCCCTCGACGAATCGCGCGCCCAGGCCGACGCTTTCGACGAAACCATTCCGCCGGGCCGGACCGATTTGAGCGAGCTGCTCACGATTACGATCGATCCGATCGACGCCCGAGACTTTGACGACGCGATCTCGCTGGAGAAAACCGCCGGGGGGCATTGGCGTCTCGGCGTGCATATCGCCGACGTGTCGCACTTCGTGCAATCTCGCTCGGCGCTCGATCGCGAGGCCTACCTGCGCGGCACCAGCACGTATCTACCCGACCGCGTGATTCCAATGTTGCCGGAAATCATTTCCAACGGCCTGGCGAGTTTGCAGCCCGACCGGGTGCGCTATACCAAGACGGTGTTCATCGAGTTCACGCACGATGGGATTCCGCTGGGCACCGACCCAATGTCCGCCGCGATCAAGAGCAGTCGGCGGTTCACCTACGAAGAAGTCGACTCTTACCTGGCCGACTCCGAGTCGTGGCGCACGAAGCTGACGCCCGAGGTTCACGCCTTGCTGGCGCGGATGCGGGAATTGGCGCAGATCCTGCGCGTACGGCGATTCCGCCGCGGCGCGTTGGAACTGACGATGCCCGAGGTGAAAATAGATCTCGACGACGAAGGCCGCGTCGCCGGCGCCCACCTGGTGGAAAATACGGAGAGCCACCGGATTATCGAAGACTTCATGCTCGCGGCCAACGAAGCCGTGGCGGAATTGTTCGACAAGGCCGACTTGCATTTCCTCCGCCGCGTCCACCAGGCTCCCGATCCGCGGAAACTTAAGGCCCTGACCGAATTCGTCAGCGGGCTGGGCTTTCGAATCGAGAGCCTGGAGAGCCGCTTCGAGTTGCAAAAGCTGTTGGCCGACGTGGCCGGACAACCGGAAGAGCGGGCCGTCAACTATTCGCTGCTGCGGAGTTTGCAACGGGCGATTTACAGCCCCGAAAAAGAAGGTCACTATGCCCTGGCCAGCGAGTGCTATTGCCACTTCACCTCGCCGATTCGACGCTACCCCGATTTGACGGTCCATCGCTTGCTCGATGCCCTGATGGCCGGGAAAAAACCGCGCAACGATTTCGGTGAGATGGCCGTGCTGGGCGAGCACTGCTCGGATCGCGAGCGGCGCAGCGAAGCGGCCGAACGCGAATTGACCAAAGTCAAATTGCTCGATTACCTGAGCACGCGAATCGGCATCACGCTGGAAGCCGTCGTGACCGGCGTCGAGGAGTTCGGGCTGTTCGTGCAAGGGCTCGAGCTGCCGGCCGAAGGGCTCGTCCACGTCAGTTCGCTGCAGGACGATTTCTACCGTTTTGATCGCGCATCGCACACGCTGTCGGGTTATCGTTCGGGAAATCGCTATCGTTTGGGCGACAACGTGCACGTCGCGGTTGCCCGAGTGGACGTCGACCGGCGCGAATTGGATTTGCGCGTCGTGGCCCGCGGCAAAACAACGGCCAAGCCCAAACACACCACGACCAAAAAGGAGCGCCAGAATAAGCAGGCCAAATCCAAAGGGCACACCCGCTCGAAGGATCCGGGCAAAAAGCATCGGCGCAGATAAAGTTTTGCCCGCGGCCAGGGCGCAAAGACAACAAGGTTCGCCGCCGCCCACTCGACACCCTAGCAACCGTGTGCCGGGCCGCTACAATACTCTTGCTAGTGCGCGTTTACTTCCTTGGCAACTTACGGACTCTCGAACGCCGATTGGATCTTCGCCGATCCTTAAGGGGCGAGCCGTCCACAATTTTCCTTCTGGGGAAAAAGCCCCTCATGACCAGCATGCTCTCCCAGACGCCCTTGTACGATTGGCATGCCTCGCATGGAGCGCGGATGGTCGATTTCGCTCTCTGGTCGATGCCCGTGCAATATGCGTCGATCGTCGCCGAGCACAACGCGACGCGAAACGCCGTGGGCTTGTTCGACGTGTCTCACATGGGACGCTTTCGCTTCAACGGGCCGGACTTTGAACAGTTCTTGGACCGTATCGTCACTCGGCGAGTTGCCGGCATGCGTCCCGGGCAGATTCGCTACGCCCTGGTCACCAACGACGACGGAGGAATCCTCGACGACGTTCTAATTTACCACTTGCGCGACAATCGCGGGCAGCTCTATTACCAGTTGGTGGTCAACGCCAGCAATCGCCAGAAGATCTGGGACTGGCTCGAAGCGCATCGCGGCCACGGCGGTGTCGGTTTTTGCGACTCCACCGTCGAGACGGCGATGATCGCCGTGCAAGGTCCCCGTGCGCTCGAAATTGTGCGGCCGCTCTCCACAGTCGATCCCGCCAAGCTGCGATACTACACGGGCAGCGAGACTGAATTCTCTGGCACTTCAGGCACCATCAGCCGTACCGGCTACACCGGCGAGGACGGCTGCGAGTTGATCGTGGCGGCCTCGGCAGCGATGGAAATATGGGAAAAGCTTTTCGCAGCGGCGGCAGCCGTGGGGGGCACCGCCGCCGGACTCGGCTGCCGCGATACGCTCCGCCTCGAAGCCGGCATGCCACTCTACGGTCACGAATTGAACGAAGAGATCAATCCCTTCCAGGCCGGCTTGGGCTACGCGGTCGATCTGGAGAACCGAACATTCCCCGGCTGCGACGCCTTGCTGAAATTGCGCGATAACAAGAGCCTGCCTCGGCGCGTCGGCTGGGAGTTGGTCGGCAAGCGCGTGCCGCGCGAGGGCTACCCGGTGTTCTCGGCGGGCGAGCAAGTGGGCCGCGTCACCAGCGGCACGTTCTCGCCCACGCTCAATAAGCCCATCGCGATGGGCTATATCCGCGGCGACTTGACGGCGCCGGGCACCGAAGTCGCGATCGACATCCGCTCGCATCACGAATTAGCTCGCAGCGTGCGACTTCCTTTCTATCGCCGAACCTCATAAGGAAATCCGACGTGCAGCCGCAAGAACTGCTTTACGCCAAAACGCATGAATGGGTCCACGTGGATCGCGACAAGGCGGGGCAAAAAATCGCCACCGTGGGGATCTCGCATTTCGCCGTCGAGGCACTTACCGATTTGGTTTATATCGAACTGCCCGAGGTCGGCAGGAATGTCAAAGTCGGTGAGTCGCTCGGCGAAGTCGAATCCGTCAAAGCGGTAAGCGATCTGTATAGCCCCGTTGGCGGAGAAATCGTCGAGGTCAACGGCAGCTTGCCGGGCAGGCTCGAACAATTGCACGACGACCCGTGCGGCGCCGGCTGGATTGTGAAAATCAAAATGGCCGACGAATCGGGCCTTTCGGAGCTGCTCGACTACAAGGCCTATCAGAAGCAATGTGCGGAGGAAGGACATTAATTGGGAGCCGCTGGCCGTCGGATGACGGTCGGGTGCCATGTTCACGCTTGCGTGAACATGCCCCAGGGACGACGATTTGACCGATAATGTCGATGCGGAAGGTCGTCGTGTTCCACGAATCCCAACATGCTCACGCTCGCCGTGAGCATGGCACCCACGATCCATGAAGATTCACCCAAGATACATTCTTTCCATAATCAGATGCCGTACATTTCCAACACGCCTGAAGATCAGCGAGCGATGCTCGAGGCCATCGGACTTGGCTCGCTGGACGAGTTGTTCGCGGCGATTCCGGCCGAGTTGCGGCTCAATCGGCCGCTCGATATTCCGCCGGCGCTCGCGGAAATCGAGCTCACTGCGCACCTGGCGCAGTTGGCCGAGAAGAACCGCCCTGCCGGCAAGAAAGTCTGCTTCTTGGGCGGCGGTAGTTATGACCACTTTATTCCGGCCGTGGTCGATGCCCTGGCTTCGCGCGGCGAATTCTATACCTCGTATACGCCCTATCAGCCGGAGGCGAGCCAGGGAAACTTGCAGGTTTTCTTCGAATATCAAACGCTGATCACGCAACTCACCGGCATGGATGTTTCCAATGCCAGCCTGTATGACGGCGGCAGCGCGGCGGCTGAGGCGGTGTTGATGGCCATCAGTGCCACTGGCCGGCACAAGCGAGTTGTGACGGCCAGAAGCGTCCACCCGGAATATCGTGAGATTCTGGCCACGTACCTGGCCAACTTGGGTGTGGAATTGGTCGTTGTCGGCGCGCCCGACGGGGCGGTCTCGCGCGACGAACTGGCGGCGGCGGTGAACGGCGAAACGGCCTGCGTGCTGGTGCAGCACCCCAATTTTTTTGGCTGCTTGGAATCGGTGGACCAATTGGCCGAAGTGGCGCATTCGGCCGGCGCGTTATTCGTCGTCTCGGTCGACCCGATCAGCTTGGGCCTGCTCAAGCGGCCCGGCGATTACGGCGCCGACATCGTGGTGGCCGAGGGGCAGAGCCTCGGCAGTCCAATGTCGTATGGCGGGCCGTACTTGGGCGTGATGGCGTGCCGCGAAAAATTCGTGCGCCGCATGCCCGGGCGGATTGCCGGCGAAACGGTCGACCGCCGCGGCAAGCGCTGCTTCGTGCTCACGCTGCAAACGCGCGAGCAACACATCCGCCGTGAAAAGGCCACCAGCAATATTTGCACGAACCAAGGGCTGTTCGCGCTGCGCGCCACGGTCTATCTCTCGGCGCTAGGTCCCCAAGGACTGCGCGAGACGTCCGAACTGTGCCTGCGCAAATCGCGCTACGCGTCCCGGCGGCTGACGAGCGAATCGCCGCTGACCCAGGCCTTTAGCCGTCCGACGTTCAAGGAATTCGTCGTTCGGGCCCAGGGCAGCTCGGTGGAAGAGTTGCTCGCGCGGGCCTGCGAACAGGGTTTTTTGGCCGGCGTGCCGCTGGGGCGGTGGTATCCCGAGCTGGCGGATTGTTTTTTGGTCTCCGTGACCGAAAAGCGAACCCGCGAAGAGATCGACGCCCTGGCCGCATGTCTTCAAAAGCTAACCGCTTCATCTCATGCGTAATACCCGAGCGACTCAACTATTATTCGAATTGTCGAAGCCCTCGCGGCGCGCGGCCCGTTTGCCGGCGGCCGACGTGCCTCTCCTTCCACTCGACGAACTGCTGCCCCGCGAAGCGCTTTCCGCGGCGCCGCCACCCTTGCCGGAACTGACCGAGCCGGAATTGGTGCGGCACTTCACGAATCTTTCGACCCAGAACATGTCTGTCGATACGCATTTCTATCCGCTCGGTTCGTGCACGATGAAGTACAACCCCAAGCGGAACGAGCGTTTGGCCAGTCTGCCGGGCATGGTCGATTTGCATCCCTATCAACCCGAGTCCACCTTGCAGGGCCTGCTTGAATTGCTCTGGAGCTTGCAACAAATGTTGGCCGAGATCTCGGGCTTGCCCGCGGTTTCGCTGCAACCGGCAGCCGGCGCTCACGGCGAGCTGACGGCGCTGTTGGTGGCGGCGGCCTATTTTCGCGATTCCGGCCATCGCCGCGTCAAAGTGCTCACGCCCGATAGCGCGCATGGCACGAATCCCGCCAGCGCCAGCATGGCCGGCTTCGACACCGTGACGGTCAAGAGCACGCCCGAGGGTTTTGTCGACATGGACGACCTTGTCTCAAAACTCGATGAAACGATCGCCGTGTTCATGATCACCAATCCGAACACGCTGGGCATGTTCGATCGCCAAATCGCGGAGATCGCCAGGCGCGTGCACTCGGTCGGCGGATTGATTTACCTGGATGGCGCGAACATGAACGCCATTCTGGGCATCACGCGGCCGCGTGATTTTGGCGCCGACATGATGCACTTCAATCCGCACAAAACCTTCAGCGGCCCGCACGGCGGCGGCGGACCCGGCGCCGGGCCGATTGCGGTCACGGAAACGCTGGCCCCGTATCTGCCGGTGCCGGTGGTGGCGCGCCACGAAAAAGGATTTCGTTTGGAGACCGACCGGCCCAAATCAATTGGCCGGGTGCGCAGTTTCTTCGGCAACGTCGGCGTGCTGGTGCGAGCCTACTGCTACATTCGCACGCATGGGCCCGACGGGCTGCGCCGCGTTTCGGAAAACGCGGTGCTCAATGCCAATTACCTGCTCAGCAAAGTCAAACACATCTTTCCCGTGCCGCAGGGAGATCGCTGCATGCACGAATTCGTGGCCAGTGCCCAAAAACTCAAAACCGAGCGAGGCATTTCGGCGATGGACATCGCCAAGCGGCTGCTGGACTACGGCTTTCATGCTCCGACGGTTTACTTTCCGCCGATCGTGCGCGAAGCGATGATGATCGAACCGACCGAAACCGAAACCAAGGAAACGCTCGACGAGTTTTCGCAGACGCTGTTCCGCATCAGCGAAGAGCCGGCCGAGCTGCTGTACGAAGCGCCGCACACGACTTTGATCAGCCGGCCCGATGAAGTCCGCGCCGCTCGAGTGCCCGTAATCGCCTGGCCGGGCAAGAAACAGGCTCGCTGACTAGCCGATTTTGGCCTTCAACTCGCGCAAGAGATTGAGTGCCCTGCCGACCTCGACCTTTTGCCGCTGCGGATCTTGCGGAATTTCGCGCTCGATGGTCAGCGGGCCGCTGTAGCCGAGTTTGTCGAGCGTGCGTAAATAACGCTCCATGCCGACGGCGCCTTCCCCCAGCGGCACTTCGGCGCCCCACTCCTTGCCTGGGTGAGCGGCCCAGGTGGCGTCTTTGCAGTGCACGCTGCGCACGTGGCGGCCCACCTTCTCCAAGGCTTCGATCGGCTCGCCGGAACCGTACAGGATCATGTTGGCCGGGTCAAAATTGATGAATAAGTTGTCGCGTTCCACGTCGCCGATGAAACGCAGCAGCGAATCGGCCGGCTCTTGTCCGGTTTCCAGGTGCAGCGCTTGACGCTGGTCGCCACAATGGACGCAAATATCGCGAGTTACCGACAGCACCTCGCGGTAGAGTGGGTCGGCCGTATCGTGCGGCACAAAGCCCAAGTGCAACGCCACGACGTCGACGTTCAGCAGCCGAGCGAAGTCGGCGATCTCCTTCATTTCCTTGGTGCGTGCGGCTCGCGTCTCCGGCGGAACCAGGCCGACGGTGCGCGTGACGGTGGGAATGTCGGCATAGCTCTCGCCGGCAAAGCCGCCGAAGACGGCCGTGATGCGAATGCCCAGCATGGCGAGCCGGTCGAGAAACCGCCTCGCGTTCTGCGGCGTGCGCGTCGCCTTCTCGGGCGCGTGCAACTGGATCGTCGGAACGCCGAGCTCTTGGGCGACTTCGAGTTTCACGCCCAGTCCGGCATCAATGCTCGCAAACACGCCCAGGGGCCACTTTTCCACACCGGTGCTCCTTGCAACAAAGGGACAAGACCCAGCCGCGGCGCTTGCAAAAGGCGTTGCAAGGCCGCTTGCAGTTGAGAACCTATCCGAGAACCGTCGGGGACTGTCCCGATTTTGCGGCGGGCACCATCCGCAGGATGGTCGGGGAGCAAAATGGGACTGTCCCCTTGTCCGAGCCGGATAGGCTCTCAGCAAGCCATCATAGAGCACGTCTCCGCCAGATCAAGCGTAGCGCGATAGATCCGGCTTCACGCCTTCGGGCGTTTCGTCGCTGTCGATCTCGAACCATTCCTTTTTGAATTCGATGCGACGGTTCTCGCGCAGGGCAATGTTCGTTGTCAGGGCGATGACGGCGTCGCCCATCGCGACCTTGGGATGGCACCGGGGCAGGTTCTTGGGATCGGGATTGCGGATACACCAGGCCCAATGTTCGAGTTCCTCGGTGTAGCCGCGGCTGACTGGGCCATCGAGGGCTTTTTTGCCCACCGCCGCCGCTTCGCCGCCGCCGCTTTGAGTCGTGTCGAGCGTGGGGCCGCCGCCCTTGCCCTTGGTCACCGAAACGCTGGTCGTGGTCGGGGCGCTATTGCTGAAGAGCATCGCTTCCTGCTCGCGCTCGAGAATCAATGTGCCCTTGGTGCCCATCACGGTTTCGCCGTAGCCGCCGAAGCCGTTGCCGTTGATCGAGGAATAGGCGACGCCGATCTTCTTGTTGGGATCGCTCTCGTAGCCGGGGCCAGGGAATTCATAGACGCAGTAAACGTGGTCCTCGCAATCGCGATCCAAGGGAAACAGCGAGCGCCCGCCGACAGCCGACACGGTCAGCGGCAGGGCCTTTTCGCCGTCTTGGCGCAGCCCGCTGATGAAGATACCGGCGGCGTCCATCTGGTGGCTGCCGAGCTCGGCCATCAGCCCGCCCCCGGTGCGGTTCCACAACCGCCAGCGAATCAGCTCTTCCAGGGCCGATCGCTTCGAGCCGTCGGCCAGTGTGATATTCTCATAGCCGTAATCCTCGGCCTTCACCGCGTGATCCATGTATTGTAGCGCGAGCTGGGTAATGTCGTTGTTGAGACGATCGACCGTGCTGCCGCGGGCTGCTTCCATTTCCTCCTTGAGCGCCTTGAGCTTCGAGATCTCTTTGTTGAGATCGTCGATGGCCAACCCCTTGGCGATATCCAATTGTTTTTTCAGCGATGCCAATCGGCTGGCCATCTTGTCGTCGGGCAGCGGCAGCGACCAACTGTCGTGGCCGGGCAGATTATCGCGGTGCCACTGGGCGCGAATGCTGTGAATTTCACCGATCAGTCCACGGCGAATCGTGTCGACGGCGTTGTCGTACAAAATGCTGTAGTGCCGCTGATGGCCCGTGGCCAGGATCTTACCCAAGTGCTGGGAGTAGCGAGCCATTTCCTTGCATTCGTGCACGCTGTGGCCCATCAGCTTTTCGGTGAGCACGTGCTTGCCGGCCTTCATGGCCTCGATGGCAATCTGGGCGTGCAGGTGCAGGGGCGTGGCGATCACGACGGCTTCGACGTCGGGGTCTTTGAGCAAGTCGCGATAGTCCTGATCGTAGACTTTGACATGTTTGCGTGCTTCGTCTTCGGTCTGCCAGCCATATTTGGTCAAGAGGCCGCAGCGTACCCGCAAGGCGTTTTCGCTGGCGTGATCGCCATGGAAGGCGCGATGAATGTTATAGGGCCGGATATCCGCAATGGCGACGACTTGCAGGTAGCTGGGCGTGATGGCGCCCAGCAGCACGTTGCCCTCATCACCGGTGCCGATGAAACCCACGCGCAAGGGGTTGGCGACCGAGGCCGCGTAGCCGAAGTACATGGCTCCCAGTCCGGCGCCCGAGACTGCACCAGCGACGATCCCGCTTTTTAGGAAATCGCGCCGCGTCACGCCAATTGCGTTTTGAAAATTCCCTTGGCCAACGGTTTTTTCTTCAGGACTTAGATACATCGGTCTGGCCTTTCATCGAACGAGACGAGCCGGTAACGAGATTGTGGAGAAAGTAATCGAGCCCACCCCAGCGACCAACCACGGTGGTTGCCAACGCAAGCAACGCAAACATTTCCACGAATTGGTTATAGGTTGGCAGGGCTTCGCTGACCCAAAACGGTTGCATGAGCACGACGGACAGCAAGAATACCGCTCCGGTCAGGCACGCCAGGCGTGTAAACAGGCCCAACAGCAGCAACAGGCCGATGCCCAGAATCACGTAGGTCATCACGTCGTCGACCAGGTCGATCGAGGTCGTCTGGTGCGGCATGGCGGCCAGGTTGCGCTGATTGCCGTCGAGCACCGCGACCAGGGCATTGTGATAATCGGCTTCCAGGCCCTTGAGTTCGGCCAACCATCCGTTGGCTTCGGCATTGAGGGCCGATTGTTTTTCAGCGATTCGTTTTTTTTGGAACGGCACATTGCTCGCCGGACGTTCGCGAGTTGTTTCCTTGCGTTGCCATTCGTGGACGTGCGTGGCCAGGGCGTCGTGGTTGTCGGCCTCCCAGCCGCGGAGCTTGTCCTGATATTGGCGCAGGACTTTCGTGGTCTGAGCTTGTTGAACGTCATTCAGAGCGTAATGCTGGGCGAACTGCTGCCGGTGGCCGTCCCAGTCGTTTTGAATTTGGTCGACCCAGCTCTGGACGGCGTGCGAGTCGTTTTCGGTGCTGGCATGGATCAGATCGTCAAAGCGGTGGAAATCGGGCACGTAGGCATGAAACAATGGCGCCAAGGGGCCCTTGGCTGCCCGTAGCGTGGGCTCGCTCGTCCAGTGCGGGTCCGTATAATGCTTGATGCCTTCGCTGAAGAAATGCCAGCCGATATTCAGCCGCAACAGCACGAGCATGACCACGGTGGCAACGCTGATCGAAAGTCGACTGGGCACGTGCGAATATCTCCTGCCAGAGCGAGCAAGGTCGGATGGAAAACTCGGTGGGGGTGGCGAGCCGACGCGCGATTTGTCAGGCGCACATTTGTCAGGCGCACATTTGTCAGGTGCACAGTGGCCGCGCAATATCCAAGACTTTTATTGTAAACTGGTGGTGCGCGCGCCGGCTAGTATCGGGCGGGGGAAAAGTTGAAGTTCCTCGTCAGCCGTCGAAACCGTACATTGCCCAACTGCTCGACTTTCCCCCCCGTTTCACGGCGCGGCGCCATCGGCGACTCGCGCCCGGGAATTGAACACTGCGAAGATCCGCTTATGAGAATCGTCCTCTGCTATCCGTTGGAAAAACGCCACTACGACCAAATTGCCGCCGTGGCTCCCACCGCCGAACTGATCGATGCCCCGCAACAACGAATTGCCGATGAAATCTTGCGGGCCGATATCTTCTGTGGTCACGCCAAAGTGCCGATCGATTGGGAGGCGGTCGTGCGCGGCGGGCGGTTGCGATGGATCCAATCTTCGGCCGCCGGGCTGGATCATTGCCTCGTGCCTTCGGTGGTCGATTCAGACATCATCATCACCAGCGCCTCGGGAGTGCTGGCGGACCAGGTGACGGAGCACGCCCTGGCGTTGGCCTGTGGGCTGACGCGCAGCCTGCCGGTGTTTTTTCGAGCCCAGCAGGCTCGCGAGTTTATCCGCCGCCCCACCCGAGACTTGCACCATTCCACGGTTGGCATCGTGGGTTTGGGCGGCGTCGGGCGGCGATTGGCCGAGGTGCTTAGCTTGTTCAAGACGCGGATTCTCGCCACCGATATGTTCCCCGTCGATAAGCCAGACTTTGTGGAGGCGCTGTGGCCTGCCGATCGGCTCGACGAGCTGCTGGCCCAGGTCGATATTCTCTTTCTCACCGCTCCGTTAACGCCCCAAACGCGCGGCATGATCGATCGCCGAGCGCTGGCCAAGATGAAACTCGGTTCGATTCTGATCAACGTGGCTCGCGGGCCGCTGGTAGTCGAGGCCGACCTGGTCGCCGCCTTGAAATCTGGCCAGCTAGCGGCCGCGGGCTTGGACGTGACCGAGGAAGAACCGCTCTCGCTGGCTAGCGCGCTGTGGGACTTGCCCAGTGTGATCCTCACGCCCCACGTCGGGGGACAAAGCCGGCTGCGCATCGATCAAATGACCGATTTCTTTTGCGACAATTTAGAACGCTATCTGGCCGGCCGGCCGCTGAGAAACATGGTCGACAAGAAGCTTGGTTTTCCGCGCCGGATGTCAGCGGGCGCGGCTGGCTAGTGCCGCGTCCTACTGATGGGCCATCGTATTCTGGGTGGCCCCTCGTTTGGATGTGTGAACCATAAATCTCTATGGGCGATGTTTTTCGTCCGCGAACTTGCCGATTTCACGGCTTTCCGATGATTGGAGAGCCGCTTCGGGCTGGACGCGAAAACTCGAATCGGCCTAAGATGGGTTCACCAAAGCCGAGACCGCCGCCCTTAGGCCGCCATGAGGTCGCATTTGCCATGTCGACAACCACGTTTCACCTGGGCACGCCAACGCTGCAGTATGATGGGCAGCCGGCAACCCACTGTCCCGACGAGTTGTTGGATCGTTACGAGGCCCTGATTACCGGCCAGCGGATGAGTTGGACCGAGCACTTACACCTGACCCGCCGCCTGGGTGCCGGCGGTCAGGGGATCGTCTATCTCAGCCAACGGCGCGGGACGGACAGTTTCACGCTGCCGGTGGCGCTGAAGGTTTTTTCGCCGGCTCGCTATGACGACGTGCGCAGTTACGATGAGGCGATGGCTCGGATTGCGCAGATCGCCGCCCGCGTGGCGCAGATTCAGCAAGACAATCTGCTCGACGTGCATAATTTTGTCGACCGCAATCGGATCCGCATCATGGAGATGGAATGGATCGACGGCTACGATCTCAGCCGGCTGCTGACGCATGAGATGCTGGAGCGGACTCGCGCCCGGGTGAGCAATCGGCGGTGGGACTATCTCAACAACGTGATCGTCACCGCCGGTCCGATGCAGCCCAGACTGAAACCCGGCATCGCGATTTCAGTGGTCCGCGAATGTCTGGCTGGCCTGGCCGCGCTGCACCGCGAGGGCATCGTGCACGGCGACCTGAAGCCCTCGAACATCATGCTCAAGCGCACGGGCAACGCGAAAATAGTCGACATTGGCTCGGCCTTCGAGCTGACCAATGCTCCCAGCCAGCGGACTTGCACGCCGACCTATGCGGCCCCTGAGGTGCTGGAAGGGGGCGACTGCTCCCCGCGATCGGACCTGGCCAGCTTGGGCTATGTGCTGATCGAGATTCTGGCCGGCTGTCCGCCGTTTTCCGGGCTGACATCGTATCGCGAGTTGCTTGAGGCCAAACGCTTCGTTGCGCAGCGGCTGGAACAAATTCTGCCGCAAGAGGTCGTTTGCAACGAGCTGCTGATGAATTTTTGCCGCGGCCTGATCGCGCCGGATCCGATGCGCCGCTTTCCCAGCGCCGAGGCCGCCGATCTGGTCAAAGAAGGCGCCGCCAGCTTCCATCGCCAATTGATCAAAGGCGACCTGGCCGCCGAATACGAAAACGAAATCCGGCTGTGGCTGGAGGAGCTGGACTGAGCGGGCGCGGAATATCCTCGGGGCGACAGGACGACTATTGAACTTTTTGTCGCCGGCGTCCAGGCCTGGAATATCCGTCTGCCGGACCGGTTCGATGCCTGAAACCCACCGCTGCCTTAGCCTTCCGTATTTTGGCCTTGTCTTGATATGATTCGAGACTTGTACCGTTCGCATCGCTAGAACGACGAGCCCCCGGCGGCGCGTGAAATGCTTGATTTGAAAAAGGCCATTGCCCGATTTGGCGCCGAGGCTAAAGCAAAACTCGCAAATCCTAGCGCCACTGGCGAACCGGAGGACCAACTTCGCGCCCCGCTAGAAGCGCTCTTCGCTGATCTCGGGGAGCTTTGCGGCTTCAAGCGAGAGTGGCTCGCGGCGGTCGGCGAATCGTCATTGTCCACGCTCAAGACGCGTCCCGATTATGCAATCACGCTGCGAAACGTGCTTGTCGGTTTCGTGGAAGTCAAGGCGCCCGGAAAAGGCGCGGACCCACGCCGCTACAAAGGACACGACAAGGAACAATGGGAAAAGCTGCAATCCCTTCCTAACGTACTGTACACCGACGGCAACTCGTTCAGTCTTTGGCAAAACGGTGAGCTCGTCGGCTCGATCGTCGGGTTGGAGGGCGATGTCGGAACGTCGGGAGCCAAACTCGCTGCTCCACTCGAACTCGTCGCGCGGTTTGACAACTTTCTTCGCTGGGAACCGATTCCGCCGAAGTCTGCCGCGGAACTCGCCAAGATTTCCGCGAGGCTCTGCCGCCTGTTGCGCGACGAAGTCACCGAACAACTGGCCGAGAAAAGCCCAGCCCTCACTGCTCTTGCCGCCGACTGGCGGAAGCTCCTCTTTCCCGAAGCGAACGATCAGCAATTCGCCGACGGCTATGCGCAGGCCGTCACCTTCGGGCTGCTGATGGCCCGATCGAGCAACATCCGCCTGGCCGACGGGCTGGACCAGGTCGGCAAGCAACTCGGTAAGACCAACTCGCTGATCGGGGCCGCGCTGCGCCTGCTCACGGACGAAGTCGACAACGATGCGACTCTGAAAACGTCGCTCCGCGCGCTGGTGCGCGTGCTCGACGCCGTGAATTGGCTTGCCGTCAGCAAGGGAGAACCAGACGCCTGGCTCTACTTTTACGAAGACTTTCTGGCCGTTTACGACAACGCGCTGCGTAAACTCACGGGCTCGTATTACACGCCGCCTGAAGTCGTCGGGCCCATGATCCGCCTCGTGGACGACGCGCTGCGCCGACACTTCGACCGCAGCGCCGGCCTGGCGTCGGCGGATGTGACGCTTGCCGATCCCGCCGTGGGAACAGGAACCTTCATCCTAGGCGTGCTGCGCCGCATCGCCGCCGACGTGGAAGCCGACCAGGG
>JACQFF010000278.1 GCA_016200205.1 Planctomycetia bacterium
GCCAAAGCCGCATTCTGATGCGGAAAAACCCGCGTCGACAGGTTCTTTCACCGACGAGAGTGCTATTGGTCGAATTGGGGCGCGAGCGGTATCTTGGGCCGCGATGCACGACCCAGAAATAGCTCTGCTGCTATCGACCTATCAGCGCCCCGCTCACTTGCGCCGGGCGTTGGAATCGATTGCCTTGCAAAGCGGCGTGGCCGGCCGCTTCGAACTGATAGTTGCCGACGACGGCTCGACCGACAACACGCCTCAAATCGTGGCCGAGTTCGCTAGCTCCGTTCCGTTTCGCGTCGGTTTTACCACGCATCCGCACACGACTTTCCGCCTGTCGCGGAGTCGCAATGAAGGCGTGCAAGCCAGCCGCGCCCCCTATTTGCTGTTTCTCGATGCCGATTGCATTTTGCCCCGCGACCACGTGCGGATCCATCTGGAGCGCCGCAAGCCGGGCACGGTCATGGCCGGCGACTGCTGCCGGCTCGATCAGGAAACGTCGGCGGGCATCACCAGAGACGTAATCCGCGGGGGCCAATTCCAGAACTGGGGGCCAAAAAGCGAAATCCGCCGCCTGCGAAAATTGGACCGCTCCGCTCGCTTTTATTGCCTGATCCGGCATCGCACCAAACCCAAGCTGATTGGCAACAACGTCGGAATTTGGCGAGCCGACTACGAACGCGTGAATGGCTATGACGAAAACTTTCAGGGCTGGGGCTGCGAGGACGACGACTTGCGTCTGCGGCTGCGCCGAGCGGGGGTGCGAATCGAGTCGATCCTGCGCTGGACACGCACTTATCACCTCTGGCATCCGACCGACGTCACTCTGCCGGCCGATTGGAGAAAAGGCGCCAACGTCAATTATCTGCTGCGCAAAGGCCGGCTCACGCGCTGCCGCAACGGGTTGCACAAACGCGATCTGAACGAAATCTCGATTCACGTGATCGGAGAGCCCTCCAAACCCCACCTGGCCGAGCAACTCATCCAAGGCCGGTTCAAGCCTCGCGCGGCGTCGAAACCGGAAGTCGAAATCTTGTTTCTGCCCGGGCGGGGCCGATTTAGCGGGCAGGCCGAGTGCAATGTGCTGGTGGCGTTGGAAGCAAAAGCCGCCAAGTCGCACCTGGCCCGCCAGGCGCATTTGATGATCGCGCCCGGCGAACCGGCGGATCAACAGCGCCTGCGATTTCCCTTGGAGCAGTTCGAACTGGCGCTCGGCAGCGTGGCCTGAAAAGCACACCCGCATGCTCGGCCGCGCGAATCTCTATTGCTCGTCATGAGCGGCTGGCCGATAATCCCCCACCGTTTACGCGAACCGATCCGGCAAGGTGCTAGCACCCACACGCCTGCGCGGCAAGGTTTATCCGCCGATTCGACCGATCGAGGACCCGATGACTTCGAACGATCTCTTGCACGTGCTGGAAGGCCTCGGACGGCCGAGGATTTTGGTGTTGGGCGACTTGATTCTCGATCGCTACACGTGGGGCAACGCCGAACGCGTCAGCCAAGAAGCACCGGTCATCGTGTTGCGCGCCGATCGCCGCGAGGCCCGCTTGGGTGGAGCGGCCAACGTGGCCAACATGCTCGCCGGCCTCGAAGCCCAAGTGACGTGCTGGGGCGTCGTGGGAAACGACGCCGCCGGGGCCGAGCTGCGTCAGTTGCTCGCCGATGCTGGCGTCCATTGCGAGTCGGTTCTCCAAGACAACCAGCGCCCCACTTCCGTCAAGGAGCGCTTCATCGGCCGGGCCAACACCCGGCATCCCAGCCAGATCCTGCGCGTCGATCACGAAAAGTGCGACCCGCTCGGAGGCGAATTGGAGCAGCAATTCATCGGCAAGATCGCATCGCGTATGCCCCATCACGATGCCCTGCTGATCTCCGATTATGGCAAAGGCGTGTGCACGCCGCGGCTGCTCAAGGCAGCCATCGAGGCGGCGCATCGAGCGGGCGTGCCGGTCATGGTCGACCCCAGCCGCTCCTGCCCGCTCGGCGATTACCGCGGCGTGACAATAATCAAACCGAATCGTTTGGAAACCGAAGTGGCCACCGGCCACAAGATCGCCGGCGCGGACGACGCCTTGGCCGCGGGTCGGCAATTGTGCCAGGACCTCGACGCCCAAATGGCCCTGATCACGCTGGACCGCGACGGCATGATGCTGGTCAAGCGCGACGGCACCGGCGAGATTTTTCCCACCCACGCCCGGGCCGTGTACGACATCACCGGGGCGGGCGACATGGTCATGGCGATGATCGGCTTGTGCCTGGCCAGCGGAACCACTCCGGCCGACGCGGTGCGGTTGGGCAACGTAGCCGCCGGATTGGAAGTCGAGCGGGCCGGCGTGGCCGTGATCTATCGTCATGAACTACGCGCCGAACTTCTATCGGGCCGCGGCGGCGGACCGCAAAAGATCGTCAACAGCGAACAAGCCTGCCTGCTCGCCGAAGAGCACCGGCGCCGCGGCGAGAAGGTCGTATTCACCAACGGCTGCTTCGATCTGCTGCATGTGGGGCACATCACGTATTTGACCGAAGCCGCCGCGCTGGGCGACGTGCTCGTGGTGGGCGTGAACAGCGATGCCAGCGTTCGCAAACTGAAAGGCTCGAGCCGGCCGGTGATTGGCCAGTCCGATCGCGCGGCCATGCTGGCGGCACTCGCCTGCGTGCACTATGTCATCGTTTTCGACGACGACACCCCCCATGCCCTGTTGCACGCCATCCGCCCCGACGTGCTGGTGAAAGGTGGCACGTACACGACCGACGAAGTCGTGGGCCACGAAATCGTGGAAGCTTACGGCGGCACCGTGTGCGTGACCGGCGTCGTGGATGGAATCTCGACCACGAACATCCTTGCTTCATTGGCCCAAGACGCAACCCGACATTCCACCGAAGCTCAACCGAAAAGCGAAACCAACCAACATCTCGATTCGGCGGATGACTTGCTCCGATTACGCAGGGCCGGCTGAACTGTCAACGGTCGGGCCTCGGGGATCACCAAGCACAACAACCGCATTACTTGCAAATGTGAACGACCCGTATGCCGTCACTCTCCGTTGTCATTATCACGTTCAACGAAGAAAAGAACATCGGGCGCTGCCTGGAATCCGTGCGGCGGGTGGCGGATGAAATCGTTGTCGTGGATTCCGCCTCAACGGACGCCACGCGTGCTATTTGCGAGTCCTTCGGCGTCAAGTTCTTTGTAAGGGCATGGGAAGGTTATTCCGCCGCGAAAAACTTCGGTGCATCGCAGGCCACGCATGACTTTATTCTTTCCTTGGACGCCGATGAAGCCTTGAGTGACGAGTTGACGAAGTCAATTCTTGAAGTCAAAAGCCGCGATTGCACCGGCTTTTTCGCATTCAAACGACTCACCAACTATTGCGGACAATGGATCAAGCATTGCGGATGGTACCCCGATATCAAGTTGCGATTGTACGACCGTCGCCGCGTCCGCTGGCAGGGACTGATTCACGAACAACTACTCCCCTGCCCCGATCGTGTGCAGCTACTGCCAGGCGACTGCCTGCATTACAGCTATTACACGATTGCCGGGCACGTGCAACAGGCCAACAAGTTTACCGATCTGACTGCCCAGCAGGCTTTCAGCCGGGGGAAACGAAGCGGTTGGCTGCGAATCGTTTTTGCTCCATCGCTCAAGTTCATCAAGTCATATTTTCTACAACTGGGATTCTTGGACGGCTATTATGGTTTCGTGATCAGCCGGATTTCAGCGTCCGCGGTGTTTCTAAAATATGCCAAGTTGCGCGAACTCCAACGAGATTCGAGTGAAACGCGTCAGAAAGTCCGCCGCCAGGCCGCCTGACCTTCCCTTGAACGATAAAGCCGTGAATTCACCAACCCAGCAATTGCGGCGGATCCTGTTGGTGCGAAACGATCGCATTGGCGATCTGGTGCTCACGCTGCCGGCTTTCGAAGCCGTCCGGCGGCATTGGCCGCAGGCCCACGTGGCCGCGCTGGTGAGCCCCTATGCCGGGCCGCTCTTGGCCGGCAGTCGTGCCGTGAACGAGTTGCTCGTCGACGACGAGGCCGAAAGCCCCTGGCAGTTGGGCGGCCGCTTGAGAAAGATGCGGTTCGATGCCGCCCTGGTTTTCAACACGAACTCTCGCAATTGCCTGGCCGTTTGGCGCGCTCGTATCCGACAGCGTGTGTGTTGGGCCTACAAGCCGGCCGGATATTTGCTGGGCAACCGTCGCGTCGAGGTGCATCGCAGCCACCCTCCAATTCACGAAGCGGAGTTTGCGCTGGCTTTCGTGCGACGATTGGGGGCCACGGCCGATCTAGCGAGCCTGTCGCCGCGTTTGGCTCTCGACGCCACGACATGTCAGCGAGTTGCAGGGCGAATCCAACAAGAGCTGGGCCGTAACGGACCGCTGTTCGGTATTCACCCGGGCAACAAGAACAGCGCCTACAACTGGCCCGCTGAACACTACACCCAGCTCGTCAGCCGATTGGCCGAATACGGCCGAGTGATGATAACGGGCAGCCCGGCCGAAAGCCCGCTGCTGGAGTCGATTCGCGGCCAACTGACCAATACGACGCGAAGCCGCGTCGGCTTTTACACCAACTTTCAACTACTCGAACTGGCGGCGGCCTTGTCGGTGCAAACCGTCCTGACCGTTTCGAGCACGGGCCCCATGCACATGGCCGGCATTCTCGGCACTCCGGTGGTGGCTCTGTTCAGCCCCCATCCGGCACACGCGCCAGAAAAGTGGGCGCCGCTGGGCAGTGGGCACACGCTGCTGGTGGCGCCGCTCAAGGCTGGCGAAGACCCCCGGATTCCGCGCGACCAAGGAACCGCCACGATGGCCCGCATCAGCGTGGAGCAGGTGCTCGAAGCCAATTTGAAGTATGCCAGACAAGCCCTGGCCGTCGCGGCCGCTAGCAAGCACGGACCAACGAACTCGCGCCCGGAAGCAGCGTGAGCACACAAGCATTAGCCGCGGAGTTTTGACGCATGAGCCGCTATGAACTGTTCGATCGCAGTCGCATTGCCTTGAAAGATTTGGCCGAGCGAGGGCACGATCTTCACGCAGCCGATTGCCAGCCGCTTACGGCCAGTTTCGAAAAATACGCCCATCCGGAATTCGGCCAGTTTGTCGGCCACATTGTCGAAGCGCGGCGCCAGGGCCGGCCCGTCATTCTGATGATGGGCGGCCACGCCGTGAAACTCGGACTGTCGCGCTATCTGATCGATCTCATCGAGCGCGGGATCATCACGCATTTGGCCACGAACGGCGCCGGCATCATCCATGATTTCGAACTGGCCTCCGCTGGCGGCACCAGCGAGAACGTCTGGAAATGGATCGAGCGCGGCCAGTTTGGCCTGTGGCAACAGACGAGCCGGTTGAACGACCTTGTGTTTCAGGCCGCCAATCGCGGCGAAGGACTGGGCGAGGCCGTGGGCCGAACGATCGTGGAGCAACAATTCGCCTTTCGCCACTTGAGCATCGCGGCAGCTGGGTGGCAAATGGGCGTGCCCGTGACATCCCACGTCGGCATCGGCAGCGACATCATTCACGCCCACGCCAATTGCGATGGCGCGGCGTTGGGCGCTGCCAGCTACACTGATTTTCTGATGTTCGCGGCCAGCATTGCAACGCTCGAAGGGGGCGTATTCCTCAATGTGGGCTCGGCCGTGGCGGGACCCGAAGTTTACCTGAAGGCGCTCTCCATGGCGCGCAACGTGGCGGCCCAGCAGGGCCAGCGGATCGTGAACTTCACGACCGCCGTGTTCGACCTGGTCGAACTTCCGTCCGACTACCGCCAGGGCCCGCCTGCCAAAAGCCATCCGCAATATTATTATCGCCCCTGGAAAACGATTTTGGTCCGCACGGTCGCCGATGGCGGGCGCAGCTATTACTTCTCCGGCGATCTTTCTCAAACGATCCCCAGCTTGTGGCAAGAAGTGGTTTCACGGACCGCGGCGGCCCAGTCGCGGGCGGCCTAACGGCGGAAGGCGATAGACTGTAGGCCGTAAGTAAGCAGAGAAAAATCTTCCCTCGTCCCTCTTGCGTACGGCCTACGGCATCGAGCCTTCTCCATCGATCCACTCAGCCGCGGCGAGCAAATCGGGCGCGACAAAGTCGGCATTGGCTTGCAATTCGTTCTCGCCGGCGCCGGCCGCGCCGGTTCGAATCAAGATCGTGCTGCATCCGGCGGCTTGGCCGGCCAGAATGTCGGACTTTTTGTCGCCGATGGCAAAGCTCGCGTTCAGATCGAGCCTGTGCTCGGCGGCGGCTTGCAGAATCATGCCCGGCCGCGGCTTGCGCAAGGGAGAATCGCGGCGGTATGCCGCAACCCTTCCCTCTGGATGAAATGGGCAGAAATAGATGGCCTCGATTTCGACGCCCTCGGCCCGCAGTTGTTGTTGTAAAGCGGCGTTAAAAGCGTGCATGTCCGCTTCGCTGAAATAGCCGCGGGCAATTCCGGACTGGTTGGTGGTGATGAACAGCCGGAACCCGGCGGCCGACATCCGCCGCAAGCCGGCCACGGCGTTGTCGAGCAGCCGGAGATCTTCGGCGCGATGAACGAAGCCCAGATCTCGGGTGAGCGTGCCGTCGCGATCGAGAAATATGGCCCGCTTCGAGTTCATAGCTTGCTCCCGGCTAGGCCAAGCTTCCAATGGGGACTATTGGTCCCCAGCAAACTAATGGAACTCGCATTCGAGGCGAACTGGCCCATTTTCCGGGCCTTCCGTTGGTCGGCCCTATTCCTTTACTTACCTCGGACTCAATAATTCCGACGTGGCACCACAACAGCACAAAGGATACGAAGGCGGAACTGGAAATAGAACTTCGGTGACGCGTAGCAGATCGCCGACTGGGTGATCGTCGCGGATATCTGCTGATTTGCTGTGACTGCAACCCTTCCCCTTGCCGTTCTTTGTGCCTTTGTGGTCAACTCTTTGCGAGAACTTCGGCTTGGCTGATGTTCCCCAAATTCCGGAGAGCTAGTATCTTCTGGGGACTGTTCGGACCAGCTTACCGACCGAGGGCTTTCGAATGAAGATCGGCATCTTCATTCCCAATTGGATCGGCGATGTGGCGATGGCCACGCCTACTTTGCGTGCGCTCAGGCGGCACTATGGAGCGCAGGCAGAATTGGTCGGCATTTTGCGACCGTACGTGGCCGATGTGCTGGCCGGCACGCCGTGGCTCGACGAGCAGATCTTTTATCATCCCAAATCCAAAAACCAGGCCGAAAGGACCTGGTCCGTGCTCAGCAAACTGCGCCGGCGACGACTTGACACGATCATTCTGTTGACCAACTCGTTACGGGCCGGAGCGTTGGCCTGGGCCTGCGGGGCCCGAGAGCGAGTCGGATATGTCCGTTATGGTCGCGGTCCGCTGCTGACGCACAAGCTCTACTATCCCCGCCAAGGACGAAAGTATCTGCCCACGCCGGCCATCGATGCCTATCTGCAACTGGCGTACGCCGTGGGCTGCGAGCGGGAATCGCCGCAACTGGAGTTGGCCACATTGCCGGCTGACGAAGCGGCCGCCGAGGGGGTCTGGGGCAAATGGGGCCTCCCGCTGAGCAATCAGGTCGTCGTGCTCAACTCGGGCGGAGCTTACGGGGCGGCGAAGTTATGGCCCAGCGAATCTTTCGCCCAACTCGCCCGACGGATCGCGACAGAACAGGGATTATCGGTCCTGGTACTTTGCGGTCCCGCCGAGCGGAGCGTGGCGCGGCAGATCGTGCAACTGGCCGACCATCCGCGCGTGGTGAGTTTGGCCGACGAGCTGATTTCGATCGGTCTGAGCAAAGCCTGCATCCGCCGCAGCCGCTTGTTGGTAACTACCGACAGCGGCCCACGCTTTTTCGCCGTGGCGTTTGGCGTGCCGGTTGTCTCCCTCTTCGGCCCGACGCACATGCAGTGGACCCGCACGCATTATTCGCTGGAAACATGCCTGCAACACACGGTGCCCTGCGGACCCTGCTCGCGACGGACTTGCCCATTGGGCCATCACGACTGCATGCGATTGCTCGGCGTCGAGCAGGTGTATGCCGCGGTGCTCGAGCAACTCGATCAAGTGAAGATGCGCGCCGCTTGAAGAAAGCCCGACCAGATTCGTCAGGCAAGAATCGCGACCGAACGCACGCGATGGGATAAGCCCTACCGCACCTGGATGGAATTGACGACTTCCAATCCTTCGGCCGCAGTGCGGATCACTTCCTGCGCGAGCTGCTTGTGATAGAAGCTCGATACCAGGCCATGAATCACCAGGGCATCTCCGTGCTGCTCGACGTGCAGTTCGCGCAAGGCGTAGACGGGGCTGCCCGAAAGAGCCTCCTGTGCGCGTGACTGAACATCTTTTGCCGAAACGACGGCCATGAGATGTTCCCCTCCTTGAAAAAGTCACCTGAATCAGGTCAACCGAAAGACTTCCATGAGCCCACGATCAACTTCCCTCAGGAGCGATTTTGTCGGCGCGCGAGAGAGAGAGACTGCCCCGAAGGGCCGTTTCTTCAATGTAGTGACGCCGCGCGGGATGTCAATCCAAGAAAATTCGCGCACTGCGAACCGGTCATCGGCTTTTGAAGGCCGATTAGCTAGCAGCCACCCACCAGCGGGTCGGAGACTCTTCGCACTCTAGCTGATCTTCCCGACGCGCGCCAGATAGGCAATCACTTCGTCGGCCAACGTTTCAGCGTTCTTTTGGCCCGCATCAAGCACTAACTCGGGCTTCATGGGGGCCTCATACGGATCGTCGATACCGGTAAAGCCCTTGAGTTCGCCGGCGCGGGCTTTTTTGTAGAGGCCCTTGGGGTCACGCTTTTCGCACACGTCGAGCGGCGCGTCGACGAAGATTTCGATAAAATCGCCCGCTTTCATCGTGGCCCGCACCGCGTCGCGATCGCGACGGTAGGGGCTAATGAAGGCGGTGAGCGTGATCAGGCCGGCTTCCGAGAACAGCTTGGCCACGGCCCCAATCCGGCGGATATTCTCCTCGCGATCCTGGGCGGAAAAGCCCAGGCCGAATCGCTTGGCAAAGTCTTCGCCGTGGCGTTCCTTGAGCATACCCGGTCCGGCATTCAAACCGTGGCGGACATTGTCGCCGTCGAGCACATAGCTGCGCAATGCGCGTTTATGAAGTTTGTGGTCGACCAGATTCGAGACGGTGCTCTTGCCGCAGGCGCTCAACCCCGTGAACCAAATGACGCAGCCTTTGTGTCCATTGAGTTGTTCTCGCTCTTCCCGAGTAACGCTGTGTTCGTGCCAGGTCACATTGGTTTCGTGGGCCATGGGATCGTCGGTGCTCCTTGATCGTCAAAACGCCGGAATTTCAATCTCTGGAAACAAGAGGAAGATCTTAACCTAGCCCACCGGCGGCGGCTAGAGGTTAGGGGTTGGAGTTCGGGGCTCGAAAGTTTTGAGGGTCTTTCCTTCTTTTTTCTTGCCCTGACCCCCAAACGCCCGATCCCTCGCCCCTATTCCAAGCCCGCTAGCTCGCACAGATTCGCCGCCATGACTCCCGCCGGGCAGCTCCACACCAGAAAGAATAGCGCTTCGCGGCACCAGCGCCCGGCCGGATGGCCCACCACGTAACCCGAACCCTTCGCCGCGGCCAACGCTGCCTGGGTCGAGCGCAGCGCGATGCTGTTGGCCTGGGCCCGCAGTTGCTCGTTGGTACAGACATTCTGGCCAGTCGCCAAAGCAAACAAGGTGGCCTCCAGATCGCCATGTTCTCGGCGCAGTTCCGCCGCGGGCTGGGCGAGATCGGGGCGCTGGATCGCCTCGCGCTCCAAATAATCCAGCGCCGCGGCGGCCAGGCCGATTGCCAGCGTCGATGTTTGCAGCCCGCCCGTGCCGGCGCCGACGCCAATCTTGAGCACGTTTTCGGCAGGTCCGGCCAACAGCCAATCGCGGCTCACGTGCGCGTCGCGGCAGTAGACCTCGCCGGTGTGGCTGGCTGAAAGGCCGACCAAACGGGGCGGCGGCGGAATCGTGACCCCCGCCAGATCAGTGCCGAGCGCCACGAGTATTTGCTGACCGTCGTCAAGCACCGCGCCGGTCACAATCACCGAGGCATGAGCCGCGCCGGTGACCCACGGGGTGTACCCATCCAGGACGTACCCCGCGGCGACTTCACGCGCCCGCATCACCGGCCGCGCCAAGTGCCGGCGGCTGGTGGTCAAGTGCGAAATGCCCACGGTGGCGAACGATTTGCCGGCGATTAGATCCGGCAAGAGCCGCTCTTTGGCCGCTTCATTTTCGCTGCCGACAATCCGCTGGCACGCGCCGGTGCGTTGCGTGATGACGAAGGCCGTGGTCAGGCAGGCGGCGCCCAATCGCAAGTAACCTCGGGTGATATCGAGTTCGCTCCACTCTCGCCCACCCCAGTGCCGCGGCATGAACCATTGGTAAACTCCCGCTTCGCCACAAAGCCCGAGTTGCTCGCTGGGCCAGGCCTCGGTGCGATCGAGTTCGCCCCCCCAGCGTACTAACTGGTCGCACAGGCGCACGAGCGCCGGGTCGTCGGGCGAGGTAATCAGGCGACTTTCGTTCAGGCTGGACAAGGCTACTTTTCTGTCAGGTTTACGTGCCGGTGAATCGACAACCGGCTTGATGTGCACGTATAATCTAAGCAATTCGATTCCAAGTTAAATCTAGTGAAGCGGCTCAGGTCAGGCAACCTTCCAGGCAGTGTGGAGCCGGCGTGGCAAAATTGTGGGGTCGCCCCCATTTTGTCGCGTCGTTATAATCTGGGGCTTTCATGCTGGTTGGGAGGCTGATTGATGAGTCAGACCGAAACCGCGCCCGCCGAACCGTTGCAAAAACTGACACTTACCGAGTTGTCTCCGCAGACGGTCTACGACAAGTGCTGCGCGTTGGCCAGGAATCTGTGGTGGACCTGGCATTCGGAAGTCATCAACCTATTCCGCGATCTCGACCCGATTCGCTGGCGTCAGCTCGATCACAATCCCATCGCGCTGCTGGCCGAATTCACACCCGAGCGGCTGGAGATGCGGGCCTCGGAACTGGTGCTCTACAGTCGGATCAATTATGCCTACCGCCGGCTGAAAGAATACATGACCAGCACGCAAACGTGGGGCCAGACCCACGCGGGCGTACTGGGCTCCAAGCCCGTGGCCTATTTCTCAGCCGAGTTCGGCATCCACGAATCGGTGCAGATCTATTCCGGCGGCCTGGGCGTGCTCTCGGGCGACCATATCAAGAGCGCTAGCGGGCTGGGCATCCCCCTGGTGGCCATCGGCCTGTTCTACGACCAGGGCTATTTCAAACAACACCTCGACATCGACGGCTACCAGCGAGAGGAATACCTCGACACGAAGGTCGAGAACGTGCCGATGGAGCCGGCCGTGAGCGCCGACGGCAAGCAAATCACCGTCACGATCGACACCCGCACCGGGCAGTTGCTCGCCAAAGTTTGGCTGATGTACGTGGGACGCATCAAGCTGTACTTGCTCGACTGCGACGTCGAAGGCAACAGCCCGGAAGATCGCGAACTGACCAGCCGACTCTACGGGGGCGACCATCGCACGCGGATTCGTCAAGAACTGGTGCTCGGCGTCGGCGGCGTGAAAGCCCTGGCCGCACTAGGCATCACGCCGGGCGTGTATCATCTCAACGAAGGCCACAGCGTATTCGCCACGCTAGAGGCCATCCGCGAGCGGATGCAAAACGACGGACAGAGTTTCGATAATGCCCTTCGCGAAGTTGCCCAACATACCGTCTTTACCACGCACACGCCGGTGCCCGCCGGTCACGACCGCTTCGACGGCGGGCTGATCGAAGAGCATTTAGGTCCGCTGCGCGACCAGTTGCGCATCTCTTACGAACAGTTGATGGGTTTGGGCCGGGTTGAACCGCACAACGAGGGCGAAAGCTTTTGCATGACGGTGTTGGGATTGAAGCTCTCGCGGCGCGCCAATGCCGTGAGTTGCCTGCACGGACACATCACGCGCCGCATGTGGGCCCATCTCTGGCCCTGGCGCGTGGAAGAGGAAATCCCCATTGGCCACATCACCAACGGCGTGCACGTGCCCAGTTGGTTGGCCTGGCAGATGCTGCAACTTTACGACCGCAATTTTCCGGTGGGTTGGCTGCATCAGATGGGCGAGCCCGACGCCTGGCAAAGCATTCACCACGTCGATCCGGGCGAGTTGTGGGAAGTGCATTACGCGCTGAAGAACCTGCTGTTGGCCTTCGTCCGCCGCCGCGTCAGCCGGCAGTGCCGCCGCCGCGGCGAAAGCGACGCCGTGGTCGAAGCCGCGCGCAATCTGTTGGACCCCAACATTCTCACGATCGGGTTCGCCCGCCGCTTCGCCACCTATAAGCGGGCCGACCTGATCATGACCGATATGGAACGGCTCTACCGAATGCTCAACGACCCGGAGCGACCGATCCAAATTATCTTCGCCGGCAAGGCGCACCCGGCCGACGAACCCGGCAAGCAATTGATCAAAAGAATCGCCAACGCACGGCACGACGAACGCTTCGCCAGCCGGGTCGTGTTCATTGAAGATTACGACATCAACGTCTGCCGCCACATGATCCAGGGAGTCGACGTGTGGATGAACAATCCGCGCCGCCCGCTGGAGGCTTCCGGCACCAGCGGTCAAAAGGTCGTGCTCAACGGCGGACTGAACATGTCGGTGCTCGACGGCTGGTGGGCTGAAGCGTACGACGGCACCAACGGGTTTGCCATCGGCAAAGGCACAAGTCATATTTCCGACCAGATCAGCGACAAGCGCGACGCCGAGGATCTTTACAACGTGCTGGAACGCGAAGTCCTTCCGCTCTACTACGAGCGCGATGTCGACGGTTTGCCCCGCGGCTGGATCCAGCGGATGATGAACTCAATCAGTTCGCTGGCCTGGCGCTTCAGCGCCCATCGCATGGTGATGGACTACACCAAAAGCGCCTACCTGACCGCCGCTGGCGGCGTGAGCTGCGACATGAGCGTCCGATAGGATTGCACTCGGCGGATCGAAGGGACACGTTTCGGAAGCGGCCCGTGCACGTGCAACCCCTATCTGTTCGGGCGATTTTTTCCTAGAATTCAGCGATCGTTCGTTTCCGCGCGCGTCTTTTTCGAGGAACCTGGCCATGTCCAAGAGAAAACAACTGCTCTCCCAGACCATCGAGCACATCGATATCACGCGCCACAACGTTGTACCGCTGGTCGATGCGATGCGCCATATGGCCTACAGCGCTCGCGATCTGGCCCGGGCGGCCGAGATCTACGACCGCATGCTGGGCGATAAAGAATGCGGCGTAATCTTGTGCCTCGCCGGTTCTTTGGTCAGCGCCGGCTTGAAACAGGTGTTTGTCGACATGGTCCGCAATCGGATGGTCGACGCGGTCGTCAGCACCGGCGCCAATATCGTGGACCAGGACTTCTTCGAGGCTCTTGGGTTTCGCCATTACATTGCCTCCGAACGGCTCAAGGCCGGCTTGGACGACGACCAGCTTCGCGAGGCGCACATCGACCGGATCTACGACACGCTTATCGATGAAGACGAGTTGCGGATCTGCGACGACACGACCAGGCAAATTGCCGACGGCCTGGCTCCGCGTCCCTACTCTTCGCGGGAATTCATTCGCGAGATGGGCGCGTATTTGGCCGAGCACGGCAAGACGAAGGATTCAATCGTCTTGGCTGCATACGAAGAGGAAGTGCCGATCTTCTGCCCGGCGTTCTCCGACTGCTCGGCCGGCTTTGGCCTGGTGGCCCATCAACACGCCCGCGGCGATCAGCCGAAAGTGAGCATCGACGGCGTGAAGGATTTTTACGAGCTGACGCAGTTGAAGATCCACAATCCCACGACCGGCATTTTCATGCTCGGCGGCGGCGTGCCCAAGAATTTCACGCAAGATATTGTCGTGGCCGCCGAGATCCTGGGCGAAGATCCCCCGATGCACAAATATGCGGTGCAAGTCACCGTGGCCGACGTCCGCGACGGGGCCCTGTCAAGCTCGACCTTGAAAGAAGCTTCGAGCTGGGGCAAGGTCGACACCACTTTCGAACAGATGGTCTACAGCGAAGCCACGCTGGCCGTCCCCTTGATCGTCGGCTACGCCTATCACAAAGGCACTTGGAAAAAGCGCAAGGCCAAGGGCTGGACGCGGCTGCTGGAACCGGCGCCGGCAGCGGTCGGCTAATCGCTGCGGGTGTGGCGGTGGGGGTGCCATGCTCACGCTTCGTGAGCATGTTTGCGAGTTCTGCTGACACCTTCTTGCGGGAGGTTGTCATCGCGGTCAAACTATCGTCATGAAGTCCCGTCACCGCAAGCGTTGCAAGCGATACGACATTCCCGGTGATGCGCATGCGCTGACGTTTTCGTGTTTCCATCGTTTGCCCCTGTTGTCGCGCGAACGAACCTGCCAGTGGATGATCGAAGCCTTACAACTTGTCGAGAACGCGAGCTTTTCGACCTCTGGGCGTACGTTGTGATGCCCGAACACGTTCACCTCGTGATTTGGCCACACCGAAGCGCGCGTATTTCAAGCATCCTCAAAACGCTCAAACAGTCGGTGTCGCAGCGCGCATTCCATTGGTTGAACAAGCACGAACCAAAGTTCTTTCAGCGGCTGGAGGATGTGCAGCCAAACGGTCGCCGTATACTCCGTTTTTGGCAGCGCGGCGGGGGTTATGATCGAAATCTGCGATCGGCCGCGGACGTTCATGAAAAGATCGAATACATCCACAACAACCCTGTAAGGCGCGGACTGGCTGATCGCGCATCGTCGTGGCGCTGGTCGAGTTTTCACGCCTGGGAAACGGGTGAGGATCAACCGATCGCGATCGATCGAGATTCGTTGCCGAGAAATGTCGTGCTTCGTTAAATGACCATCGGCAGACAAACATGCTCACGAGGCGTAAGCATGGCACCCTCCCAGTCGCTCAAACTTCAAATACTAGTCGTCCGTCTGCACGTTGAACGGCGCACAGGCCATGCTCTTTTTCAAGATGATAGAGATGCTCCCTGATGGCACCTCGTCCCGCCTCTTTCTCCAGCCGTTCTCGAGTGACACCCTCCAACAGCAGTTCGTCGATTTTGGCCGCGCCTGACCCAAAGTGATGTCCCAACCAATTCTTGTTGGCGTTGTCATCATCGGCGCGAGGTCCACCACTAAGAACGTCACGCGTCCTCATGAGGTCGCGCCCTTGATCGCGATTCACACTCATACGTCACCTCCAAGGAATGAGAACAACTGTTACCAACTGTTGATTTGATCGCGCGTTAGTGAATTCCATCGACGGCGGTATCATGCTCACGAAGCGTGAGCATGGCACCCAGCACCCAGAGATTTCAGTCTAACTTGTCCCGTCAGCGCGCCGCCGGGGCCGGCTTCAGCAAAATGCCGCCCAATTGCAGCAGGTTGCCTTTGATCGGGCCGGCGGAGCGGAACACAACCTGCTGCGTGCCGGGCGCCAATTCGATGTCACCGGTACGGATCTCTTGATAGCGATCCAAGCTGCCGGTAGGGGCCACTTTGCCGGAGAGCGTTTTTTCGCCGGCCTCCAGCAGCCAACTGTTGCCCGCCGAATTGTCGAGGCAAGCGTAGTTCAGCAGCATCGCATACTTGCCGGACTTGGGGACTTCGACCGACCACACGGCGCGATCGTTTTCGCTCTGCCATTTGCCGAGATTCTTGTAGAGCTGTTGCATGACGAGGGTCGGGCCGTAAATCTCGCAATTCGTGGCGTAGAGCTGCAGCGTGCCGTCGGTCGTCGGCTTGACTAATTGGGGATTGTTGGCCTCGAACGTCTTTCGCGGCGCGCCCGAACCGCGCAGAAACGCGATCACATTGGCCAAATCCTGTTGACTCAGGTCCTTTTCCAATCCCTCGGGCATCAGCGACTTGCCGCTGGCTTGCAAGGCTTCGAGTTCAGTGCGCAGGATCGTCTGCTGTTTGCCTTCCTGGCCCATCAGCGTGACGCTGTTGCCGGTTTCGTTGGCCAGCATGCCTGTGTACGTGAGCCCGCTGGTGGTGACGGCTAGGTAGTCCAGATACTTGGCTTCCACTCCTTTGTTTGGATCGAGAATCGCCGTCAGCAGGGCTGGAGGCGAATAATCGGTGAGCGCGGCGAGGTTCGGGCCGACTTCGTGACCCGCCCCGCGCAATCGATGGCATACCGAACAGCGTTTGGCGAACACGGCCGCTCCGGCTTGGGCGTCGCCGGTCATCGTCAGCACGCTGGCGTGCTGTTGCAATATCTGCTGCCGATTGGATTCGATGGGTCCTAAGAGCAATTTGGCCGCCAATTCCTTGATATGGTCATCCTTGAATCGCACCAACCGCTGCCGCCGCGCGGCGTCGATGTCGGTCGCGGGGACTTGCCCGTTCTTGATCGCCCCGAGCAACATTTCGACCCACGCGGTACGGCTCAACAGCAGGTCCAGTATCTCGGATCGCAGCGCCGGTCCATGTCCCTTCCAACCGGCCAACAAGGCGGTCGGCACCTGATCGCTTTCGAGTCGGCCCAAGGCTTCCACCGCGGTCGTTTGTAGTGCGCCGCTCGACTGTGGCACGAGCAGCGCGACCAGCGACGCTATGTCGACCTCGCGCTGGTTCACGCTTCGCCCCAACAACCGCACCGCTCGCAGGCGCTCCTCCTCGGGCGCGGCGTCGTTGGCCACGATGCAGCGGGCGAACTCGAACATTTTCGTCAATTCTTTCGCCGGGTCGTACTTTTCCCACGACACGTCGCGACGAGCGAGCGCATCGAGCAAGCCGGCCAAGGCGGTCAATTGCCAGGCCGCGTACTTGCCCGACTCGGCTTTGCCGATCTTCAGCAGCGCGCTGGCCAGCGTGCGATCATCCTCGAATGTGCTGGCCAAACCGACGAGCTGTTCGAGCAGATTGGCCGGCGGCTCATTGCCCGGTTCGACATTCAGCACCGTCGTCACGATTTCGTGAAGGTTCTCCGGCATGACGGAACTAAGGACGGCCGCCGTGATGAATCGGTCGTCTCGATAGCGCAGGGCCAGTTGCCCAAGCGCCGTGCCGGCTCCGGGATGGTGCCATTCGCCCAGCGTGTAGGCTCGCTGCAATTGGACCTGCATGTCTCCGTCGCTGGCGAGTTCCACAATCTTCTCGCCGAGCTCGGGGGCCTTGGCCAGATGGCCTTCAGAGAGCCGCACGGCATGGCGACGAACCCCGGGATGCGGATCGGCCATGCACCCCGCGATCATCTCGGGCTGAAGCCCGCCAAGCAATTCCAGAGTCCACAGCGCCTGCACTCGACAGTTGGCCCGTTGGGACTGCGTAACCAGCCTTCTCAGCGGTTCGATAGCCCATTTGTCGTCGCGCCATAGCAGCAACTGCTGGACCATGTCGCGCTGCCAGCCGCTGGGACTATCCATCGCGGCCACGAGTTCATTGGTTGAGAGTTTATCGAGCCGGGGGATTTTGCGCGGTCTGCTGCCGATGGGATACACGCGATAGATGCGGCCCTTATCCGATCCGGCCCGCAGGTCGATCTTCTTTTGCACTTCCATCGGAATCCACTCGGGGTGCTCGATGGTCTGACGATACATATCGGCGACCCACAGTGCGCCGTCGGGGCCGGCGGCGAGCATCGCCGGGCGGAACCAGTTGTCGGCCGATGCCAAAAACTCGCTCTCCTTCTCGTCGTCGGCGCGGCGACTGGTAAATGTCAAACCTTCGGGCCGCATGACTTCGCGATGCACCAGGTTGTGGACTGGCTCGCTGACAAACGCGTTGCCTTCGAAGGCCGGGCCGAAGAAATCGTCGCGGTAGACGATCGTGCTATTGGCCGAAGTGAAACGGTTGGCGGCATAGAGATCGTTGTAACGGGCGATGGTGCGGCTGCGTGGAAAAACTTCCGCTGCGCCTGGCTGCTCCGACACGTCGACGCGGCCGTTGGCGGCCGGCACGTGCTTGTTGCGACGCAGGTAATGGTCGGCCAGCACGAACTGATACATCGGGTCGCTGTTGGCGCACCCGAACCAGTTGTCCCAATCATCGCGGTTGCGACCGTATTGCGAGGGCCCCGACTGTGGATCAAGCAGGCCTTCGTCGGGCCGAATGCGAAAGTCGCGGCCGTTGGCGTTCGCTTCGCCGCCGGTTTTGAGCAGCTTGATTTTCTCTCCGACGGCGTTGCCATGAGCACAATACAACCAGCCGTCGAGTCCCCATTTCAGTCCGTTGACGCGATGCTGCGGATTGCCCTCGACAAAACCGTGGTACAAAACCTCCCGTTTGTCGGCCTTGCCATCGCCGTTGGTGTCTTCGGCATACAGAATGTCGGGGGCGCACGTCACCAGCGCGCCGTTGCGCCAGGGCGCCACGTTGGTCGGAAAGCCCAGGTCGTCGAGAAAAACCGTCGACTTGTCGTAATGGCCGTCGCCGTCGGTGTCCTCCAGATAGCGCACCACGCCGCCGCGCTTGCCTTTGCCATCGATGCCGCGCGGATAGTCCCCCATCTCGACGACCCAAAACTTGCCATCCGGGCCCCAAGCAAACGCGATCGGATCGAGCACCAACGGTTCGGCCGCCGCCAGATCGACTTGAAATCCCGGCCGGGCGCGGGTCACGGAAAGTGAAATCTGCGGCGATTTCGGCCCGGGAAACATCACGTCCTTGAGCAAATCATCGAGTGGCTTGCGGTCGACCAGGTCGGGTAGTTTGTTCGTATCTTCATTCTGCACCCACAGATGCCGGCCGTGGATCCAGGCGCCGTTGTTGGTGCCCGAGCGCGAAATCATCGGGACGGCATCCCCGTCAGTTCGCTTGCCGGCAACCAGGGTCCGCGACCAGCCCTTGTCGCGCGATTCGAAGCGGTGTGCCGCATAGCCGCCTTCATTGGAAAACAAAATGTCGTCGTAGCCGTCTTGATCGATGTCGACAAATCGCAATCCGGCGTCGCGGCCTTGGGCATCGACGATGGTCGTTCCCGCGGGCAATACGAACGGTAATTTCTTCCAGCCGTGTTGCGGCTCGAAGCTAAAAGCGCCCTGCCGCCACGCGTTGCTCACGATCAATTCGGTTCGGCCATCGGCGTCGACGTCGCGCAGTCGAACGCCTTGGTCAAGTCCTTGCTGGCAGGTGAATATCGGTTTGCCGTCAAGTTCCAGGCCGGTCAGGAGCGATGGATCGGCGATCCACCGCTGTCCGTCGAAATTCCAGCCGCCGGCGACCTGCTCGTTGCGGACGATCATGCTCGCAAAGCCATCGGACCGCAGCACGCCGAACCGCGTCCCACTGTCGTGCCCTGCGCCCGCTTCATCGGCAGCGACCAGCGAGGCCGGCAACTCGCCGGCGATCCATTTTTGCGTCCGCGGCGACCAGAGCCGGGTTTGCCGCACCCGTTCGTTGCCGATCAGCACGTCCAAATAGCCGTCGTTGTTTAAATCCAAAATCCGCACGCCGTTGTCGCTGCCATCGGTGGCCCGCAGCGATTGGCCCGCGAGCAGGCTTTTATTCAGCCGCTCTTGCGCTTCGCGAAATGTGAGGAATTTTATTTTCTTGCCGTGTTGCTTTACGGCGTGATCGATCAATTCGATGATCTGATCGTTGCGAACCCAGTTGTGGGGATGAAAAATCAGCGTGAAGACGCCCTGCTTGATGACGGCGGCGTCGAGGGCCCTTTCGAAATCGCGGACCGTGTCGGGGTTATACGGCTTTTGCAGTTTCTGCGCGCTCCAGTCGCTGGGGACCAGGCAGGGAAACTCCCAGCACAGGCGGCCGATGACGTACGGATACGGATAATCTTCAACGGTGGTCACAAATGATTTGAAGGGGATGTATCGCCGGAATATTTCCTCGCCCCGCTCGTTGAGCACGAGCTGGCGCGGCAGCTCGGGATCGTTGCCGGTGATGATGTTGCACACCGAACTATCGATCGAGAGAAAATTGCCCTGCGGCGTTTTGCGGTTGAAAATCTCGGCGTAGAACCGCGGGCTGGGCGTATTGAGCGAATCGCAGCAAGGCATGCGGAAGGCGACGGCTCGACTGCCTGGAATGACATCCATCTGATCGACGCACCGATCGTAGGCCGCCTTGGCCTTGGCAAAGTCGCCGTCCTTCAACAGCGGACAAGGATGATCGTAGGTGTGCGTTTCCAGGCTCACGCCTTCTTTGAGCCAGGTCTGTAAGTGCGGGTGCCGCGGGTCGATGCGGTTGGTCATGATGCTGACCGGCGCGCGGCCATCGATTTTTTTCAAGCGATTCAAAATCGGCCGCAGATAAGTCTCCCATTTTTCGTGCTCCTTCATGTCGTCGATCGCCAGGATCACGACTGCTTGCACCCCCTCTTCTCCGACCCACTGCGGAGTAACGAGTTTGGGGAAACTGCGAGAGACGTAGAAAGGATCGTTCTGGTCCAGGTAGACCAGACGATTACCGTCAGCTCGCGCAATTGCGGCCGCAGCAAGCATCAAAACCCAGCAAAGACCGGAGGCACATCGCATTGAGTCGAACTCCTACTTCAGCCCCTGAAAGCGTCCCAAATCGACATGGCTGCTGGGGCGATTTGGGACATTATAGTCATGCCCGCGCTTGAACGGGAGTTTCTCCAAATCTCGCAGATTTCCGCGCAACTGGCGGGGAAAGGTGAACCGGGCGCTCTATCTTTACGTTTAAAACAATAGTTGGCGGGTGGCGGAAAAGTCTCGCAGGTAGACATTCGACCCCCTGGGCGCCAGACACGTTGACCCTGGATAGCGCTTGAAGTAGTATCCCGCCGCTTCGCCAAGCTACCAGCCGGCTGCCGTGCTAACTAGCCCTGCGGTGATTGATCGCGGCGTTCACGCGGTTCGCCCATTTGAGCTCATGGCTGGTCAGTTGGTCACATCCTCAAGCACATTTCGGCTGCCGCGAGTTGCTCGTTGTCCCGATCCTACCGTTGGGAGCAAGGTTCGCAGCGGGCAATCGATCGGTACACACATTTTTGGAGCGGGAACCATGCACTACGTACAGCCAGTTTGCCGATCGTGCGGCGAATCTCGCCTAACGCCGACTTTGGCGTTGGGCAATATGCCTTTGGCCAACCGCCTGCTCACGGACGAACAGCTACAAACCCAAGAGCCCAGCTATCCGCTCGAACTGGTGCTCTGCCCCACGTGCGCCTTGGTGCAAATCACCGAAACGGTGCCGCCGGAAGAACTGGTTTGCGACGACGTCGACTTTTCTCGCTATTCAGATGCCACGGCGCGTGGCGCGCGGCAACTGTCGGGCCAGATCATCGCTTCGCAAAAGTTACGGCCCACGAGCCTGGTCGTCGAAATCGCGAGTCACGACGGATCCCGGCTTCAAGGCTATCAACAGGCGGACATCCCCGTGCTCGGCATCGAGGGGGCGGCCAATGTCGCCGAAGTCGCCCGCGGCCGACACGGCGTGCCTACGCTTTGTCATTTTTTTGACAAGGAATTGGCCGCGCAGCTCGAGGGCTGCGGGCAGCCAGCCGACGTGGTGCACGTTCATAACCGATTGGCGCACGCGCCCGATTTGAATGGTTTTGTCGCCGGCTTGCGGATCGTTCTCAAAGGTAGCGGGGTCGCGGTGATCGAGGTCCCCTACGTCAAGGACCTCATCGATCAAGTCGAGTTCGATGCCATCTACCACGAGCACCTCTCTTATTTCTCGCTCACATCGCTCGTGCGGCTGTTCGACCGGCATCGACTGATCGTTCACGACGTCGAGCGGACCGGGTACGAAGGCGGGTCATTGCGGTTGTTTGTCGGCCGGACAGGGCGGTCTTCCGGGCGCGTCGAACATTTGCTGGCCGAGGAAAAAGCCTGGGGAGTCGATCGCACCGCAATCTACTTGAATTTCGGCCAACGCGTCGAGCGTTTGCGGCACGAGCTGATCGCGCTGTTGCGGCAGCTGAAGTCCGAAGGCCGGCGGATCGCCGCGTACGGCGCGTCGGCCAAAGGGAGTACCCTCTTGAATTATTTCAAAATCGGCCGCGAGATGGTCGATTTTGTCGTCGACCGCAACACGCTCAAGCAGGGCCGGTACACGCCGGGCACGCACCTGAAAATCCATAGCCCCGCAAAACTTGTCGAAGACAAACCCGACTACGTGCTGCTCTTGAGCCGAAACTTCGCCGACGAAATCCTGGTCCAACAGGCCGATTATCGCCAGCGCGGCGGCCGGTTCATCATTCCGATTCCCAGCGTCAAGGTGGCGTGAAGCGTGAAAATGTTCGATCCGA
>JACQFF010000267.1 GCA_016200205.1 Planctomycetia bacterium
GATGGCGAATCGTTGGCCTCCGGCGGAGACGATCGGCAGATCGTTGTCTGGCAAGTTGCCGCCGGTAAGCAGGCAATGCGCTTACCGACCCATGCTTCGGTGGTGTACTCGGTGGCCTACAGCCCCGACAGCGGACTGCTGGCTGCCGTTGGTTTCGAGCATCAGGTACGGATTTACGACGCACATACCGGTCTGCAGGTGAAGGAACTCGAAGGGCCCGGACGGGACCTGCGTTCGGCGGTCTTCTCGCCCGACGGCAAGCAACTGGCGGTTGCCGGACGCAACGGCCAGGTCCGGATTTGGAGCGTGCCTTCCGGAAAAATGCACGTCGAAATCGGCGCGGGTCCCAATCGCATTCGCACGCTGGCTTACCTCCCCGAGGGCGATAAGCTCGTCTCGGCCGGTGAGGGCCGAGAGATTTTCATCTGGGATGCGCACACGGGCGAAGAGGTTTACAAATTCATTTGCCCGACCGGCAAAGTCCTGTCGATGGCCGTATGCGGTGAAAACCTGATTGCCACCGGCAGCAGCGACAACATGGTGCGGATCTGGAATTGGCGAACGCAAGTCCAACAGGAGCAACTGCGAGGGCATACCGGCTCGGTGGCCAGCCTGGCTTATGACGCCGCCAGCGGTGTCATCATCTCCGGCAGTTATGACACCACGGTCCGCGTTTGGAAACTCAACATTGCGAGTCCCCCCGACGACACCGCCAGTCCAAACAAGCTTGAGTCTCGCGTCCGATAACAGGGCTATTGAGTCCCCGGGGAAGCTGAAGCGCGGAAATGTACGATCCCCGCTCCCTCTGGGAGAGGGTTAGGGTGAGGGGAATCAACGTGCGACGCCCCCCTCACCCCGGCCCTCTCCCGAAGGGAGAGGGAGCCCAGCAGAGGGAATCGACTTTTGCAGGGAGGTAGGTTTGTGGGCGTACTACGACAACTATCGCGGCTAGGGAAACGCTGGCTCGGGACTTATCGCCTGGATGGCCCCCATACATCCGTCAGCCGCTTGCGGATCTGCCGCTTTGAGGAGATCGAGTCGCGCCAACTCATGACGGCCGACTTGCACGTCGCAGCCAGCTACTATGATCCGGCTTCGGGTCTCGACACCGTGCCGAACGTTTTCGAGATCCAGTTCCAAGGAGGCGCGGCGGGCACCGAAATGACGCACCTCAGGATCGACGGCAGCAAGTTGGGCGGACCGCTGGCTGTCAATGACATGATCTTTGACACCGCTCAGGGTGGTTTGGGAGATTACGGCTCGAATCCATTGAAGATCGTCTCTCACGATGGTTTCCAGGTCACCGGCTCGCACGTGGTCGACGGCGGCACGGCACTGGACATTAGCCTGCAAGGCTTCCAGGCCGGCATGAAGCTCGTGTTCACGATTGATGTGGACCAGATCACGTTTGTCGATCCGGTCACGGGCGACGTGGAAACCGACGCGATCGCCGAGGGCGCCGAATTTCAGCGTTCCCATTTCATTGCCGATTTCAGTGCGCCGCATTACAAGGACATCACGTCCTCGACCCTGTTTTGGGACAGTTACGACTCAAAGTTTTCCGCCGCCGAGCAAGCATCTCTCACGCATCTCGATTTGCCCTCCGATCGCTATACGGACCCCAATAAAGACCAATCGGTGCTCACCGCGGGCGCAGTGGATGTCGTCCGACAAATCCCACGGCCCAACAGCCTCGCCGGCGTGGTGTTCGATGACAACAACCTCAACAACCACCAAGATCCAGGCGATCCGGGTATCGGCGGCGTCCATTTGGCGCTGTATCAATTCAACGGCACCGCTTACGTCCCGACCGGCGCCACGACGCTGACCGATACGCAAGGCAACTACAAATTCGACACGTTGCCGATCGGCAGATTCCGCGTCGTCGAGGCCCAGCCGTCCGGATACTTCAGCGTGGGCGCCGAACCGGGCAACGTCGACGGCGATGTGCGCGGCGTGGTGACGACGCCCGACATCTTGAGCGACATCAGTCTCCTCGGCGGCGACGACAGCGTGCAAAACGACTTCGCCGAAGCCTTGCCCAACTCGATCAGCGGCCACGTGGGAATTGACATCACCGGCGATTGCGAAAATAACCCCGCTACACCCCCGATTGCCGGCGTGATCATGCATCTGGTCGACGACACGGGCCAAGTAATCGCCACCACGACCACGGACAACAACGGAAACTACCGCTTCGATAATCTCGCCGCCGGCACGTACACCGTGTTGGAAGAGCAGCCGGCTGGCTATCTCGAAGACGATGCCCACGCCGGTTCGGCCGGGGGCGTGGTCGTCAACAACGACAAGATTTCTCAGATTTCGCTAACTAACAACGTCAATGCGGTGAAGTACGATTTTTGCGAAGTGCTGCCGGTAAGCATCAGCGGTTTTGTCCGTTCGGACACCTTCGGCGACTGCGAGCATCACCCCGGGGATCCGCCGCTCTCCGGGGTGACGATCCATCTGCTCGATTCCGCGGGCAAAATCATCGGCACGACGACAACCGACGCCCAGGGCAAGTACATCTTCGACAACCTCGCTCCAGGCACCTACGGAGTTCACGAAGAGCAGCCGGCCGGGTATTTTGATGGCGATACGCACGTCGGATCGGCCGGCGGAGATCTGGCGGACGACCTGGTAACCAACGTCGTGCTCAGGTCCGGTGTGCACGCCACCCATTACGATTTCTGCGAAACGCCGCCGGCTAGCGTCTCCGGATTCGTCTACAACGATCGCAACAACGACGGACATAAAGACGTCGGCGAACCAGGCATCGCGAACGTCACGCTGATCCTCAAAGACGCCAACGGGCAGCCGACCGGCGCTACGACGACTACCGATGCCAACGGATTCTATCGTTTCGAGGGTCTGCGACCCGGCACGTATGGCATTGGCGAGATTCAGCCCGCCGGTTATCTCGACGGTCTCGATTCGCCCGGCACTGCCGGCGGCACCGCCCAAAATCCCGGCGATATGATCACCGGCGCCGTCCTCACGCCGGGCCTCGACGCCGACGATTACGATTTCGGCGAATTACTGCCGGCGTCCATCAGCGGGCAAGTCCACGCTCGGCGCGGCGACGCCTGCGACGTTGCGGACGGCGCCACGCCGATTTCGGGCGTCGTCATGCAGCTTCTCAACGCACAGGGCACGATAATCGCTACCACTACCACCGATTCTCAAGGCGATTATCAGTTCAGCAATTTGCTCCCCGGTACGTATTCGGTCCACGAAGGGCAGCCGGCCGGTTATTTCAACGGTGATTCGGACGTCGGCTCGGTCGGCGGCACTGCGGTCAACGGCGACTTGATTAGCGCGATTCAGCTCCGTCAGGGAACGCTGGCGGTGCATTACGATTTCTGCGAAATTCCGCCGGCCAGCATCTCCGGATTCGTGTTTCAGGACGGGCCGCCAATCGTGCTCGATAACCCCCATGACGTGCCGAACGTCACGGCGCTGCGCGACGGAAAGCTAACTGCCGACGATACGCTCTTACCGGGCGTGACCTTGGAACTCCGCGACGGCGTGACGGGTCAGCCGATTTTTGGCTCCGCCGCTTTGCCGGGTTTTTATGGGGCGAATCAGCCGATTACGACCGTCACCGACTCGAACGGCCACTATGAGTTCCACGGACTTGCGCCGGGCGTGTATGGCGTGTTTGATGTCAAGCCCAGTGGCTTCCTGACCGGCATCGATACGCCCGGCTCGTTGGGTGGCGTGGTGGTCAGCACTTTAGTCGTAACTGATCCGGCGGTGCTCCAGCACTTGGTCGTGAAACCAAGTGACGACGCGATTGTTCGAATCGGGTTGCTGGCCGACTCCATCTCGATCAATAACAACTTCAGCGTGGTGGTGACGACGAGTGGAATCCAACCGTTCGTATTCCCGCAGCCGCAGGCGTTTCCGCTGCTGACTCCGCCGCCCCCAGTGACTCCGTCGATTGTGCCGCCGGTTCAGCCTTTCGCTCAGTTCCCATTCCTGGTCGCCCCCGTAATCACCCGGGCCGGCGGTGCCATGTATACCTGGCATTTGAGCGTGGTCGATGCCGGCCAACCTCGCACGTTGGAGAATGACGCGCTCGTGCAGCTAACCTCGGTAGGTCCCGAAGACCTCGCGTGGACCAGCGGCGACATGACCGAAGGCGAGTGGATTTTGAATTACGCCGTGGGCAGCAACAAGCGTCCCACTGCCCGCAAACTGTTCGGCATTCGGGGCGGAATTCCTGTCACCGGCGATTTCAACGGTGATGGCAAAACCGAAATCGGCGTCTTCAAGGACGGCCAATGGTTCATCGACCTCAATGACAACGGAATCTGGGACGAAGGGGACTTGTGGGCCAAGCTCGGCCGCAAGGGCGACCGGCCCGTCACGGGCGACTGGGATGGCGACGGAAAAACCGATATCGGGATCTTCGGGCCGGCCTGGCCCCGCGATCCGAGGGCTATCAAGCACGAGCCCGGCTTGCCGGATCCTCACAATGAAAACACGAACGTCCACAAAAATATCCCACGCCCGCAGGAGCGCACGGCCCTCGGCCAGCGAACGATGAAGCTCACGTCGACGGGCAAGGCGCGCGCGGACTTGATCGACCACGTCTTCCTGTATGGCACGGCGGGCGATTATCCAGTGGTGGGCGACTGGAATGGCGATGGCACCCATACGATCGCCGTTTTCCGCAATGGCGTGTGGCATCGCGACACGGATGGCGACGGCCAATGGAGCAAGGCTGACGTGGCAGCGCGCTTCGGACAGCCCGGCGACTTGCCCGTGGTGGGCGATTTCAACGGCGACGGCATCGACGAACTGGGGGTCTACCGCAACGGCACCTGGTACATCGATACCAACGGCAACGGAGAGATCGATGCGGAGGATCAGGTCTTCGAGTTAGGCGGCCCGGGCGACAAGCCGGTGGTGGGCGACTTCAACGGCGACGGCAAATCCGAGCCGGGCGTTTACCGCGATTCGTCGGCGCCTGTGGTCAAGATGTCCGCGGAGTAATCCATCGTTTTGCGGCACGGCCGGGAGGCTATTTGAGCCTCTCGAGCTCCATTTGCGTCGTGGCAACCGCTTGTTCCAGCCGCCGCACCTCGTCGGGATCGTCCATTTGCTTGCGGGCGCCGGATAGTTGCTGTTGCAGCTTTTGCAAGCGCTGCCGCAGCACGTCGTGTTTTTTCTTGGCTTTCTTGTCCATGAAAAAAAATCGCCCGAGCCAAAGTTGCGTTCCCCATTTCGTCGTGCGCAAAAACTGGTCCGCGGTTCACGGCGCGGATTCGGCGGCGGATTGTCGCAATTTGAGCGCCCGAACCATCGGAAGTGCTTCGATTGCCTGGATTTCGAAACACTCGCCCACGAGCGCAGCCGCGGCATGCTCATTCACTTCGCCCAGCGTCCAGCCAAGCTCGACCGCGCGCGCCACTATTTCCGGAGAGCTGGCCATTTCTCGCGAAAAGGCCCGGGCATACCGACGGGCATCGCTGGGCCTGATGTCAAACAATTCCGAGATGGCTCGCGCGGCATTCAACAGGTCGCCGGCTTGCACTTGCAGGACAATGTCCTGGAGATTGTCGGCAAGCCCGTTCACGTGCGGAGCCGGATCGGGATAGACAGGAGCGGGCAACGCCAACAGAGTCGCCGGCGCGGCGGCTTCCAAGTCAAGGCCCGTGGGATAAGAGGAGGCCAAATCCGCGTAAATGATTTCGCTTGCCGTCGCGTCGGCCGGCGCCGGACCGGCCGACGGCGGTAGATTCGACAGCATGGCGCTGAGATGCGCCAATCGCCCGCCGAGCTGGTCGTAAATGGTTTCAATTTCGCTCAGATACGAGCCGTCTTCCGCGTCGGCTTCGATCTCATGCTGTGCGTCGATGATGCGTTGCGCGAGCCGCTCTCCCAAAATATCGCGCGCCCTTTGCAAAATTGAAATTGCCAAAGTTCTCTGATTCATGTTCCGTTTTCTCGACAAGTGTCTTCACAATTCGGCTCGCTCCACGAGGCGTAGGGCCTCGTGGACTGCCGCGTTTCAGATTAGTCGACGAGCCTCGCACTGCAAAATATTTTTTTTGCGTCAGGGCGCCGATTGCCGCGAAGCCGGGACTGGCGTGGCCTCTTCCCGCGGCGATTTTTCAGCGGTTCGCAAAATACCGGACAAGCAAACCACCAATACAGCCAAGATAATGTTCAAATTCAGCCAAAATCGCGCGTTTCGCCGGATTTGTTCGGCCGCCGCGGTCCTTCCGATAAGCAGACTCGCAACCATGAAAACAACACATGCCAGCAGGAATTTCACTCCGAACACCGGATGATACCAGCGCGGAAGCGTGTAATAGAGCGTGGTCACGCCGACGTTGTACAGGCCGCTGATCAGCAAGAAGCCAATCGCCGCGGCCACGATTTTCGACCAGCGGGCCCGCATCGCCGCGTGCAGCGCGCTGCGCTGCTCGCTCGGCAAGTCATCCAAGGCCGGAAAGACCACGGCCCGCGCGAAAATCGTGCCTCCCACGGCGGTTATCGCTGCCAGAATATGCAACCACCGAAAAACCAAACTCAACAATTCTCCCGTATCCATCGCATGACTCCCAATTTATTCGCTGGGTTGACGCCGTGAATGACTGGACTAGATCACATTTACCGCTGGATTCGCACCCGCGCGCCGCGGTGTCATTTTGCACCTCGCATTTGATCGACCAAGGCCAGTGCTTGCTGTTTCGTGTTGATTTTCTTGTCCAATTGGGCATCGCGCACCGACTCGAGTAATCTTTGATACTGCTTGCCTCGCGGCACACCATAGGCGACTAAATCATCGCCGGTCAACAGCGGCGCGGGATTGAGCTGCTCCGGCGGCATTTTCAAAAGGTCTCGGCAATATTCCGCGTCACCGATGTCCCTGCCGGCGGCCCGGGCTATGGCTTCGTCGAGCGCGAGCAGCTCGTCAACGCGAGCGGAAATGAGTGTCCGCTGTAGCTTCGGCCAGGCCATGTGCCGCGCCCCGATCAGGGCCGTTTGGTTCTCGACCAGCCAACGCGTATCCTGGATTTCGTGGTTCGACAGCTTCCAGCGACGGCAGATTGCAGCGGTGCCCGCCGCGTCGACAAACGTATGCAAGAGCGCGGCCAGCGCCAGCGGAAACCGCGGCGCGCTAAGCACGTCCAAGACGCCCAAGGCGGTCAACCACGCCAGGTCGGCCGGCCGTCCGGTGGCGGTGAGCATATCCGGCCGGGCGGCCATGGCCAATTCCGGCAGGATGGCATCGAGCAGGCCGACCTCGCGTAGCAAATCGACCGCCCGTGCGCGATTCTCATGGATCAACATTACCCGCATTTCAGCCGCGATCCGCTCGGCGCTAACGACCGTGATTTGTGGTGCCATGGCCTCGATCGCCTGGCGCGTGGCCGGGTCGAGCGTAAAGCCGAAAATGGCGGCACAACGCACTCCTCTCAGCAAACGCAATTTGTCTTCGGCGATACGAGCCCCCGGATCGCCAATCGCGCGGATAATTCCCCGGGCGAGATCATCTTGGCCGCCGACGTAATCGATGACTCGATTATCGAGCGGATCGTAAAACAAGCCGTTGATGGTGAAATCGCGCCGCTGGGCATCGGCCTCGGGCGTGCTGAATTCAACGGAATCGGGATGCCGCCCATCGCTATAGGCCGCGTCCTGTCGGAAGGTCGCCACTTCGATTTGGCCGGCATGCTTCGGCCCGCGCACGGCGATGACGCCGAAGGCGGCCCCCACGGCCACGGTGCGGCGCACGCCAAAGACTTCGCGAATTTCCGCGGGCGTTGCCGTGGTGGCGACGTCATAGTCCTTCGGCGTCCGGCC
>JACQFF010000268.1 GCA_016200205.1 Planctomycetia bacterium
AACTTCGAAATGCCGCACCGGTTCGCACGCCCGTCGATGCGTTCATTTTGGCCAAGCTCGAGGAACGGGGGCTGCGGCTTTCGCCAGACGCCGATCGATTGACGCTGTTGCGGCGGGCGAGTTACGACCTCGTGGGCTTGCCTCCCTCGCCTGAGGAGATGGATGCCTTTGCGGCCGATAGTCGCGGCGACGCTTTCGAGCGGCTGATCGATCGCCTGCTGGCCTCACCCCATTTCGGCGAGCGTTGGGGAAGGCACTGGCTCGACGCCGCCGGCTACTCGGACATCACCGGCGGAGACAATGATGCCGCCATCATCAAGCTCAGCGACGGCAAGTGGAAGTATCGCGATTACGTGGTCCGCGCTTTCAACCAAGACAAGCCGTACGACCGATTCTTGATCGAACAGCTTGCCGGCGATGAACTCGTCGATTGGCGGTCGGCCGCGTCATTCACGCCGGAAATTCAAGACCTGCTCGTCGCCACCGGGTTTTTGAGGAATGCTGCGGATGACACCGATGAAAAGGAACTGACGACCCAAGATATCCTGCACGGCATTTTGCAACGGACTTCGGAGGTCGTGGTCAACAACCTGCTGGGGCTGACACTCGGCTGCGCCAAGTGCCACGACCACAAATACGAGCCGATTCCGCAGCAAGATTATTATCGGCTGCTCTCGGCGTTCACTCCGACCTTCAACCCGCAGTCGTGGATCCCACCCAAGCAGCGATCGCTAGCCGACATTTCCCCCGCCGAGAAGGCCCAGGCGGACCGCCACAACGCGGAGATCGACCGGCAGATTGCCGAGCTGAAAAAGCTGCAAGCCGATATTCGCGGCCCGCATGAGGAGCGGATTTTCGCAACCAAGCTGGGCACGGTGCCCGAACCGATCCGCGCCGACGTCAAGACGGCGATCCAAACGGCCGCCGAGAAACGCAGCGACATTCAAAAGTATCTGGCCGCGAAGTTCTCGGAACCGCTCAAGGTCACCGGCGATGAAGTGCAGTCGGCGCTTTCCGACGCCGAAAAAACAAAGCTCGCCGCCGCCGATCGAGGAATTGCCGAGTTGAACCGAACGCGCCGCGTTTGGGGCACCATCCAAGCCGCCTATGACGTTGGACCTCCGCCGGCGACATATCTGCTTCAGCGGGGCAACTACGAAACGCCTGGCTCGGCCGTCGACCCTGGTTTTTTGAGTGCGCTCGGCGAGAACAAAGGCACGACGGCGCCCGGCACTGAGCCTTTCGCGATACTTGCCAAACCGGCCGGCCCGACCAGCGGCCGGCGCTTGGCCCTAGCCTTGTGGCTAACCGATTGGGAATCGCCCGCCGGCGGACTGGCAGCCCGGGTGATGGTCAATCGCGTTTGGCAACATCTGTTCGGCCGGGGAATTGTCGAGACCTCGGAAAACCTGGGCATCTCCGGCGCGGGCGCGAGTCATCGTGAATTGCTCGAATGGCTGGCCTGCCGCTTCGTGGCCGACGGCCGCCAGATCAAACCGCTCGTGAAAATGCTGGTGACGTCGGCTGTTTATCGTCAGGCTTCGGGCAGAACCGCGGCGCCCGCGCAGTCGGACGCGAGCGCTTCGGCGATCGACGCCGATCCGGGCAATCGCCTGCTGGCCCGAATGCCGCTGCGACGGTTGGAAGCCGAGATTGTCCGGGACGCGATCTTGGCGGTCAGCGGCAAGCTCGATCCAACCCTGGGCGGACCTCCCTTGCCGCTGGAAGTCCGCCCCGATGGTCTGGTGGTAATTCAAGACAAGGGTCTGCCGGAGGGTACCAAAACCCGCCGAAGCCTGTACGTGCTGGCCCGCCGAAATTATCACCTGTCGATGCTAGGAGTGTTCGATCAGCCGGCGATGTCCACCAATTGCCCCAACCGGCAACAATCGGCCGTGGTGTTACAGTCATTGACCATGCTCAATGACGAATTCGTGCTGGCCCAAGCCGAGTCGTTTGCCGATCGGGTCAAAGCATCCACCCCAGACGCGTCGCCACGGCGGCAGATTGAACAGGCGTTTCGCATCGCCTTGGGTCGCAGCCCGTCGCCGCGCGAGGCCGCTTGGAGCGAAGACTTGCTGGCCCAGCACGCGGCCGAATACGCGGCAGCGAACTTGCCGGGCGAACAGGCGGCACACAAAGCCTTGACGCACTTGTGTCATATGCTGCTTAATTCGAACGAGTTTTTGTACGTCCCCTGAAGTCACCCTGACCCTCACGATGTTTGACTCACACTCACGTCTGACGCTCACTCGCCGCGAGTTGTTGCAAGCCTCGGGCATGGGCCTGGGCACGCTGGCATTGAGCTATCTGCTCCATCAAGAAGGCCTGCTCGCCAGCGCGCCGCAAGCGACCAGCTATGGCGCGGACCTGCGTCCCAAGCCCAGCCATTTTGCCGCCCCGGCCAAAGCGGTGATCATGCTAATGCAAAACGGTGGACCGAGCCAAATGGAACTATTCGACCCCAAGCCCGAGCTCAACCGCCGGGCCGGCGAGGTGTACGCCACGAAAGTCGAAATGTTTCAGACCGGCAGCGAGGCCAACAAACTGCTGGGCTGCCCCTTCAAATTCCATCCCCGCGGCCAATGCGGCATGGAACTCTCGGAAGTCATTCCGCACTTCGGCTCGATTGCCGACGATTTGTGCCTGGTTCGCTCGATGTACAGCGCCCATAACAACCACACCGAAGCGCTGGTCATGATGAACACCGGAAAGATATTTCCCGGCCGGCCGGCGCTCGGGTCGTGGGTCAGTTATGCCTTGGGCACGGAAAACCAGAACCTGCCAGCCTACATCGTGCTGCGCGATCCGGAAGGCTACAACACCAGCGGCACGCTGCTCTGGCAGAACGGCTGGATTCCGGCCCTGTGCCGCGGCACGGAAATCAGCACGAAGGGAGCCCCCGTGCTCAATCTTCAGCCCGCGGTCTCGATTACCGAGCGGGCCCAGCGCCAGAATCTGGATTATCTGGCGCGGCTCAACGAAGAGCATCGCCGGCAATATCCCGACGAGTCGGAGCTCGATGCCCGCATTCGCAATTACGAGTTGGCGGCCCGCATGCAGTTGGCCGCCGGGTCCGTTCTCGATCTGGCCAGCGAGACACAAGCCACGAAAAAGGCTTACGGCTTGGACAACCCGGAAACGCAAGGCTACGGCACGCGCTGCCTGATGGCTCGCCGGCTGGTCGAGAGCGGCGCGCGATTCGTGCAGGTCATGCCGCCGGTCAAGCCGCAATTTCAACCCTGGGACGCGCACACGAACGTGAAGACCGAGAATGAAGCCATCTGCGGCAAAACCGATCTGCCCTCGACGGCTCTCATTCAGGATTTGAAAGCCCGCGGGCTGCTCGATAGCACGATCGTGCTGTGGACCGGCGAATTCGGCCGGCTGCCGGTTTCGCAAAACGGCAGTGGGCGCGACCACAACCGCAACGCTTTCAGCCTGATCTTGTCTGGCGGGGGTTTCAAATCAGGACACGTGCACGGCGCTACCGACGACGTGGGTTACAAATCGGTCGAAGGCCGGGTCAGCGTGAACGATTTGCACGCCACCATCTTGCACCAATTGGGATTGGATCACGATCGATTGACCTATCGGCATCACGGCCGCGATGAAACGCTCACCGACAGCGTCGTGACCGGCGCACGGGTGGTGAGCGAACTTCTCGAAACGCCGGCACGAGCCGTCTCAACCAGTTGAATTGGAAGGGGGATCCAGCGATGCCTCGTTACCCGGCCGGTCCGAGAGACTTTTTCTTCGGAATCACGCTCGCTCGCCAGTTGCGCAACAACACGCTGCAATTCATCACCGAAGTGGGCCGCGCGTATGGCGACATGGCCTATTTTCGCATGGGCCCCGTTCGTGCCTACGTGGTGAACCATCCGCAATTGATTCGCGAAGTGCTGGTCACCAAGCACAAGAGCTTTCGCAGGCCCCCGCTGTTGGTGCGGCCGCTGGCCAAGGTGGACGGCCAGGGACTCGTGCTTAGCGAGGGCGATTTGTGGTTGCGCCAGCGGCGGCTCGTGCAGCCGGCTTTCAGCCCCAAGCGGTTCGAGGGCTATGCCCACATCACGGTCGATTACACCCGGCGGATGTTGGCTCGCTGGCAAGCGGGCGCGGCCCTCGATGTCGCCGACGAGATGACGCACCTGACGTTGCAGATCATCGCCAAAACGCTGTTCGACGTCGAAGTCTCCGAGCAAACCACAAAATTGGGCGAGGCTGTGCGCGTGATCTCGGAAGCTTACACCCGCGAAGCCGGCAATCCGCTGCAACTCCCGGACTGGCTGCCTCTGCCGAGCAAACGGCGTAAGCGGTGGGCGATCGACACGCTGCACGACATGATCGACGCCATCATTCGCCAGCGGCGCGGCTCGCGCGATGATCGCGGCGATCTGCTCTCGATGCTGCTGTTGGCGGTGGACGAAGAGGGAGACGGGCGCGGCATGAGCGATCAACAAGCGCGCGACGAAGCCGTCACCTTGTTCAATGCCGGCCACGACTCGACCGCCGCCGCGTTGACTTGGATTTGGTATCTGGTGGCAAAACATCCCGCCGTCGAAGCCCGACTGATGGAAGAAGTGGATACGGTCTTGGCCGGGCGCGCCGCCGGCTACGGCGACGTGCCGCGACTGCCGTACACCGAGATGGTGGTCAAGGAGTCGCTACGGCTGTATCCGCCCACCTGGTCGATGTTCCCACGCGAAGCAGTGGCGAGCGTGGAAATCGGCGGCTACAGGATTCCCAAACGCAGTTGGGTGTACGTGTTCCCCTGGGTCACGCATCGCGACGCGCGGTTCTTCGAGAATCCCGAAGAATTCCAGCCCGAACGATTTGGCCCGGGCCACTCTGATAAGATTCCGCAGTACGCCTACTTTCCCTTCGGGGGCGGTCCACGGGTCTGCATCGGCAACACGTTTGCCACGATGGAGATGATTCTGATCCTGGCCAGCGTGCTGCAGAAGTTCCGCGTGAAATTGGCGGCCGATCAGCCCGAGGCCGAGCCCGAAGTGATGATCGCGATTCGGCCCAAAGGGGGCATGCGCGTATTGCTCCACCGCCGCGCCGAACCGGCCTATGCAGGCAAGCCCTGAGAAAGCAGAGAGCGTGGCTGAATCGCGGGCTGACGACCTGGCACGGCCTATTGCCAAGGGCCGTGTCGCGCGAGCGAACATCTTGCGGCGCTGGGTCCGATGGACGTCGATTCCCGTCGCCAGTTACCTCGTCATGTTGTGGATGATGATGGCTTTGGAAGACTCACTAATCTTTTTTCCGTCGGTCTACCCCGAGGGATTTTGGCAGCCGGTGGGATTCCAGTTCGAGGACGCCTGGTTCACGGCATCCGACGGCATTCACTTGCACGGCTGGTATGTGCCGCACCCCCAGCCCCGGGCCGTGGTGCTGTTTGCCCATGGAAATGCCGGGAACATCAGCCATCGCACCGAGATTCTCGAATTGCTCGCCAACCGGCTGGGAGTTTCGGTGCTGATTTTCGACTATCGGGGCTATGGGCGCAGCGAAGGGCGGCCGTCGGGAGCGGGAATTCTGGCCGATGCCCGCGCGGCGCGGCGCTGGCTGGCCGAGCGGGCCAAAATGAGCGAGGCGGAAGTTGTGCTGATGGGCGAATCGCTGGGGGGCGCGGTTTTGGTCGATCTGGCCGCCAAGGATGGCGCGCGGGCCTTGATCCTGGAGAACACGTTCAGTTCTTTGCCCGACGTGGCCGCGTTTCATTATCCCTGGGTGCCAGTGAAACTTTTCATGAGGACGCAACTCAACTCCACCAAAAAAATCCGCGACTACCATGGCCCGCTGCTGCAAATCCATGGCGACGCCGACACGATCATTCCGCTCGCCCTGGCCGAGCGACTGTACGACGCCGCCAATCCGCCCAAGCAGTTCGTGCTCATCCGCGGCGGCGATCACAACGATCCTCGCACTCCGGCGTTTGTCCAGGCGCTCGATCAATTCTTTGCGGGTTTGGCCGTCACGCCAACAGAGTCGAAATCACGAAGCCACACGGATTAGGCGCGCAAAAAGGGGACGCAGCTCGTTTTTGGAGACGAGTTCCATCGCCTTTTCGTTCATCCACGAAGAATTAGAACAGCAGCGCGGCGAGCGTGACGACGACCATCGTCGAGCTGATGACCATTTTGGCGAGCGTGCCAAGTAGCCGGCCGACGAAGGCCGCCTTGCCGACTTCGAAACTGTCGTCGAAATCGCGCCCGCGCCAACTTTCGCCGACTAGCGCGCCGGCCATGGCGCCGATTCCGGCAAACAACACGGCGGCCGAGAGCAAACCGATCAGCGGGATCGGCAGGCCGACGAAAAGTCCGACCAATCCGCCGACGACCGAACCCACCAGGGCCAGCACCGCGCTACGCCGGCTGCCGCCGAATTTGGCCACGCCCAGCGCGGCGGCCACCAGTTCGACGACTTCTCCCAACACGGCCAACAGCGCCAATGCGATCACGACCTGCCAACTGATCGCCAGCGGCGCGTCGGCCGGAATCGACCAGGCGTAAACGGCGGCGCAGGCCACGATGACCCAATTACCGGGCAGTCCGACCAGTTGCGCGAACCAGCCGATCACAGTCAGCACGCACAACAACGCCGCGCCCAAAAAGCTCATGGCAAAATCTCGAGGCGGTGGAAACCGCGCCGGCGCCCGACATATTCATTTCATCGCCTTCATTTTATCGCTACCGAGAACCGTGGCCATGGGATAAAATGACCGCGCGAAACTGACCAGGGCCCTGCGAGGAGCGTCGGGTGAGCGCGGCGCGAGCGAAGCGAATCGTCTTGACCGGCGTGAGCCGTGGCCTCGGTCTGGCGATGGCCGAGCGGTTCATCGACGAAGGACACACGGTGTGTGGTTGTGCTCGCAGCGCGCCGCGGATGGCCGAATTGCGCAAGCGATGGCCGGCCCCCAATCGTTTCGACGCGGTCGACGTGGCCAACGACGACGAGGTGCGTCGCTGGGCCGAGTCGTGCCTGGCCGCGTTGGGTGGGATCGATCTGCTGCTCAACAACGCGGCTGTGATTAATCACAATGCGCCGCTGTGGGAAATTTTGGCCGCGGAGTTTTCGCAAGTCGTGGACGTCAATATCAAGGGCGTGGTGAATGTGATTCGACACTTCGCCCCCAGCATGGTGGCGCAAGCGTCGGGCGTGATTGTCAACTTTAGTTCCGGCTGGGGCCGTTCCACCGCGCCCGAAGTGGCCCCCTATTGTGCCACCAAATGGGCCATCGAGGGCTTGTCGCAAGCCTTGGCTGAGGAACTGCCCGAGGGAATGGCGGCCGTAGCGCTCAATCCGGGCATTATCGACACCGAAATGCTCCGCAGTTGCTTTGGCGACTCGGCCAACTCGTATCCGGATGCCGCGGATTTTGCCCGCCGAGCGGTTCCTTATATTCTGCAGATCGGGCCCAAAGACAACGGCGTCCCGATGACAGTTCCGCGGTAGGGGTCAGCGGCTTCGGGAAGTCAACAGTTTAGAAATGCATTTCTGACAACGAAGTGATTTTATGAAGCGGATCGGGGTTTTAACCGCCGGCGGCGATACGCCGGCGCTCAACGCCAGCATTTACGGGGCTGTGGTGCGGGCCAATCAACTGAAGGTTGAAGTCTATGGATTGATGAAGGGTTTCAATAGCCTGTTCAATCCGCGCGTGCCCCACGTACATCTGAATCCGCTGTTCAGCGCAATTCCAGAACTCGATCCGACCAGGGGAGGCACGATCCTGGGCGGCTCACGCGACTACGTCGATCCGGATGACGCAAAAACCCTGGAAGAGATTCTCGAGCGACTGAGACGACTCGGCATCGAAGGGCTGATTTGCATCGGCGGAGACGGCACGCTCAACGGGATGCAACCCCTGTGCGATCGCATTCCCGCCGTGCTGACGCCCAAAACGATCGATAATGACTTGGGGCTGAATTATCTCAATGAAGTCGATGAGTGGCTGCGCGAACCAAGCACCAGTCCGCCCGGCTATTGCTACAAGCGGGCGGCGACGCGGCAGCACGTGAATTTGGAGCAGATGATCAACTACGTGACGCCAGGCTTTGCCACGGCCGTGTTTGTGTCCGCCGGCGGAGTGGAGCGGGTTCGCACCACCGCCGAAAGCCACCGTCGCATCGCGATCGTGGAAGTGATGGGACGCAATTCCGGCTTTATCGCCCTGGGGTCCGCGTATGGGCAGCCCGACGTGGTGTTGATCCCCGAGCATCCGCTGAACATGGAACTGTTGATCGAGCGCGTCAAGGAATTATACGACATCCAAAAGAACGTCGTGATCGTGTGCGGCGAAGGGATTGTCGACGAATCGGGTTGCGAACTGGGCGCGGCACGGCGTTCGACCGATCCCGCCGGCAACATCATGCTCAGTGGAGCTTCCGAGGCGCTGCGGGACCGACTGATCGAAGCCATCGGCGACGATTATTTCCGCCGCGCGCGACGCGCCCAGACCGCGGGCGAAGCGATTTTCACGCGCAAGCTGGGGCACACCCAGCGCGGCGGACGCCCGCTGGCGTTCGATCGATTCCACGCCGCGCAGCTAGGCGGCAAAGCCGTCGAGATGCTGTTCGAAGGTCTCAATAACGCCGTGGCCACTTTGCAATGGAACAATAGGCGGGGCTTCCACGTCGACAGTATCGGTGGCCATGCGCTACGAGATCGGTGGGGATACATCCATCCCCGTCTCGTGCCCGCCGACTTCTATGATCCCACGTCGATGCAGCCTTCTCGGCTAGGAATCGAATATCTGCTGCCGATTTTCAGCGATGCGATCGGGCCGGACGACATGGAGCAAACGCGTCAATCGCTGTTCGACGCGGGCAACTTGTTCCGACCCTACCATTCGGTCAATACCGACATCAACAAGCGGATTCGCTTTTTGGAGGACGCATGCTAGAGCGTTTTTCATTCGGGTGTATATTGGGGCGGCTCGCGCGGACGAAGCGCGCGAACCCCGACTTGAGCGGGCCGACAAGCGACCCGCCCAAGCCATTTGGGGCGTCCCTCTGGCTAGGCGGTAGCCAGAGAATCCTGCGAGGTTAAAGCCCAGGCTTCCTGCCCGTTGCACGAGCATGGATTAGGTTAGCGTTGCGATAACCGCGTCCTCTGGGTACGCCACACCGCCAAATTCCGGGAGATCGAGCCCACTGGCCTCAACCTCGGGAGAGACCCGCATTCTTTTCATGGCGTTGACCACCTGGAAGGCAATAAACGTTGCGCCGAAGGCCCAAACGACATTGACGCCCGCGCCGAGGAGCTGGCAGAGGAATTGGTTGGTGTCGCCGTAAAGCAAACCGGTTACCCCTTGCCCTGCCTTACCGAGGTACTCCGTGGCCCCGATGCCGTTCCAGCCGGCACCGTAAGTGCCATCTGCAAGCAGGCCGAGGCTGAGGCCCCCCCACGTACCGTTAAACCCGTGAACAGAAATCGCCCCGCAGGGGTCGTCGATCTTGAGGATCCGTTCGTTCAGCAGCACGCCCAGGCAGGCGATAACGCCGGCAACAATGCCGATAATTACCGCCGAATTGGCGCCCACAAAGGCGCCGGGCGCCGTAATGGCGACGAGCCCCGAAAGCATGCCGTTGCATGCCATGGAGATATCGGCCTTCCCAAACATGAGGTACCAAAAAGCCAGAGCTGAGGCCGAACCGGCACAGGCCGCCAGGTTCGTATTTACGGCGATGACGCCAATGCGCAGGTCCGAAGAGCCCAGTGTCGAACCGGGGTTGAACCCCATCCAGCCAAACAAGAGGATGAACGTTCCGGTAACGACAAAAGCAATGTTGTGGGCGGGGAAGGCCCGCGGCTTGCCGTTGGCGTCGTATTTGCCGGTCCGTGGTCCAAGGATCAACGCCAGCGCCATCGCGCAGTAGCCACCGACGCCGTGAACCACGGTCGAGCCGGCAAAATCGCAGTACCCGTGTCCCAGTCCCATGGTGGCGCCAAGCTGTGAGAGCCAGCCGCCGCCCCAGGCCCAGCAGCCAAAAACCGGGTAGAGAATCGCGCCCATGAAGATCTCGGTCAGCAGGAAGGCCCCGAACGTGATCCGTTCGCAGATCGCGCCGACGATAATGTAGCCCGCGGTCGCCATGAATACGCCTTGAAAGAGCATCAATACATTCGAGCCCGCGTCATAAGCGGGTCCACTCAAGAAGAATCCCTTCCCGCCCAGGAAGCCCCACTGACCGCTTCCCAACAGGTACGAGTTGAGGGTGGGCGTGCCGCCAATGTTGGTGGGTGCCGCGTTGATCGCCACGCCACCCCACTGAAAAGCGTAGCCGCACACGTAGTAGGCCAGAAAGGCGAAGACGTAGGTCGCGAAATTGAGCATCATGAGGTGGCCGGCATTCTTCTTGCGGACCAACCCGCAGGTCAGAAGCGCGAACCCCGCCTGCATGAAGAGCACGAGGTAGCCGGTCAGCAGCGTCCACGTGAAGTTGGTGGCGATCCGGACGTGCCCGACGGAGTCGGCCAATTTGACCGCCAGAGGCTCTTTGGCCGCTTGGGCCTGATACCCGTCAAAATCGTTTTTCTTCTTCGTGTAGTCCGGGTCCGCCTTGTCAGTCGGCTCGGCAACTACAAAGGCATTGCCGCCCGCGTCGATGACGTTGGACTTGTCACCGGTCGCAGTTCCAGAAGGGTCAGGCTTTGGCTCTGGAGCCTGAGTCGCTACAGCCGGTGGCAGGGCCTCGCCTGCTTTTTTCTCGTCCTGTGCGAATGCACTGTGCGAGCAGGCGAGAAGGGCAATACCCAAACAGCCGATCAGGGTCAAATCCAACACACGCCTTTGGATGACTCTCATAGGACTTCTCCGCCTTACAGAGGGACGCTGATTCGAAACTCTGTGCACACGGATGGCGCACAGATACAACGAGGTGCGCGCAGCTGCCCGCAATTGATATGCCAAGTGCGGGTTTGTAGCGAAGTCGTTAGCGCAGCATATGAATAACGCTGGTCTTATGAAAAGTAAAAAGGTGACCGAAGAAAGCGCGTGGGCGGACCTCCTATCAAGCCAGTGCCTAGGCGGCAGGCAATGCATGATTACCGAATGCGCAAGGGAAACCCCGACTTGAGCGGGTCGCAAAGCGACCCGCCCAAGCCGTTTGGGCGTCCCTCTGGCTAGCTCGTCCTACGTCACCGTAGAGCACGCCCGCCACGCCCTGTTCGCCCACGACGCCGTTCCAGCCTTTGCCAAATTTTCCATCGGGCAGGGCCGGACCGGCGCCATACTTGCCGTTGGCGAAGATGCCGACGGAGATCAATCCCCACAAACCATTCGTGCCGTGAACCGAGACCGCGCCGACCACGTCGTCGACGCCCATGCGTTCCCAAAAGAAGACGCTCTCGATCACCAAGGGACGACTCAAAAATAACTCCGGCATTTTGATTTCCCTCACCCGGCCCTCTCCCAGAGGGAGAGGTGTTTGCGGACGAAGTTATTTTTGAGTCGTTCCCAAGACGCTGACGTCCTCGACGCCGCTGAGGCAAAATCCCTTGGTTCCCAGCAATCCAAACTGGGGCAAATTCTCGCTGCCGCCAATCCCAATCCTTGGTTCAGCAGCGACAGACCAGGACCCAAAGAGGCATACGTGGCATCGGGCCACAGCGGCTTTGTCGGATCGGGACTTGTGCCGGTCATGTACGGTGGAAGCGCCGCCGCGGCAGCGGCCGGATCGCGGGTGCGACACACGAAACCGATCCCCAATGGGCGGCTCAGCTCGGCGGCGGATCGTGTTCGTCTTCGATCTCGCCGACGATCTCTTCCACGATGTCTTCCAGCGTGATCAAACCCAGGGTTTTGCCCTGCCGATCGCGAACGACGGCCATGGGCCGCCGCTGACGGCGAAATTGGCGCAAGACCTCGGAAATCGGCCGGTCAGGATCGACGAAAATCGGTGGATACATGGCATCGTCCAACACGACCATTCCTCGCAAGCTGAACAGGTGGAATAGATCCTTTGTGTTGACAATGCCCACAATGTTGTCGACGTTCCCCTCGTAGACTGGCATCCGGGTGTGGGCCCCATCGCGAACTGCTTCCAAAATACGTTGCTCGGGCATGTGCAAGTCGAGGGCGGCCATCCGCTCGCGCGGCACGAGGCAGTCTCGCACGTGTTTGGCCGGCAAGCGAAACACGTTGCGCACGTATTCAGCCTGATCGCGAGGCAAGACGCCGGCACGGCGCGTTTCTTCGATCAATAGCGCCAGTTCCTCCACCGAATGCAGCATTTGATGTCCGCTGAGCGGCTCGAAGCCCAACAGCCGCAGCACGCCATTGCCGATAAGGCTCATCACCGCGATAAAAGGCCGCATGAGGGCCGAAAACCACAACAGAGGCTGCGTCATCCACAGGCTCACCCCGTCGGGTCGCTGGAGCGCCACCGCCTTTGGAACGAGCTCGCCCAAAATGACGTGCAGGAAGGTGATCAATGCGAAGGCTACTACCGTGGCCACCGTGTGAGCGGCGATCCAGGTTTCGGCTGCGGGCAAAAATGCAAATAGCGGCAGGAGTAATTCGGCCACCAGTGGCTCGCCGATCCAACCCAGCGCCAGGCTCGCCAGCGTGATGCCCAGTTGCGTGGCGGCAATTGCCTCGTCGAGATTTTCGATCGCGTACTTGACCGCCGTGGCCCCGGCGCGATGTTGGTTTATCAGTTCATCGACTCGGGTGCGACGGACCGCCACCAGCGAAAACTCGGCCGCCACGAAGAATGCATTCAAAAGCACCAGGAGCGGAACGGCTAAAACGCCTAGAGCAGTTCCCACGAGCTCCATGTTCATCGTCCGCTAATCCCCCAATATTCGTCCGCTCCGCTCTAATTAGCCATTACCCGCAAGATCGCCCGGCAAAACTCCGGCAAGTCGTCCGGCTTGCGGCTGGAAACAAAATGCCGATCCACCACCACTGCCGCGTCTTCCCAGAGGGCGCCGGCATTGATCAGATCATCTTTGATGCCCGGCGACCCGGTGACCCGCACTCCGCGATAAACGCCTGCCGAGATGGGAATCCAGCCGCCGTGGCAGATCGCCGCCACGAGTTTCGAGGCGCCGGCGAAGTCGCGGACCAATTGCAATACGTGAGCGTCGCGGCGCAATTTGTCGGGCATGAACCCGCCGGGCACGATCAGGCCAGCGAAATCGGCGGCCCGCACGTCGCGAATCGCCGCATCCGAGCGGCAGGGGTAGCCGTGCTTGCCGACATATTCTTGACCGGCTTCCGGTCCGGCGACGAGCACCTCGGCTCCGGCTTCTTGAAGCCGTAGCTTCGGATACCATAACTCCAAATCTTCGTAGATGTCGTCCACGAACATCAGAATCCGACGTGAATTCAAAGGTAAGCTCATCGCCTTGCAATCTCGTTGGCGAGGGCGGGTGTCGCAAATCGCTTGCACTGGCCCCTTGCTTTTGTACCAAGAGCCGAAACGCCAAGCTATGGGAGAAGATAGACCCGAGACGACAGTCCGGCACGATCGGGGGCCCGCTTGGACGTTCCCAAAATCGGTCCTTGTGAAGCCGAATGAGGAGGAATAGATTGCCGAAGCAACCTCTAGCCTGGTCAAAAATGGAGAATGAGATAATGAGCGATACCGTTTCGCGCCCCGCTGATCAACACCAACCCCGCTGGCAGTCTCTATCGGCAATCGATCGGCGGGTTTTGGGGGTGTTGGTGGAAAAGGCCAAAACCACGCCCGACGGATACCCCATGTCGGTCAATTCACTTCGCAGCGGCTGCAATCAAAAGAATAACCGTTATCCGCTGATGGAGTTGGAACTTGAGGATGTCGACGAAGCGCTCTCGCGGTTGCGGGCGGTGGGCGCCGTGGCCGAAGTGCAAGGGGGCGGTCGAGTACCAAGATATCGCCATTACATGTACGAATGGCTGGGGGTCGAAAAGCTGGAACTGGCGGTGATGGCCGAACTGCTGCTGAGGGGAGCCCAAACCGAGGGAGAACTACGGGGCCGCGCAGCCCGGATGGATCCGATCCCCGACTTGAACACCCTGCGTCCCGTGTTGGCCTCTTTGAAACAGAAGGGCTTGATCGTCTCTCTCACGCCCGAGGGGCGCGGCCACGCTATGACCCACGCACTCTATGAGCCGCGAGAACTGGAAAAAGTGCGCGCCGAGTTTCACTCCGCCAATCCGGCGAGAGAGTTCCCAGATGCGCAAGAACACCCGGCGCCGCTCGCAGTCCGGCCAGTAACGGCGAATGTCACCCCGCAGCCACCCGCGGCGAAATCGGCCGGCACACTGCCAGGGCACGCCGCCACCGAGCAAGCTACCGAAGACTTGCGGCGCGAACTGGAAGAAGTTCGCGCGGAGATGGCAAAACTGCGCAAGGACCTCGACGACCTGTGGTCGAATTTCCGGTAAGAACTCCAACAAAACCGCAGGGGACTGTCCCGTCTCCAAGCGCGCCCTAGCGCGCGATACCGTCTTGCGATCAATAACCCTGCGAGTTTTGCACGCTGACCATCCGCGGCGCGACCCGCGCCAGTTCGCAGCCTTGACGGTCGTAGACGATGCCCAACAGAAAATGCGCACCGGGCACCGCCAGGTCGGTGGGCCATTCGGCCCGCGCTCGCTGGAATTTTCCTTCGCCGTCAAAGCTTTCCACCTGCCCGTCGAAGTCGCCCAGAATCTTGCCGTCCGTGTCCAAAATCCGAAACACCACCTTGCCAACCTGATCGGCATGATGGGGCGGCAAGGCCATCAGTCCGGTTACCATCGCCCGCGTCTTTTGCGTCCAGGCGGTGTCGCAGCGAATCGGCATCATTACCGCCGCGCACTGTTTCCAATGTTCGGGCTCGAGTTTCTCGACCAGTTGCACCTTGGCTTGCGAAGCGGGCTGCTGCACGGACAGAGGACTACCATAGGCAAAGGTGCGGTTAACCCGCGCGCCGCCGTCGCTATAGCACAGTTCGGCATCCAATGCGATCACGGCGTTGGTCGTTACATGGAAATCGGGGAAGTTGGCCCAGGGGAGCTTGAATTCGATCTCGGCCCCCGTGCTGGTCTGTCGGGCGGCGACTTCCACGCCGGTGCCGGGGATGGCATGCAACATGTCGGGGCGCAAACACCAGCGCGGCTTGATTTCGGCCCCTTTGTATCCGGTCCAATACATGTGCACGGGGCCGGGACCCCACGAGATCGCGCGAAAATCTTGGTTGCGGCGCGTATCGAAATACCATTCGACCGCGTCCCCTTCCCACAGCCGATCGTCCGCCGCGGGGTCGGCCTGGTTTTTGTCGAGCGTTCGCAGGCCGGCATAGAACGCGGCATCGTCCCACATGTAAACGAACTGGCCGGCGCGATTCGCCAGATTCAGATCGAAATAACCGACCGGCGTCGTGAAGGCGTTTTTGAATTCTTCCAAATTGCCATCGATCTTCATCGGGCCGGGAGCCCGCGTGGCCAGCCCGCGCACGCCGTCGGCCAACTCGGCTGCCGACGATGACGGACCGTGCCATGCAACGGCTACAAACAGGCAAAGGATCGCACTCACAATGCGCGCAGCGGCAGACTGGACCATGGTGTCATATCCTCCAGGTTGTCGTTCGATGAACAGCTCGTATCCACAAGCGCGACGGACAAACTTACTTCTTATCCTGCGTCGTGATGGGAAACGCATCCGTGCGGAACGGCGAGGCGGGCAGATCCTCCTTGTTCCACAGATTCACGACCGGATAGGCTGCCCATCCGTAGCGAACCGCGACCGGCTTGGCCACTTTGTCGCTCGATACGACGATCGTGTCGCCCTCGATCGTGGCGTTGGCCGTGTGGAACTTTTGGTCTTCGCCGGCGATCGTGAACCCAGTCAGCGGCCCGCCCTTTGCCACCAGGCCCGAGCCGACGTGCTTGAAGCGCAACACCGCCTTGTCGCCGCTGACGGTCATGTTGTCGTACAGCGGCCCGGAGTACTCGACTTTTTCGCCATACGCGATGGCCTGGGCGGCCAGAGCGAGCCGGGCGCCGACGGGCTCCTTGCGTTGTGGGTGAATATCTTTTTCATCGCCCACGTCGGTAATCACGGCCAGCGCCGTTTTGGGAACCGTTTGGCTGACATAAAGCTGCGCATCGCGTACTTCAGCCCAAATGCTGTCCGATGGCTCGGGCACAATCGCCTCGTAGGGGGCGATCTGCACGATCAAGAACGGAAAATCGCCCTGGGCGAACGTGTCGCGCCAATTCTTGATCATCGCCGGCAGCAGCTTGCGATACTGGTAGGCCCGGGGAGCATTCGACTCACCCTGGTACCAGATCACGCCCGCGATCGCATAGGGAGCCAAGGGCGCGATCATGGCGTTGTACAGCGTGCTGGCGCCTTGCGGCTTGGACATGTCCTTCAAATCGGGATTCGATTCGATCGACTCCTTGCTCATCCATTGCTCGGCGGCCGTTCCGCCCAGATTCGAAGCGATCAGTCCCACGGGGACTACCAGATGCTTTTGCAAGTCGCGGCCGAAAAAGTAGCCCACGCCGGAAAAATCGCCCACCGTATCGGGCGCGGCCACGGTCCAGTTGCCGACCACGTTGGCTTCCGGTTTGTCGGTTCCGCGGCGTGGAACGGTGAACAGGCGAATTTTTTCGTTGCCGGCCATCGCAATCGCTTCGCTGCCGCCGGCGCTCTGTTTGAGCGCCCATTGCATGTTCGACTGCCCACCGCAAATCCAGACCTCGCCCACCAGGACGTTTTTCAATTCTAATCTGGCGCCACCCTGGCTGATCACGAGCACATGCGGTCCGCCGGCCGCCAGCGGCGCCAGCTCGACGCGCCACTTACCATCGATGGGCATGGTGGAAACATCCTGGCCGGCTATGTTCACCGTGACCTTTTCCGTCTGATCGGTGGTGCCCCACACCGGCACCTTCACCTTTTGTTGCAACACGGAGTTATCGGAAAACAATGCATGCGGTTGGATCGCGGCCTCGGCGGACGCGACCACAATTAACCCCAGCATGAAACCGCCAGCGATCTGCCGGATGATCTGCTTGTTCATAAGAAATCTCCCCAATATCATTTCCGTTCCCAACCCCTGGCCATCGGATGGCGCCATAAACGGGAACGCAAATCCGCTTACACTCCCTCGACCGTTCGCAGAGGAAGCGCACAAGACCCTTTGCGTTCCAACTCAGCGCCCGCCCCGCCGGCGACATAACGCACCAATGGTACACTCTCGGGCGTTCGGCTGCACGTCTTTCGCGAGTGGGAAAACGCGAATTCTTGGTCCGTCGGGCTGGACGCTTGCATCGCCAGCCACGCCAACCCAAAATAGCCCTGGTTTTGGCATCCTTAATCTCACAACTCACCTGGCGGAGAAATCAACGATGCGCCCCTGCCCTTTCGCTTTTTCCGGCTTGCTTTGCCTGGGACTTTCAGCCACCGCTCCCGCTCTGGGAGCAGCCGATTCCAAAGTCGGATCGACCGAGGAAGCGGCCTTCAAAATTCAAGGCGAATACTCGGGCAAGATGAAAACCGCGGACGGCGAATCGAAACTGGGCGCGCAGGTCATCGCGTTGGGCGACAACAAATTCCACGCCGTGGGCTATCCCGGCGGCCTGCCCGGCGATGGCTGGGACGGCGCCAGCAAGCACGAAGTCGACGGTGAACTACAGGACGGCGTTGTCAAGTTTCCGGGGGACGAAAACCGCGGCGAGATCAAGGACGGCGTGCTGCGCGTCGTTTCGGCCAACGGCGATATTCACATTGAGCTGAAAAAAGTCGCACGCAAAAGCCCCACGCTGGGCGCCGAGCCGCCCCAAGGAGCGATCGTGTTGTTCGATGGAACTAGCGCCGGTCAATTCAGCCCCGGTAAGATGACCGACGACGGACTGCTCATGGCCGGCGCTATGAGCAAGCGAAAATTCCAAAGCTGCCAGTTGCACGTTGAATTCCTGCTCCCCTACATGCCAACCGCCAGAGGCCAAGGCCGCGCCAACAGCGGTTGTTACTTGCAGGGCCGCTACGAAGTGCAGATGCTCGATTCGTTCGGGCTGAAAGGCGAGAACAACGAATGCGGCGGGATTTACAGCATCAAAGCCCCGGACGTGAACATGTGCTTTCCGCCCTTGGCCTGGCAAACCTACGACATCGATTACACGGCCGCCAAGTATGAGGACGGCAAGAAAGTGAAAAACTCAACGATGACCGTCAAGCACAACGGCGTGTCGATCCACAGCAACGTCGAACTGCCCAAGATCACGACCGCCGCTCCCATCCAAGAAGGTCCCGAACCGGGCCCGATTTACTTGCAAGATCACGGAAATCCGGTCCGTTATCGCAACATCTGGCTGGTCGAAAAGCCGTAAACTCACCGGCGAACTGTTGGCCAAGCGCTGGAGCGTCTAGAATACAGAGCTTGGGAAAGTTTCGCGCTTTTTCGTGACCGCCCCGATGAGCATCACCGTCGAATTGTTCGGCATCCCGCGCCAGCGGGCCGGGATCGCCAAAACGCAGGCCGAAGGTGCGCGGCTGGACGAAGTCCTTTTGGACCTGGCCCGGCGATTTCCTCGTCTGGCCGAAGCCTGCATCGCCAACGGCCGGTTGCAGAGCGGTTATCTGGCCAATCTCAATGGCCAGCGGTTCGTCAGCGATCCGTCCACGGCGCTGGCGGCCGGAGATTCGCTGCTGATTCTTTCGGCGGATGCCGGGGGCTGAATCCTGATGCCAAGCCACCATCCTGGTCCGCCCGGTTACCACGGCTGCTACTTGCGCATTGATGTAGGGAAGCAGTGCGCGGAACGTGTCGGGCTCGCTGAAGTGGAGCTGCGAAAATTCCTGGGGGGCAGCGGGCTGGGGGTTCACCTCATGCTCCGCGAAGGATCGCACCAGGTCGATCCGCTCTCGCCCGAGGCGCCGCTGGCTTTTGTGTTCAGCCCATTGGTCGGAAGTCCGCTGACGACTTCAGCCAAGTTTGCCGTCGTCAGCCGCAGTCCACTCACCGAGCGGATCAACGATTCGCTCGCCAGCAGCCATTTCGCCATCGCCGGCAAGCGGGCGGGCTGCGACGCCATCGTGCTGGTCGGTCGTGCCGATACTCCGTCGATCCTGATCATTGACGAGGGGCAAATTCGCATCGAAGCGGCCGGCGAGCTTTGGGGGCTGAGTTGTCGGGACGCGGAAACTCAATTGCGAGCCCGGTTGGGAAACGAATACCAAATCGCCACGATCGGGCCCGCTGGCGAGCGGCTCGTGCGGTATGCCACCATCTCGCACGACGGACGTCACGCCGGCCGCGGCGGAAGCGGCGCCGTGTTGGGCTCGAAGCACATCAAAGCGATCGCGGTGCGCGGTTCCCAGCGCGCTCGCCTGGCCGAGCCGGCACAACTCGTGGCGCTGGCCAAGCAACTCTCGGATAAATCATTTGGCCCGGCGACCGCCAAGTATCGTGAACTCGGGACGGCGGCGAACTTGCTGGTCTTCAATCGACTGGGCGCGTTGCCGACGCGAAATTTCCAGCAAGGGACGTTCAAGGCTGCCGAAGCGCTCTCGCCCGAACAGATGACGCAAACCCGCGCAAAAACCCGGGCCAGCTGCGCCGCCTGCACCATCGGTTGTGAACATATCTATGGATTCCGCGGCGGCGACAACCAACCGGGCGTGCGAATGGAATACGAAAACCTGTTCGCCCTGGGACCCTTGTGCGGCATCAGCGATCCTGACGTCGTGCTCGGCGCGTCGCGGGTGTGCGACGAGCTGGGGCTCGACACGATCAGCGCGGGCGGAACAATTGCCTTCGCGATGGAGTGCGTCGAGCGAGGACTGCTCGATGCGCCGTGGCTCAAGTTCGGCGATGGCAACGCGCTCCATCGGGCACTCCATGAAGTAGGCCGCCGCGAGGGTTTGGGCGCGCTGATGGCCGAAGGCAGCCGCCGCATGGCCAAGTCGATCGGATCCGATGCCTTGACCTTTGCGCCCCAAGTGAAGGGTTTGGAAATGCCCGGCTACGAGCCCCGCGCATTGCAGACGATGGCACTCGGTTTCGCCGTGGGCACGCGCGGCGCGGATCACAATCGCTCGGGTGCTTATGAGGTCGATTTTTCCGAGCGGGTCGATCGTCGCCAGCCCGGGCTCGAAGCCGCCGGCATGGCCGTGGAAACCGAGGACAAAGCGGCCCTGATGGATTCGCTAATCCTTTGCAAATTCTTACGGGGTGTGTTCACGGATTTCCTTGCCGAAGCGGCCGAAATGCTCAACCTGGTGACCGGCTGGGATACGACCCCCGACGAGTTGCGCGCCACGGCCCGGCGCATCGTCACCGCCAAGAAGCATTTCAATATTCTTTGTGGCTGGCAACCGGCTGAAGACACGCTGCCGGAGCGATTCTTGAACCATCCGTTGCCGGACGACCCGACCGCCACGCTCACGCCCGAGCGATTGCAAGGGCTCGTCGCGGCGTACAACACAGCTCGGGGTTGGTCGTCCGAAGGGTGGCCTACTCGGGGACAAATCGCGGAGCTGGGATAGAGGCTGGTGGTTGGTGATTGGTGGATGAATACACTATCCACTAACCACGAATGGCACCAGCTTGAGGGCCGGTCACTGACCGCCGCAAGGCTGGTCGATTTGATATGCCATTGGGCAGGCCGGCACGAGTCGGTAGTAAGGTCGATGGGCATACATTCGCGGCTGGGCGTCATACCGTGTCACGACACATGCGAGTTCATATTTGTATCCCAGCGGGGGCAGAGAAGTGGGCAAGAGCAATTGAATTGTCGATTCGCGTGGG
>JACQFF010000260.1 GCA_016200205.1 Planctomycetia bacterium
GACCGGCCCAGCGCCTGCGATCCAATTCCCAACGCCATCGCCACCGGCGGAACGAGCCCCAGGAAAAACACCAGTCCGCGGGCGTTTGACACCACGTTCCAACCGGTTTCCGGGGGTCGCCAGCCCAGCCGCGCCGCTTGACGCGCGAACCAGTCTCGGCCCCAGATCGGCATGGAGCCGAACAACAGCAGTCCCGCCGAAAACCAGCGCAGGGCCGAGGCCACCGCCACTTCGCTTTCCCAGCGGCTGGCCAACAGCGGACAACTCACCGCCGCCGTGACGAACGCACATAACAGCCAGGCCTGCGAGACTCTCTCGCGCACGATCGCGGCCAGCAGCACCAGCAAACTCGCCAACAGCAGCCAGCTTCCCCAATCGCCTGCGTGCTCGTGCGGAATGCGCTTTAATTGGAAGTTCTCAATCGGAGGCACGATCCGTCGGGGAGGCGTCGCGGGAATCGCGCCGGCAACGCTGCTGACGGCCGACATATCGCGCGGCGACAATTCTTGTCGCACGCCGGGCAGCGCCGCATAGGTGCCGAGCATCACGACGAGCGCCACCAATGCGCCGCTCGTCACGCGATCGACGGCCAGCCACGGCGAGTTTAATAGCTTCGTGGCCCGGCCGCTCCAATCATCTTCGGTGGCGCGTTCACTCCAATGCCGGCAAATAATTCTAAGCGCGGCCCAAGCCAGGTTGAGCACCGCCAGCGCGATGCCGACGGCTTGCCACGTCCACGGATCGAGCCATGGGCGATTCGATTCGGCAAACCAGGCGTGGGCTTCGAGTTGACTGGCTGCGCCAAACACCACGGACACGCTAAGCGCAACCTGAAAACACGTCCAGACCGGCAGCCAGCCGGTTGAAGCGGCCACCGCCAGCCACAGCAGGGCCAACCACAACCAATGGCCCGCTTTGAAGGCGGCGGTTTGTCCCGGCGCCAGCACCGCCAGCCAAATCGCGGCGGCCAGCGAACTGAAAAACGACGCATTCCACAGCACGTCGCCCAGGGGGCTGTCGTCGCGCACCCATCGCGATCGGCCGACGACCATCGCGATCGCCACGCCCAAGCTGCCGTAAAGCAGAATGGCCGCCAGTTCGCTCTCGGCATAGGCCAGTTGGCTTTCATAGCGAAATATCACCGCTTGCAAGACGGCGGCCAACAGCAGCGCCGCCGCGAGCCAGGCGATTGCGACGCGATTGCTGCGCGCACTAATCGCCAGACAGCCGGCCGCGTAGAGCAGATAAACCCAGGCTGCCCCAATCGGATCTCCCTCGACGCCAAACCCAAACCAACTCACCAGCGCGAGACTCACGCCGGCCAACAATGCCGTCACGCATACGAGCGTGTTTGGGCTGCGGAAATTTCCGCAGCGCAATGTATAGGCGACTGCCGCGTACGCAAGCGCCAGCGGTGCCAACAAAGTTCCGGTCGGCCCGGAGATCATGATCTCGGCCAACTGCCCGGAATCTTGGTCCAACCGGGAAATCTGATGGTCGGCCAGATATACGCCCAGCAAATAGCTCAAAGCCAGGCAGGCCGCCGCCACGCCGTGCGCCGCGGGCAAGCCAAACCGCCAGGCGACGAACGTGAAGAGGGCGAATTCAACCAAGCCCGCGGGCAACATCAAGATCGGATCGGGCCATCCGAGTACCAGGCCGCTCAACGACAGCAGCGCGCCGAACACGGCCACGCTGGTCCCCGCCATGCGCAAGCTTGTCAGGCCGGCGCCGGAAAGTTTCTGCCACAACAACAGGCCCGCGCTGAGCGGAATCACGCCCAGCAGACTGGCCATCATCGGCAACTGGTGCAGAGCCTGCATCGGACGCTCGGTGTTGACCAGCAGCAATCCCAAGGGCAAGAGCGCGGCGAAGGTCGTGACGCCGAAGAATTTGAACAGACCATTGACCTCGGTTTCGCTCAAGCGGAGCGCGGCCGCGGTGCGCTGCAAAACCCAGCCGTTTACCAGTAGGTAACAGGCCACCGGCAGCGCGGCCAGTTGGACAAGCACCCCCTGGCTGGTCAGCGGATCGACGTAGCGCCGCACGAGCAACTGCACCACTGAGGGCACCAGCATGCCGACCGCCAAAACGGCAGCCCGCCCATCGACAATGATTTTGCCTGCCCAGTAAACCAGCGCGGAAAACAGGGCCACCGAAACGGCCTCGCCCGAAATGGTCAGCAGATACTCGCCGGCATCGGACCGCGAAAAAGCCGCAATGGCCAGAAAGTTCAAAGGCACGAGCAAGGTGGCAATGATCAACAGGCCTTGGCTGGTCGTGTGCAGCCGCCAGAGGTGCTCGCTGTGGAAGCCGATGCCAAACAGGCATGCCGTCACGCCATTGAATAACAGGAATTTCAACAGCGGCCGCTCGGCGATCGCCGACCAAAAACTCACGACCAAGGCAATCGAGCAGCAGACGATCAATAGTCCACCGACCAATTCGCCCCAGCGCATGTTGCGCTCTTCCATGAACGCGGCCAGCCAATCGGTCAGCGTCGGGCGGGGGGGCAATGGCTCTCCGGCGACTTCGACCGCGGGCTGCCGTTCTTGTCGAACCGCGAACTGCTGGGCGCGGATCTCGACGGGCACGGCGGAGGCGAACTCGCGGTCGTCGCGCGGCCTGGGAACTGGCGTTGGCGCTACCGGGGCGATCGATTCATCAACGAGATCCGCCGAGATGAATTCTTCGTCTTGGCGGCCATCTTTTTGAGCCGGCGCGGCGGTTCCCTGAGCGTTGAGCAAACGCTGCCGTTCCGCGGCGAGCACTTGCGAAAAGTTTTGCAACGCGGCGGAATCGAGCAGGCCCAAGTTGGCGAGGTGATCGATGCGCGCGGCCAACGCGTCGAGCGCCGCGATCGGTCGCTTTTTTGCAAACTCGATCGGCTGCGGCCAGTCGCACGCGCGGCAGCGACCCGCCTCCAATTCCAATGCACAGCGCGGGCAGAACTGAAGTTTGAGCGGGTCGCCGGGCTTCGTTTCCCCCGACTCGGTGCCGAGTGTGAACATCCAGGCCAAGATGACCCACAGCCCGTGTCCGACGACGGTAACAATCGCCAGAAAAATCGCCAAGTACAGCAGGATTTCTGCCATCGCAAATCCGGCGGCCTTAACCGGCTCGGTCCCTGGCGGTCGCGGAACTGTTCAAGATCCCACGCTTACATTTAGAGCCTATCCGAGAACCGTCTCGGAGAAGGGGACAGTCCCATTTTGCTCCCCGACCATCCTGCGGATGGTGCCCGCCGCAAAATCGGGACAGTCCCCGACGGTTCTCGGATAGGCTCTTAACTGAACTTACATGAGAGAACGACGATTGTAGCCCGAAGTCGTCCGTGCACGCTATCTTGCACGCGACAACAAATCTAAGAGCGGCTGGACAAAATCTATCAGCCGGTGCGACGCTACGCCGCGGCTCGGCTGGCCGAAGTCGAGCGGCCGTGAAACGCAGCTTGCAAGGGCGGCCGTTGGGTTTTGTCCGTTTGCTCTTAGCGTGGCAGCGGCCGCGTGCGCCCTTGCTGCTGATAGCGGGCCAATAGCTGTGTGAGCCGCTGGACGATTTCCGGCTGTTCGAGCCAGCGGTTGCGCGACTCGGTCGGATCGTCGCTCAACTGGTACAACTGGCCCGTTGGCCCGCCCGGCTGGGGCTCGATATTTTTCGGTTCGCTGAAGCCGTGTGACCCGAGCTTCGTGGCTAGCTTCCAAACTCCCTGGCGGATGGCGAACGTGCCGTCGGCCGAATGGTGCACCAGCGCCTCGCGCACCGGCTGCGCGGATTTTTGGCCCAGCAAGACCGGCAGGAAATCAAGACTGTCTTCACCCGCGGCGTCAGACAACTTCTGTCCGAGAATCGCCGCCAGAGTGGCCATGACGTCAGTCAGGCAAATCAATTCATCGCTCTGGCTTTGCGGTGCAACCTTGCCCGGCCAGCGGACGATGAAGGGCACGCGATGTCCGCCCTCCCAGAGATCGGCTTTCTGCCCGCGCCAACTTCCATTGGCACGATGGTCCCATTTCTCGATGTCACTCGGCAGCCAATGCGCCCCATTGTCGCTGGTGAAGATCACGAGCGTATTGTCGGCGAGTTGTTGTTGCTCGAGCGCGTCGAGCAGCTTGCCGACCGTGGCATCGACCTGGGCCACGAAATCGCCATAGTAACCCACGCCACTTCGGCCGCGAAACTCATCGGTGGGCATCCATGGGGTGTGCGGCGCGGTGAGCGGAAAGTAGAGAAAGAACGGCTTGTCGCGATTTTGCCCACGCACGAAGCGTATTGCCCGATCGGCCAGCGTCGGCAGCGTGTCCACATGCTTGAAGCCGGGGGCGATTGCTCCCTCGCGCCAAAAACCATTGCCGCCATTGCGCCGCATTTGGCTGGCGGCGATCGTCTCGCTCGGCGCGACCGTCACGCGCTCGTTTTCGACAAATACGTACGGCGGCATATCGAGCGAGGCGGGCAGCACGAACGACTCGTCGAAGCCGACCGAGTTTGGCCCCGGGGTGAGCGGTTTGCCGTAGTCGGCCAGCTCGTCGGTTCCCAATCCCAGATGCCACTTGCCCACGCATGCCGTGCGATAACCTTGCTCCTTCACGAGCGACGCCAACGTCACGCGGCCGGGCTCGATCAGAGCCGGCGAATAACCGTTGAGCACGCCCGACTTGAGCCGGCTCCGCCACGCATATCGTCCGGTGAGCAATCCGTAGCGCGTCGGCGAACAAACGGAACAAGGCGTATGCGCATCGGAAAAGCGCATCCCCTCTCGCGCCAGTCGATCGAGCCGCGGCGTGGGGATTTTCGAGCGATCGTTGTAACACGCCAGATCGCCGTAGCCCAAGTCATCGGCCAAGATCAGCACGATGTTGGGACGTTGGGCGGGGTTGGTTTCGGATGCTTCCAGGCGAAGAGCGGAGGGACAGATCGCGGCGGCGAACAGGACGATCGGCACGAACGCGCGGCGCGCGACTCCTCGCCACCAACCCGTGATCGGCTCTAAACGAGGTAATGTATTCACGCGAGCCATATCGCAATCCCGCCGGCGCGGCGTCCTTCCAGCCGGCGCGGCCAACCGCCAACATCCGAGGTTCCGCCGCCCGGTAGTATGCTCACCTGGGAGATGGAGGTCAAACGGGGGCAGCGGCGATGGCATTGCCGCTGGGCGATATTACGCCGCATTGCGATACGACTCGCGAAATGTTCGGCGGCCACGCTCGATCGCGAATTCCGCGGTTCCGCCCGCCCGCTTCTTGCCCGGCGGGCCTGCTGGCACGCCAGCATCGATAGCCCAACCACCATAAACGCGCATGCACCGGGCGCGTGGACATGGCGGGTGCCGGCGGTTTGGACCCGTGGCGACGCCTCAGTCGGGCGAAATTGAGCGCACAAACCGATCGGGTGCATCGACACTTGCAAATCGAAGAGACAGAACGTCGCGGCGCTAGTGCTCCCGTTTGCGTGAGATTCTTCAGGAGGATTCGAAACGGCAATAGGAAACGCATTACGGAGCGGTGCGGTCGGGGACGAGTTTCGGGTGCGCGACGAAGAACGCCTTAACGGTCCGATCGAACACCGCGCGGTCGCGCGTGATGGTTACGCCGGGAGGAGCAGGCGCGGGGTAGGAACCTTGGCCCAGCCACACGATCGTCACGTTGCTGTAGGCGCCGGGCGCGAAACGCATGGCCTTGTTGCTGCTGGAGGCCGCGCGGTGGACGAGAAAAACGCTGTCGCGCACGTCGACACCGCCGGAGCTGCCGGACCACTTGAAGATCGAGCCGTTGCCCAGGCCATCAGGGAAGGGGTAGCCGCCCCGCGTGTTGATGTCGGTCGGGCCGTGGTCTCCCTGGTGCGGCTGCAGGATCAACTCGACCACAACATTGCGAATCTGCACCACGGCCTGCGAGTCGGTCCGCTTGCCGCGGGCGGAAAGAAACGTGTGGCCGCGCATATAGCTGTCGGCAATCGTGCCGGAATGGATGGCGTCGTTTTCCACCATGTCGTCGTGAATCTGATCCATGAACACGTCGTGAATGTAGAACTTCGCGCCGGCTGGCCCGCGCGGGTCGATGCCGTCCTCGACGTTCTTGATTGCCACGTTCTTGATCTCGTACGTTCCCTCGCCCTCGACGCGCAGTCCCGCCCCGTCGGCATACTCCTTCCACACGTGCCAGGGCGCGCGGGGGTCCATCATGCCCTGAATCGTCCCTCCGGTGAGCACCACGTTGGCGCTATTGCCCCGGATCGTCACCGGGTACAGCTCGGCGTTGGAACATCGCCACTGGGGCTTCTTCGACCGCGCGGGCCAGGAGCCAGGCTGCTTTTCGCCCAGTGGGAAATGGGCGTCTTCCAGGGCCAGAAATTTGCCCCCGGTCAGGTCGATCACCGCGCCGTTGCCCGGATCGGTGAGTTTGATCTGCTCGTGATGCAAGCCGGTGATGACAATCGTGGCCGCCGCCAACCACCCGGCCGACACGGTCTCTCGCTTTCGACTCAGTAACATGGCCGGCCGCGCCTGGTGCGTGTTTTGGGGGCTATAAATTGATTATGGTTTGCCGTTTGTTCGCCAGCAAGAAAACACGCGCACGGCGCCGGTGCGGGCGGCGTTTTCCGGCCGTGGACCATTTGTTTTTTTCCGCCGGGCGGGCGCGTTCATTCGATGATCTAGCAGCTTGTTGAAAAATTGGGGAAGGCACCCGGCGACCTCCCTTTTTTTGTCGCGTTTCGCTAAGAGCCTATCCGAGAACCGTCGGGGACTGTCCCGATTTTGCGGCGGGCACCATCAGCAGGATGGTCGGGTAGCAAAATGGGACTGTCCCCTTCTCCGAGACGGTTCTCGTATAGGCTCTAAATGTGCTGGGAGGCAATCCCGTTTTTCAACGGCGAGACTCTTTCAGCGAGGGC
>JACQFF010000262.1 GCA_016200205.1 Planctomycetia bacterium
CCTTTCTGGATCCGTAGCGCTCAAGCGGCATTTGCTTCGCAAATGCCGCGGCTTTCTGTTCCCATGGCGCTTGCGGTGTCGACGAGGAACTTTTGGGGGTTCGATGCGGTTTGGCGTCATTTTACTTTGGCGGCCGCCGATTTCTTCCCTGCGTCTTTGTAAAGTTTGTATTCGAAGCTATCGACCAAGGCGATCCAACTGGCCTCGATGATGTTTTCGCTCACGCCGACGGTCCCCCAAATCTCGTCGTCGTCGCGGCTTTCGATCACCACCCGCACTCCGGCGGCCGTGCCCGCTTCGGAATTGATGACCCGCACCTTGTAATCGACAAGATGCATCTGCGCCAGGTTCGGGAAATGGCCATGGAGAGCTTTTCGCAGGGCTGCATCGAGGGCATTGACGGGCCCGTCGCCCTCGGCCACCTCGTGCCGCGTCTGGCCCTCGATCCGCAGCTTGATAGTGGCCTCGGTGACCACGCTGCCGGCCTCGTCGGCTTCGACAGTCACGTGGAAGTTGACGCGCTCGAAGTGCGGCCGAAAGGTGCCGGCACATCGTTTGACCAACAAGTCAAAGGAGCCTTGAGCCGCCTCGAACTGGTAGCCCTGGTTTTCCAACTCGACGACGCGAGCCAGGATTTTGTCCATCAGCTTGGGATCCTGGGCCACGTCATGACTACTGGTCAGAGCCACGATGTTGGAGCGGCCCGATAGCTCGCTGACCAGAATTCGCCGTTCGTTGCCGACACATTCCGGGGAGATGTGTTCATAGCTGGCGGTTGCCCGCGAAATGGCGTGCACGTGCATGCCACCTTTATGCGCAAAGGCGCTGCTGCCCACGAAAGGCTGGCTGGGCAACGATCGCAAATTGGCCGTTTCATAGACAAACCGGGAAAGTTCGGTCAGATGCTCGACGCTGGAGCTGTCGAGCACGGTATAGCCCTTTTTCTTCACCGCCAAATTCGCAATCACGGAAATCAAGTCGGCATTGCCGCAGCGTTCGCCCAATCCGTTGATCGTGCCTTGCACCTGCACGGAGCCGGCATCGATCGAGGCGAGCGAGTTGGCCACTGCCAGCTCGCAGTCATTGTGGCAGTGAATGCCGACGGGCACGCTCAGCTTGGCCATGGCAGCTCGGGTCAATTCCGCGATTTCTTCTGGCATGCTGCCGCCATTGGTGTCGCACATCACGATCAGGCTCGCGCCGGCTTCGGCCGCGGCCCGCACGGTTGAGAGCGCATACTCAGGGTTCGACTTCCAACCGTCGAAGAAGTGCTCGGCATCGTAAATCACCTCGCGCCCCGCTGCGTGAAGATAGCGAACGCTGTCGGCGATCATGGCCAGGTTTTCCTCGAGTGAAGCGCGGAGGACTTCGATGACGTGGAAGTCGGACGTCTTGCCGACCAATGTGATCACTTGCGTGTTGGCGTTCAGTAGGGCTTCCAAGCCCGGATCGTCCTCCGGGCGCACGCCCCGGCGGCGGGTCATGCCGAAAGCACAGACCTTGATGTGCTTCAACTTCAGCCCGGGCACGCGCTGGAAGTACTGGGCATCCTTCTCGTTCGAGGCCGGAAAGCCGCCTTCGATGTAGTCGAAGCCCAAGCTGTCGAGCCGTTCGGTAATCAGCAGCTTGTCTTGGAGCGAAAAGTTCACGCCCTCGCCCTGGCTGCCGTCTCGCAGAGTCGTGTCGTAGATCTGAATGCGACGCATGGGATGAGTCTCAAGGTACATAAGATATCGGGGTTTACTGAATCAGGAGGTTCGCTGCACAAAAGGCATTTGATATCTCTACCTAAAACAACAGCCCTGGGGCCGAGTGGGCCTCAGGGCTGAATTTGAATCGGTCGAAACCGGCTCGCCCTTACGGCCGCGCCTCCTCGATAATAATCACGCCCACCGCAAGCGGGGCTGGCGTCATTTCGCGTGAGGGGCGGACCGGGGCAAACATCGGATCTCTCACAGTACTTAATCGTTTGACGGCTTTAGCATACGCCGGCGGAAACGGGGTGTCAACTCCGCGATCTGACGCCTTAGTGGGCGGCGACCGGGTCGAGTTCGTGCCGGTCTTTTGTCTCGGGTTTTGGAGCCGTCGAGGCCATCGCGACCTGTCGCTTCAGTTGCTCTACATGTACGGCCAGGAGATTGAATTCATCAGCCACTTCGCGCCAGAAATCTCTGTCGCGAAACTTTAATGGCTCAACCCGCTCGCCGGCCGTCAAGGCGCGAATCGAAGCACGCAAACGATACAGAGGACCAGCAAAACGGTTGGTCACCACCACCGTATCGACCAAAAAAATTGGTAGCATGATCAACGACGCGATGACAACCGAGCCATGCTTGGCCCACAAAATGTCGAAGCGGAATTGGTCGAGAAATGGGGCCGGCGGACTCGTGATGATTTGCCAGAACAGCAGAATCTGGGCGATAGCCAGCAGCCCAAACACCCAATAGATCACGAGTCGCAGCAACATCGCGCCTTGGACGCGCGGATCCACGAACACTTTTTTGCGTTGAAATAGTCGGAAGAGTCGCACAGTTTGGTCCCCCCGTATGCCCCGAAGGCCGCGAGACAACTTGCCGCCACTGGTGGCGAGCTTCGATGAAGTCTAGTTCACGATTGCCGGTTTTGGCGGCCGCTACCGCAACCGCGAAGCGGTCTGCCCCGCATGAATAGCGCGATTCCGTCTCGCGGTAATCGTTACAGCCGCGCCAATCAGAACCGCTCGACCAAAAGCGGATGGGCATGCATGAATGTTTCGGCTTCTTGGCGGTTGAAGACGCTCTCGGTGGCGCTGATCGAACGGACACAACTCGCGCCAATCGCACTCCCCCAACGCAAGCAGCCCGCCAAATCCTCGCCCAACAACAGGCCGGTGATAAAACCAGCATCAAAGGCGTCACCGGCGCCGGTTCCGCCTTTGTATTCGAGCCGATGCGCCGGGGCACGCAACCGCTCTTTGCCCGAAACGGCAACACTTCCTTCGCCGCCGCAGGTAATCACGACCGCGCCGGCGCCGGCGCTGACGAACCGCTGGGCTTGTTTCACTGGATCGTCAAAGCCCGTCAGCGAAGCGGCTTCATCGTGATTCGGCAGAAAGACATCAGTTTCCGCCAAAACGCTTTCCAGCTTGCGCCAGTGATCGCCCGGACGAGGTATCACGATATCCAGCACCGTCTTCACCCCGGCGGCGCGCGCCTGGCGAAAGAGCGAGGCGAGCGGTTCGCCTTCCAGCGCGGGCATCAGCAGGTAGCCGCCGACGTAAAGCACCTTGGTGCCGCGCACGCGATCGAGCGGAATATGCGCGGCCTCGAGCCTGGCGTTAGCCCCGGCGGCGTGAATGAAGCGGCGATCTTCGCCGCGCACATTGATGATCAGCGTACCGGAAGTTTCCGTGTCGGCCAGTTGGCGGATATCGCGAACGTCGATTCCGGCCGCCGCGAGCGTGTCGATGATGAATCGGCCGAAATAATCCTGCCCCACGCAGCCAACCACTCCCGCCCGCACCCCCAATCGGGCCAGGTCAACGGCCGTGTTCGACGCGCAACCGCCGATGCTCAAGGGGAGCCGCGGGCAGATGATCAGCTCGCCGGCCGTGGGAATTCGCTCGATCGGATCGCATAAGTGGTCCGCCACGAGAATGCCGACGCTCAAACAGTCGATGTTGTCTTTGAATGGTGGCTGCATCGTGATATCACCATATCACCAGGGCAGCGGGCTTGCACTCCCAAACTGCCCTTGAATTCGGCGGCTGAATCTACTACAAGCCACCGCTTATTTTCTCACTTCTCAGTTCCGGACCTTCCGTCCAGGAGTTCGGCAAATGCGCTGGTGCTCGTTTCTCTTCGCGATCCTGGCGCTCGGCGCGCGTAATCAAGCCCTGGGCATTGAATTTCCTTACGCCGCGTATGTTAACTCGGCCGACGTTTACGTGCGGAGCGGGCCCGGGCGCGATTATTATCCGACCGATAAGCTGCAGAAGGGCGCGAAGGTAGAGGTTTATCGCCACGATCCGGGCGGATGGTATGCCATTCGCCCGCCGCGCCAAAGCTTCAGTTGGGTTTCGTCCCGGCACCTTGACCCGGCGGGCAATGGGCTGGCGACCGTGAATTCACCGCGCGTCGTGGCGCGAGTCGGCAGTGCGTTTAGCGATGTTCGGGACGTGATTCAGGTGCGGCTCGACAAGGGCGAAAAGGTCGAGCTGGTCGATTCGCCCGCCAGCGATTCGCCCTGGTGTAAAATCTCGCCTCCTTCCGGCGAGTTTCGCTGGGTCTTCTCCAAGTACGTCGATCGAGACGGCGCGGCCGAAGTGGCCCGCGATGAGCAAGACGCTTTGCCGGGTGAGGAATCTTCCATCCCGCGCGCTGCGGAGCGCCCTGAGCGGGGCATTCGACTGGCCAGCGGTTTGCGCGAGTCGCAGCCGACAACAGACGACCCGGACGCGCGCGTTTCGGCGGCCGCCGAGCCGCCGGACAGCCCGGGCTCCGCGGCACTGCGACGAGAAATCGATCGCATCGAATTGGAATTGTCGGCCATGGTGGTCGAAGAGATTTCGGTCTGGTCGTTCGATAGATTGCAGAACCGAGCGGAGGCCTTGTTGGACGAGGCCCAAACTCCGCTCCAGCGAGGTCGCGTACGCGTGTTGCTTACCAAGTTGGCGCGCTTTGAAGATATCAAACAGCGTCACCTCAGTGTCCGCCACATGCAAGAAGATACGGATCGGGCCAATAGCCAATTGGGCGGGTCCGAGCCGCATCGACCCGAGGCGCCGCGATTTGACGGGGTCGGGCGGCTCTCGCCGGTCATTTCCGAGAAAGTGGGCGGGCCGCAATTCGCTCTGGTGGATCAATCCAACGCAGTCGTGTCTTTCATCACCGCGGCGCCCGGAGTGAACCTTCGGCCCTTTGTCGACAAATACGTCGGCGTCAATGGCCAGCGGGGATATATGACGGACTTACACCGGCAGCACATCAATGTGCAGCGCGTCACGTTGCTCGACGTGCAACGACGCTGATCGCGCTTAAGCGCGACGCGGATCGTAGCAGCAAGACTCCGCTGGCGTTCGTCGAAAGTCGTCTCGTGGCCCGATGAGGCCCGTTCTTCGGACGGCTTCGACCTCGTGTTTTCTTCCGGCGAGGGGCGTGCTGTCAGTCGCAGCACCAGCTAGCACTCCCCTGGCGTCGCGCGAAGGGGTCCCGTCGATGTCCTAGGCGGCGTGCCAAAATGGTCTAACACTTTGCCCGACCCCTAGATCAGCCCGATGCCAACACGCGTCGCGGCGTGCTGAAAAACTTTGGCTCTCCTAAGCTGCTTTCCCGAGCCGAAAAACTTCTAACGTCGGCACAACCGGCCAAGGTGGTTGCTAGCGGGCCGTGATGCGTTCATGGCAAAGTCGCTGGCGGCAAGCTGGGGATTTGGGCTCAGGGGGAAGTATGCCAAGGCGACCGAACATGCCGCGCGCCGGTGCGCGCCGCAACGGGAACGAACAACCAGAATCGGCGTGGAACGGAAATTCGCGGCGGCCGCTTGGCGTTCTTCTGGGCCTGGCGGTGTTGACGTCCTGTGCCGGTTCCGCCGCGGCAGCCAGTCCGATGCAAGCCACATCGAGCCGCGCCGCCCGCGAAGACGCCATTCGCTCGGTTCCCTTGGACAAGCTGGAAGAGAATATCAGACCGAAGGTCACGGCTACTCTTTCCAACGCGACCATCTACCGGCGATTGCCGATCCAGGTCATTGATTGCGATCCGGATTTGTATCTGTTCCTCGTCCGCCATCCGGAAGTCATCGTCGGCATTTGGGAGGTGATGAAGATCAGCAATGTCGCGCTTGAGCGCACCGGACCGGACACGTTCCGCGCCAGCGACGGCGCCGGCACGCTCTGCCAGGTGAAGTTTTGCTACAGCAATCATGAAACGCAGGTGATCTATGCCGAGGGTTCGTACGACGGCCCACTGTTCAGCCGGCCGGTTCGGGCCAAGTGCGTGCTGGTTCTGAAGTCCGGCTACATGCAAGAGACCAATGGCCGCCACTACGTGACGAGCCGGATGGATACGTTTATTCAGATCGATCATGTCGGCGTGGAGATCCTGGCAAAAACCTTGCAACCGCTCGTGCACCGCTCCGCCGATTACAACTTTGTCGAAACGGCCGGCTTTTTGGGAACTGTGTCGCGCGCGGCCGAGCTGAACGCGGCGGGCATGCAACGGCTGGCCGGAAAATTGCCGAACTTGGAGCCCGAGGTCCGTCAACGATTCGTCGATTTGTCGATTGAGGTCGGGAAAAAGGCCGTCGCTCGCGATGGCTTACAGGCTTCGGCGGCGGGCCCACTGACGGAGGCCGCACCGAAGCGGGCCACTTTGGAACGCAGATGAATCCTGCGAGCTCCGCTCGGGCGATTTCTTCCGGCCTGTGAAGCGGCTAGGAATTACGGGGCAACGTCGTGCTGGCCTGCTTGGCGGTCGCGCCGCCCGAAACCTTTTCCTTGGCCAACTCCTTGATCGCTTGTAGATCGAGCTTGCCGGTCCCGAGCACCGGGATTTGCTCAACCTCGAAAAAGCTGTCGGGCGAGGGAATCCACAAGTTCGGCAAGCCGGTCGCGGTAAGCTCCTTGACGATCTGGTCCGGTGTTTTATCGGTGGGCAAATAGAACACGATCAGGCGCTCGCCTTTGCGCTGGTCGGGCACCGCCGCCACGGCCACGGTCAGTTTCTCCTCCTCATCCGACAAAATCCGCTGCAGCAGTTCTTCAACGTGAATATGCGGCACCATCTCCCCGCCGATTTTCGAAAACCGGCTCAGCCGACCGGTGATATGGATAAAACCCTCGGCGTCGAGCATCGCCATGTCGCCGGTCGTGTACCATCCATCGCGCAACACTTTGGCCGTTTGTTCGGGTTGCTTGTAGTAGCCCTGCATGACGTTGGGGCCTTTGATCAGCAGCATGCCCGAGCAGCCGATGCCCAACTCCTCGCCCGTTTCGTGACTGATGATTTTAGCGCGGACGCCCGGAATCGGTTTGCCGACCGTGCCGACGCGGGCCAGCGTCGTGTCTCCGCCAATCGCCCGGTTCGGCGGGACGTTGACCGAAACGATGGGCGACAGCTCGGTCGTGCCATAGCCTTCCATCGGGCGAATGCCGAATTTGTCTTCGAATGCTTTCAAGAGATCGCCAGGCAGCTTTTCGGCTCCGGTCACGACCAGTTCCATCGCGGAGAGTTCTTCCGGCGCGCAGCGACGCACATACGAGCGTAGGAACGTGGGTGTCGTGACCATGATCGTGACTTTGTGCTCCTGGCAGAGGTTGCCAATCACCTTGGCATCCAAAGGGCTGAAGTGATAAGCGCCCTTGACATCCAATCCCAGCACGGACCAAAGCCCGACAGTGAAACCCATGGAGTGGAACAACGGCAGGATTCCGCAAACGACGTCGCGTCCGGTTAACTGCAAGATGTCTTCGATCGCCGCGGAGTTGCTCCCGACGTTGCTATAGCTCAGCATCACTCCCTTGGGTCGGCCGGTGGAGCCGGAGGTAAAGATGATCGTAAACAAGTCATCGGGCTGAATCTTATCGAGGCCCAACCAGCGTTCCAGAATCGCGGCGGGCAGCAGATAGGTATCCAGCGCCGCAACCAGTTTGTCGGCCGTCGTCACCTGGGCTCTAAAATCTTCCAAATAAACCAATTTGGCATTGAGTTTGAAATCGAATTTCTCCATGAATTTGCGGCTGGTCAGCACGTGCCGAATGCCGCACTGCTCGATGCAGTAGTTGAGGATCTCCGACGATACCGTGTAGTTGAGATTCACGGCCACGCGCCGGCAGAGCGTTACGGCGGCATTGGCCAACACGCCGCCGCCCAACGGCGGAATCAACAAGCCGACGAACTTTTCGTCGGGCTCGAGCACGCTGCGCAGCAGCAGTCTGCGGAAAATCAGGGTCCGCATCAGCAGGTTGCCGCCGGTCATGACCATGCCGGTCGAGTCGGCAATCTTTTTGGCAAACAGCGATTTGTGGCATTTTCGCAGGAATGCCCGCGGCAAGATGATCGTACGTGGCTGAAGGTTCATCGGTCCGTGTCTCTACAGTGAGATCGAATCTGGCACGGATTTTGGCTTCCCGGTCCGCTCGGATTCAAGAGGTCTGGAGCCCAACCAAGCACCGATCAACTTGCCAGTTCGTATGTAGATAAAGATACTGCCTCTGGGGCTGTCCGGGTAGTCCGCCGCGTGGTCGAGTTGGCTTTCAAACCGGGCTCGCAAAACCCTCCGATTTGCGCTTGGTGAGTTCAATTTCCCTGGCTTCGGCTATTTTCACGGCTCAAACTTGTTTTCGCGGCCGCGTGCGGGTAGCCTGACAGTTGTTGGCGCCAACGGCTTACGCGAGTCATGCTGGCGGGGAGGCAGTGCATGCGTATTGTGACGCGAACACTGGCGGTTGGATTGTGTCTGGGGTGCGTGGCAGCTTCGTCTGCCGCGGCGCAGGAGAGCCTTCGCGGACCGCGGCGGCCGGGGGCGGGCGACGACCCGCGTCGCGAAGGCGCCCTTAAAGCCGGCGACCTGGCGCCGGATTTCACCCTTTCCACGCTCGACGGCAAGCGAAAGATCACGTTGAGCGACTTCCGCGGCAAGCGACCGGTCGCGCTCATGTTCGGCTCCTACACGTGACCGCCCTTTCGGCACCAGGTTGGTGCCTTGGAAGCGATGTACGCGGAGTACCGCCACGACGTCGAATTCTTCGTCGTCTATATCCGCGAGGCGCATCCCATCGACGGCTGGCAGGTAAACCAGAACCGCAGTGAAAAGATCCTCTTCGAGCAGCCCAAGAGTTTCGATGGTCGGCAGGAAGTCGCCAAGCAGATGTGCTCCGCGCTGAAGATCTCGCTGCCCACG
>JACQFF010000263.1 GCA_016200205.1 Planctomycetia bacterium
CCCTTCCGCACCAACAGCCCGAAAATTCTCACAAAACTCGCCAATTTGAAATCCGCTTGGAACGCAGATTTCCCAGCTTCGCACACGTCCTTCTGGCTGGAGGAGCTAACAGCATGGGCTGGTTTGGCACGACGGCGAATTAGATGCCCAATGGAAAATCAGCGATTCAACGAACGACGCGGAAAGTATTTGACAATCGGCGGGAGGCCGCTTATCGTAGAGTTTTCGGTCTTCAACCACTACTTTGTGGTGGTTGGGAGGGCTCGGGATTCCATCAGATTGGGGCAATTCAGGAAAATTGCCATTGAGCGGCAGCGGTCAAGACGTCCGCTAGAGCCCGTTGATTCGGTGTGCCCGTTCGGGGTAGTTCGTCCACGCCGAAGACGATCGTCGACTCACAGGAGTAGCGACCAACTTCGTTGACATTCATCTCGGTTGACTTGCCCTCCAGTCGCACGCAAGCGCCCTTTCTACCTATTGGAAGCCGAGAGGGCGGCAATAGCTTGTCAGCCGAACTTTCGTCGGGCGGGGCGGAATTGGCGTTGGTGATTTCGTACCCCCGGTTTTGCTGAAGAATCGATTCCATTGCATACAGCGTTTTGGGAGAGTTGCCAAATGGCCGAACAAGCCGGTCCTACCGCAAGCAAGTCAAGTTGGCTCAAAAAGAACGTCGACCAGGTGGTCCCCTGGACGATCTTGGTGTCCCTGTTGGCGTTGCTCATCGCGGTTTATTGGAATTCACTCGATTACCGCGGCGCCATGCAGTTTTGGGACAATCCGAAATACTCGCATGGCTGGTTGGTGCCGATTTTTACCGTCATTTTGCTGTGGATGCGCTACGAGCCATTTGCTCCCGTGACGCTCGGCGCTCGCTGGGCCGGGATGGGTTTGTTAACGGCGGGATTGGGTTTGCGGCTGCTCACGACCTATTATCCCAACCGTGTGCCGGAGATGGATTCATTCGTGCCCTCGGTGGCGGGCATCTTTCTGTTGGTCGGCGGCTGGAAAATGATCCGCTGGGCGGGGCCCGCGGTGGTTTTTTTGATCTTCATGTTTCCGCTGCCGAGTTTTTTGGATACCGGACTGTTGGGCCCTTTGCAAAAGCTGGCGACGGCCGCGAGCACTTACTGCTTGCAAACGATCGGCATTCCCTCCTACAGCGACGGCAACCGAATCGTGATCGGCGAAGTGCAGTTGGGCGTGGTCGAAGCGTGCAGCGGTTTGCGAATGTTGACCATTTTCGTGGCCTTGGCCGTCGCCATAACGCTGGTGACCGACCGGCCGATCTGGGAACGCATTGTCACGATCGTAAGCGCCGTTCCGATCGCCCTGGCCGTGAACATCGTGCGGATCACCGTCACCGGGATTTTGCATTTGACCGCGGGTCCTGAGTTGGCCGAGTTGGTTTTCCACGATTTGGCCGGCTGGGTGATGATGCCCATGGCGTTGGGTCTGTTGTACGTGGAGTTCCAAATCCTTTCGCACTTGATCATTGAAGAGGGTCCTGCCGGACCGCTGCAAATCGGGTCGGGGAGCATGGCCGGCGGACGGGGACCGGCGTCCATCGCCGGCGCTTGAACGCGCATGAGTGCGAGCACGGTTCGCGGCCCCGGCATGTGGCGTTTTGCGAACGCCCGGGGCGAAGATTCGTTGAGAAAACAACTCAGGTCCGAGGCACAATCGCGGTTCGATTAAAGCTCGCAAGAACGGAATTGGCAATAGTTTGAGGCAATAGACTCGCGGGTCACCGACCCCCCGGGCGCACGAGTTGCGTTGAGGCGGTTGCAAAAACGCGTTCTGGCGGCCTGGTGGCAGGGGGGCAAAGCCGCCCGGTCGCGTCCAGATGCGAAAAGGCACACGACGATGTCTCCACCGGATCCGATTCCGCAAACGGGTGATTCCTTGAATCACGGTGCCCAGGTGACGATTCACGACCCGCTTGAACAGCAGGCGATTCTCCGAGCCAAGCGCCGCGCTCGCCGGCGTTGGTCGCTGGCAATCGGCTTGGGACTGTTGGGCGGCGCGATTGCTGCGGGGCTGGCGTGTTTGCTCGTGCCGGTCCACTACGAGGCTTTTGCGCTGTTGAAAATATCCAGGCAATCGCCGGCCGTGCTGAACCAGGTCGCCGTCTCGAATGACGAGTTTGCGATGTTCAAGCGCACACAGGTGGAGCTGATCCGCAGTGACGTGGTGATGCACGGCACGCTGCGGCAGCCGGACATCAACAAACTCTCGATGGTTCAAGACCACAAAGACGATCCGGTCAGTTGGCTGTCGAACCAATTGATCATCGATTATCCGAACGATGCCGAAATTTTGCGGATCGCGATGAAGGGTACGCAGCCCGGCGAATTGGCCAAGATCGTCAATAAGGTTGTGGCGACCTACCTCAGGGAAGTCGTGCAGCACGAAAGGGAAATCCGCAACCAAGAGAAGGCCAAGCTAGAACAAAGCCACGTGGCCAGCATGCGAGAGCTTCGCCAGGACTTGGAAGCGCTGCACAAGTCGGAGGAAGTCCTGGGCGTCAGCAACTCGGAAGCCGCGCAGATCCAAAAGAGACTGGTCGCCGATCAATTGGCCGACGCGATGGCGGAACGGCGAGACATCGTCCGGGACCTGCGCCGCGTCAAGTTGCAGATCGTGCTCGCCGAAGCGCGGCAAGAGAAACCCCAAGATGCGCCGCCGGCTGAAGCCCCTTCCGCCGGCATGGAGCCGGCGCTGACTCCGCTGCCGCTGCTCGAAAAAGAAAAAGAGTATCTGGAGGCGACCTTTGCCGAAGTCGACAAGGGCGTCGAACGTAAGGCGAAAGACCTGCAAAGCCTGGAAAAATTCTCGGCCGATGTCGCCTCACAGCGCGAGCGGTTAGCCCAGCGATCAAAAATCGCGAACCAACTTGAAGAACGATTGAGGCTGATCGACGTGGAGAGTCTCGCTCAAGACCGGATCACGAAGGTGGACGACGCCAGCGTGCCGGCAGGCACGGGCGCTGCGGTTCGCAGAAATGCCTGGGCGGCGGTGGCGGGGCTTTTGAGTTTTGGTCTGATCGTGGCCGGCGTGGCGCTGGTGGTCGGCGGCGGCAAGTCCTCGCGACTTTGATATTTGATAGAATAGGTGGGGGGTCAGGGCGGCGTTTTTTAGCCCCATGAGTTGCGTTGACGCGGTTGCGAGCTTGTAGTTCTGCAACAGGGACGGCGAGAGTTGTAGCACGCGAGAGAATCGTAAAAAGGCACAGAGTCATGTCTACATTGGATCCCGTTTCTCAAGGGGAAGATTCGCCGGGTTCCGGCAACGGCAACGGCGCGCTGGCGACCATCGATAGCGTGGTCCATCAGGTCCCGGCGTTGAGCTGGGCCTACGGCCCGCCGCAACGGCCCGAGATTCTCAAGGCCAGGCCCAATCCGGTGGAGTTAATTCACGCGGTGCGGCGGCGTTGGCCGTTGGCGATTGGGCTGGGGGTTTCGTTCAGTTCCATCGTCGCCGGACTGGTGTGGTTTTTCGTGCCGGTGCAATACGAGGCTTTCGCCCTGCTGAGAGTTTTCGGCAAGCCGCCGGCCGTATTGGGAAAATTAACCGAATCGATGACTGACGAGTTCACGATTTTCAAGCGCACGCAGGTCGATTTGATTAAAAGCGGCTTGGTGATGCACGGCACCTTGCGCGACAAGGAGATCAATCGGCTCGCGATGGTTCAGGAGCACAGTGATGATCCGGTCGCTTGGCTTTCGGACCATCTGATCATCGATTATCCGAACGATGCCGAAATCTTGCGGATTGCCATGAAGGGCCAGTCGCCCGCCGAAGTGACCAAGATCGTCAATAAGGTCGTGGACATCTACCTCAAGGAAATCGTGCAGCACGAAAAGGAAATTCGCAACCAAGAGAAGGCCAAGCTGGAACAAAGCCACCTGGCCAGCCTGCGGGAGCTTCGCCAGGACTTGGAGTCGCTGCACAAGTCGGAGGAAGTCCTGGGCGTAAGCAGCTCGGAAGCCGCGCAGATCCAAAAGAGACTGGTCGCCGATCAATTGGCCGACACGATGACGAACCGAAGCCGGATCATCGAGAATCTCGACCGCGTCAAGTTGCAGATCATGCTCGCCGAGGCGCGCAAAGAGAAGCCGGAAGACGTCCGACCTCCGGATGCGGCGGTCGAGTACCAACTGAGCCAAGATCAGCAGATCATTCAGGCGTCCCAAAGACTAAGCGCCTACTACGATCGACTGGCCGACGAAGAGCTCAAGGCGGCCCGCCGCGATGATCCGAATGTGCTGGGATTGCGCCACAAGATCCAAAAGATGGAGCAGAACATCGAGGATCGGAAAGCCACGATGCGCCCCCAACTGTTGGAAATGCACGAGGCTTCGAGCACCAACAACAATAACGGCCCAGCGCTGACTCCGCTGCCGCTGCTCGAGAAAGAAAAAGAGTATCTGGAGGCGGCATTTGCCGAAGTGGACAAGGGCGTCGCGGATAAAGCGAAAGACCTGCAAAGCCTGGAAAAATTCTCGGCCGATGTCACTTCCCAGCGAGAGCGGTTAGCGCAGCGATCAAAAATCGCCAGCCAAATCGAGGAACGATTGAGGCTCATCGACGTGGAGAGTCTCGCTCAAGACCGGATCACGAAGGTGGATGACGCCAGCGTGCCGTCGGGCAACGACGCGATCCGAAAATACGTGGGTCTGGCATTCGCCGCCATTTTTACCTTCGGCCTGGTCGTGCTCGCCGTGGCATACGTCGAATTCCAAACGCGCAAAGTCAATTCGATCCAGGAAGTGAACGACGGATTGGGAATCCGCGTGATCGGCGAATTGCCCAACGTGTCGGGCCGGACATGGCGACGCCTGAAGGGGGGCAAGGGGCCCGCGCTGCTCCAGGCCTTGATGGCCGAACGCATCGACGCCACGCGCACCGCGCTGATCCATACCACGGCCGTCGATGCGCCCCGCGTGGTGATGGTCACCAGCGCCGAACCGCACGAGGGTAAAACGACGACGGCCAGTCAACTCGCGGCCAGTCTCGCTCGCTCCGGCCGGCGCACGCTGTTGATCGACGCCGATGTTCGCAATGCCGGCGCCCATCGCGTCTTCGACTTGCCGCAGGAGCCGGGTCTGTGCGAGCTTTTGCGGAGTGAAGCCGCCCGCGACGCCGTCGTGCATCCGACCCGGGCCGCCAATCTGTGGCTCCTGCCGGCGGGCCGTTGCGACCTGAAAAGCGTGCAAGCGCTGTCGACCAATCTGCTCGGTTCGGTGATCGCCGATTTGTGTGTCCAGTTCGATTACCTGGTGATCGATTCCGGGCCGGTGCTGAAAGTCGCCGATTCGCTGCTCGTGGGCCAGCATATCGACGTGGGGATCGTCTCGGTGTTGAAAGACGTCAGCAAGGTGCCCAAGGTGTACGAAGCCTGCGAACGCCTCCGCTCGGTCGGTATCACCGTGATGGGCGCCGTGGTCAATGGGGTCAATGACGACGTGGCTCGCCACGGGGTGGAACTGCTGATGGCCGAAACCGCGTAAACTTTTTTATCTCGAGTGAATCTGGCAATACGGAGTCTGTGATGAAATATCTACCAATTGGCCTGGCCGTGGTGATCATGATTGCCGCCGGCTGGGTGCAGGGCCTGTGGTCGGAACGGTGGGGGACCTTTCCCGAACTGCAGATTTTCAGCGAGCAATTGGAAGCAATCCCGCTGCAGATCGGCGAATGGCAAGGCGAGAACCAAGAGAAATCCGATCAAAAGATTCTGAAGATCGCCGGCGCCGAGGGCGAGCTGGTGCGAACCTATCGCAACGCCCACAACGAAGAGGTGCGGATTTCGATGATCTGCGCTCGGCTGCAAGACATTTTCTATCACACGCCCGACCGCTGCTATCCAGCCGCGGGTTTCGAAATGCAGGGCGATCCTCACCCGGAGGTGATTGAATGTCCGGGCGGCGCGTCGGCCGAGTTCTTCACGACCAGCTTTCTCAAATCCGAGGCGACCGGAACGCACACCGAACGCGGTTTTTGGAGCTGGTCGGCGGACGGGCAATGGGTGGCTCCGAAAAACCCCAAATTGAAGTTTGCCGGACAACAGCACGCGCTCTACAAGCTGTACATCTTCGCCAGCGAACCGTCGGGCAAAAAAAAGACGACCGACCGCGATTTCGCCCGCGACTTCATTCGAGTGTTCGTGCCGACCGTGGAGCAATCGCTCCGGCCCGCCATGGTCAAAGTCGGCCGCGTCAAAGTGGAGGCGAAAGAAGCGAAGCCCGAGGAGAAGCCGGATGAGCCGGCGGAACCAAAGGAAAGCGCCTGAGAATAACGGCGCATAAAAAGCGCATAAAAAGGGGACGCAGCTCGATTCTAAAAACGAGCTGCGTCCCCTTTTTTCGGTCGAGCACCGGCTCGCTCGGCTTACTTCAAGTCGGCGTCAGTCAGCGGGGTCAAGGGGTTCCCCCAGGCTACTGGGTATTGAACAACGTTGTTGGGAGCCACCTGGCCCGGCCACTTCGCGTTCCTGTTATCTGGCGCCATGAGCAGGCAGTAGACCCGATAGTTGAGATCTTGGCTCAGAAACGTCGTGTGGCCGTCGCACATTGTGACGAGAAAACCGCCCGGATGTTTGCTCGAGGGTATAGCATTTGAACGAGCGATCGAATTAGCGCTCCAAAACTCGCTTCCATTTTGTGACGTTATCGTGGTGTTA
>JACQFF010000022.1 GCA_016200205.1 Planctomycetia bacterium
ATGTTGGCCACCCTACGCCGCGTCAGTCTCCGCGAACAGGTTTCCTCATGGGGCCTCGGTGGCCAGGGAAGTCGAAAAGTCCTGCAAGTACTGGAAAACACCGCCGCTCTTGCGGCCTAAAACTGCGAAACTCGAACTTAGTCCGGCATCACTACCTGTTTAGTTGCATATTCGCCGATCGATGTCATGGCCGCTGTCCTCTCAGTCCGATCGACTCGTCAAGAACAATCTGCGTCTCGAGGCACAAGTTCGGGGCGCGATTCAACGGAGGTATGGTTGAACAGCGTCGACAAGCGCCTGCTTCGGGCGCCACCCTGGCAATTGGACCTTAAGTTCACCGCCGTCAATGATCGTGACGTTCGGAATGGACGACACCCGATATTTCGACGCCGACAACGGCGATTCCCCGACATTGACTTTGACAACTTTCAGACGACCGGTGTACTGGTTTGCAATTTCGTCCACGATCGGACTTAGCGCCCGACACGGACCACACCATGGGGCCCAGAAGTCGACCAAGACCGGCAGAGTCGAATGCAAAACTTCAGAGTCGAAGTTGGTATCGTTGCACGCAGTCACGCTCATTGGGTATCTCCCGTAGGTTGAAGGTTCATCGCGATGCTGAGTTTGTGTCGTGATTCGCGACGCTAGTCCGGTGCACGGTAATCGACCAAGCCGTAGATTCCGCGGCCTTCGTGGCCTTCCGGCAGATATTCCGTGACGGGCCTGCCATCCGGTGTCACAAACAACAAGCAATGGCAGTACTTGTATCGCTGCATTTCGTCGCAGGCGCGGACCGAACGACGCGAGTCGGCGAGCTCGGCTTGTTTGTCCGCGTGGAAATTGCAGTGACGGAGTGGGCGACCGACTTCGTCAACATTCTGCGCGAGTCCGAGGACGACTGACTCCGTCACCGCCGCATCTGGATGCGCCGACGTGCCGGTCTTCCGTCGATACTTCTCGACGCAAGCTTTGATTTGATCTATCACGCGCTGCGGCGGGCGCGGTGCGGAGTTCATGAGGGCTCAGCCTCTGGCTGCAAGGGAGTATGGACCACACTGAGCGGAATGACGCTTAGAACGCAGAATCCTTACGCGCTAGTTGGCGGATCAAGGAAGTTCACGCGACACTCGCATGGGCCGTGGCATTCGGCGCCGCGTGCAGCAGGCGTCCGGACCGCGGGCGGCCGTCGTGGAATCGCTGTTAGTGGTGATGTTGCGCCTGCGACAATGGACTCCGACGGGAATGCAAGCGTGGGCGAGCCGAGAAGCCAACCAGACTCCCGAACCCACCTGCGACACAACGCGAAGAGTATCAACCCGTACACCAAGTGCGCCAACACCACGGTTGTGGGCATGCTGGGCATCTCCAGCCCCATGAATCCGATGCCGAGCGACTTGACCGACGGACTGAGCAGGAAGCCAACGCCGATAAGCTCGGCGTAGGCCAGCGTCCAGAGGATCGAAGTTCGACCGAACAAGACGGCCAAGATGATGCCAAAGGACGCGCCGTTCCAGAAATGGTACGTCCAACCGAGGACATCCGACAGCAGGGACGGCCCGAGCAAAAAGCGATCCATCAACAGAACGCCAAGAAGACGTGGCAGATCGCCTGGCATCCCTTCAAACACGTGGAAGCTAGTAGCGCGCACTGCCTCCAGTCCGAACGTGGCAACGAACCCGGCTGCGGCACCCGCCACAAGCCGGTTGTAGAGTCGCGCGTGCCCACGCCACGCCGCGAGGCCGGACACGGCGCCCAGAAGGACGACGGAGGGAAGCAGCAGCGTAAGACTGAGCGTGGACATCGATGCAACCCCGGCCTGCGCTGCTGGAAAGATGTTGGGAGAAACCCCCGCCAGCAGCAATGCAAGTCCTGACAGGATCAATTCTTCCGTGGAAATGCGTCGCATCACGAAGACCTCCCGGTGCGGCGGTCCACGTGGGACCACCGCACTCCAGTAGGGATCGATTACTATCGCAACATCGCCGTCATGTTCTGGAGTTTTCCGTCCAGCATCTTGGCGATTTGAGTTACCTTCGCGTTGCCGAACCCATTGAGCTCGTGAGACGGTGGGATGTAGCGCAGGTAGGTCTGGCCACGCGCGTCTTGGTAGATATTGATGCGGATGGGCACAACCAGGCCCGCACCCGGCTCCTGGGAGAGCAACTGCTTACCGACGTTCGGGTTGCCGACGAAAAGGGTCTCGGACTGGACCCTCAGACCCGTCATTTCCAACATTTTTCCCTGGTGAAGCTCTCCCATCACCATCATTCCGTTGTCGGCTACCATCTTCTTGAGACCGGCGACGGTCTGATCGACAGATCCACTGACTTTCACCACGACGCCCGGACCTGTCGACCGGCCCCTTCCGGCGCTTCCGTTTTCCTGCGCAACGGATGTCACAGTGAGTGCTGCCAAGAGGCTAGCGGCTAAGAACGCTTTTCCCAATAGACGCGTGAACATGTTCGTATCCCCCTTTCGCTTCGAGTCCGCTGGGTGATGGCAGTGATCGCGCCTCGCTACGCCGCGGGCACCGCTACGGGTTGCCCCATGTTGCCATCGCTCTTTATGGAGAGAGACGAACGACGGGTCCGAATCCTTACGCTAGAATCTGAAGATTCGTCCGGCAGCCCGGCAATTGCCAGGGTGACGCGTTCGGAGGACACGTCCAAAACGGTGACTCGGGCGGAGCCCGCGAGCGAAAGACTCTTCCCTTTTCCACATTTGACGACCATCGTGCAGCAACCACCCTCCGGGAACCAGAAATAGCACCGGCGGCTGTGGCAGGCCGCAGCAATTAGCTCCGACAGCGCCGCGCCGACTTGTCGATGACTTGCGTCGCACACACCGAACGTTGCACCATGATCGTTGGTTTCCAACACCGAAAGGCGCAGACCGTCCGCGATTACAATGTGATCTCCGCGATTTGGACATAGAATCGCCATGAGTCTTTCCTCCGTCTGTTTCAGTGTGCGGCTCTGCCGCCATGCGAATTCTTTTGACGTGCGGGTTCATCCTGCGTCTTCCATTTAATCCGGGTAGCTCATCCTGGCTTGTGAGCAACGATACATTGGGCCATCGTCTTACTCAGTTGACACCACGGGGCGCGAGCAACCGCTGCGCTTGGCAAACGGAGATGCACTGCATGACGCAGAGGGTGCAAAGCCACTGACGCGGCGCAAAGAAGGCCCGTTTGAGAGGTGTGCTATCACACGCGAGGCGGCGCTACGACTGCGGGGGCGCCAAGAGTCGCTTCATGCGTTCGCGGGATTCTTCGGAGAGCTTTCCCTCCGCTTCGTGCACATCCCTCTCGATCTCGTCGGCGTGCTGCCTGGTTTCCCGGTGAATATGCATGAGGTCTCTGCGAAATCCCCAGCAAAGGCGGCACATGCCCAGATGCATCCAAAGCCGCACGCGCGTCCAAAAGGGGAGCTTTCGATCGAGCGATTCCGAGAGGAGTTTCGAGACGTCTTTGCAGTTGAGCATGTTTAGCTCGTTTCCTGTTGCCAGCGGCTTTTCATGCACCTTGCCAGTCGCAGACGAGCCCGGTAGAGAAGCACCCAGAGATTCGACGCGGAAATCTGCAAATCCTTACAGATTTCTTCGGTATTTTGATCGTCCATCTCGCGAAGGACAAAGACATCCGCTTGCCGCGACGGCAGAGTTTCCAGGCAATCACGCAGGATCCGCCAGAACTCCTGCCGTTCGAGCGCATCCAGCGGCGGGTCGCCGGGCGCCCGGGCTTCGCGCTTCCAATTGCCATTTTCGTCGAACAAGACTTCGGACAAGTCACCGACATCATCGTCGCCCAGGTTGCTGGTTCGATTACGCTCGCGAACGTAGTCAATGATTTTGCGCTTCAGGATTCCCAGCAGCCAGGCTCGTTCCGATCCCGTTCCCGCGTACTGTTTCGCGTGGCGCAGGGCCGACACGAATGAATCCTGGACGACCTCTTCAGCAGCCTCGCCGTCACGCAGCCGCGACACGGCGTAGCGGTACAGATAGTCTCCATGCTGGTCGACCCACGTTATGGGCTGTAGGGCCTTGTGAGTCGGTTCAGTCAACTCGTCCATGGCATCCAGCGGTTCGATTCTACAACCAATGTCTGTGTGGCTTTGGTATTGTTGGCACCTGCGCGGGTGAGTGTCAATGGTGGGTCAAACGCGACGTTTAACGCCGGCAATGAGGTCGTGTCGCCTGGTTGGGCGCTTCGCACTACCTTTGCACGGCGTCGGATCTGCATTCCGAACGGATGGGGGCGCCGCATCCCCGCCGCGCAGCGTTGCAGGCGGCCAGCGCCTCCATCCGGAGACTTGTCACGGTAGAAGTGGTTTCGTCACGCCGGGTTTCATCGGCTGGCCGACGCTTCGCTTGATCTTCGTCCACGACCAGTTTTCGACCAGCGCACGCAGGATCAATGCGGGGGAGCTGCCTGCGTAGCGCAGAGCGAATAAGCCTTCGGCGAGCGGGATGTCGAGCGCGCGAGCGATCACATCAATCTGATGGCCACGACGAAGCTGACGCCGTATGGTCTTGCCGGCTGCCAAATAGAAGTCAGCCTCGGTGATGGGACCTTGATCGTAGTCTCGCGCGCTGATCCGGCCGCCGTGCAGTTCTCTGTTCCGGCCCCGCGTATTGGTGGGAAACATGACGTGTCCTTTCCGGTTTGGGCCTTTGACCGATGCGTAGCCCTGAGCCGGGCGAATCCGCCCGGCTGGTCGTGGCGGTCTCTGTTGAGTTGACGTGCGGTCATCGCAGTCCTTACACGTCATACCACAGTGGGCCGAGCGGCCGTGGGGAGAGCTAGGATCGTCGAGGGAGGAGCCGATCGTTGTCGGGCGAGAACAATGAGTCCGCTACGGCACGGGAAGGGGCAAGACCTTGTTGGTGTGCCTTATCCAATCCCAGGGCGATTCCCGTTGGGCTGTATGCCTGCGGTGGAAAGGTGATCGCAGCAGCGCGCTGCGATGCTGGGCACAGCTTCCAAGGCTGCCTGCTGGCCAAGTTGCATGAGTCGCGACGGACCCGAGAAATCGAACCAAGGAACCATGCCGACTTCGGGCCGGATGACGAAGTCAGCGGCTGCGAATACCTGTCGTCGGAACATGCTCTCGCCAACATCATTCATACGAACCAGTACATCGACGGCCGTTTGGCACGTTGTAATGGGCTGAAGCGGTGAGCTCACGTCCACGCCTACCAGGCATCCCGTCGGATAACTGCGCGTCGCAAGCGTCGGCAGCGAGTTGAGGACGCCGATGTCGCAGAGTAACGTGCCGTCGAGTACCACTGGGGGGAACACGCCTGGAATGGACGCCGATCCCCGCACCGCATCTCGAACGGAGCCGCGTTCCAAAGTGACCGGTAAGCCCTGGAGCAAATCAACCGCCACGATGCTCAGGGGTACGCGAGCATCGGCGATATCGGCGTCGGGCAACAAATGTTCGACGGCGTGTCGCAGCACATCTCCGGGCAAGACCGATTGTTGTAGCAGCACCTGCTGGCAGACGTAGGTCGCGCGCAAAAACTGCGTCAGGCGGTGCCATTTGGTCGCACGAGTCATCCTTGCCCTATTGCCGGGATCGCGCGACTCATTCAACCGCCGCTGGAATTGCCGAAAGCCCGACGAGTATAAGTACTCGACGATCCGGCGCTGGACTCGGTGGATGTCGGGGTCAAACGCGTACAGCGCGCCGGCCAGGCTGCCTATACTCACGCCAACTAGACGTTCGATCCCGAACCCGGATTCCTCCAAGCCGGCGATCACTCCAAGATGTGCAATACCGCGGGCGCCGCCGCCGCCAAGGGCTAGTGATATCCGATGGCACGTCATATTCGTGTCGCTCCTGGTCGGTGGTGGAACTCCGTGCTCGGCGGGACAAGAACAAACGTCGCCGAATCACGGGGCCTGTCTTGGGCGTGACGGTCGAGGGCCGGCGAAATCAGTCGCCCCGCAGCGCTACCTTGATTTGTTCCTTCGTGGCCAGCCCCACATGCCTCGCGACGTTGCGGCCATCCCTAAAAATCAACAAGGTCGGCAACGCCTGCACTCCAAATCGCTCTGCTAGCTCCGTGTTCATGTCGACGTTGACCTTAACGACCGTGGCGTTGTCGTCTTCGGCGATGAGCTCCTCAAGGATTTGCCCCTGAATCTGGCACGGACCACACCAATCCGCGTAAAAGTCCACCAGCACTGGCGTCGGCCAGCGTAGTACTCGCGCGTCGAAAGTGGCCGTCGTTGCGGATTCAATCCGCGAACCTGACGTCACGTAATTCTCCTGATGTGCGTTGTGCTGCTGCTCGCTTGTCGTCGAGGACGCCGCAGCGTCTTGGCTGCCGCTTGACGCCTTCGACGGATCTCGCAAGAGAGTCCCAGCGAGAATCAAAACGCCAACGGTCAATCCGGACGCGGCAATATATTGCTGCTTCTTTGCCATCTTCATCTCTCCAATGTCAGCATGGATTTGCCAAGCGGGCGCGGGCGGGAGGCCGTACGTTCGGCGGATTCCCGGCGATTCCTATCTGAACGACGGTTGCCGCCGTGAATCCTTACAACGCGGGCGATGCCAGTTCCAAAATAGAGCTTGTGCCGATCAAGCAATGTGACGTGCCGCACACAACTCAACCCGGACTGCCCTTCTTGAGCCGAGTGCGTCAGAAAGAAGCAAACGACCCCCGAAATATCCGACTTCGGGGGTTTTGCTTGAAATGATTTGCCCTTTTGATCAGTTTAACGGGCAGCACTTCGGGCAAGGAAGTTCCTCGCCAGTGATGGGACAGACGAAACCACCATCATTGCTCCGGGTGTTGGCGTTGGACAGTACACCGGCAGAGACCAACCCACCGATCGCCAGAGGCAACGAAAGCAACGTCGCCCACAACCATTTTCTTCGCATGACGACCTCCCATGTTGAGAGCATTTGACCATTTGCCAGGCTACGCGCCTACTCGTTCAATGAATGGCTCAAACGCTGAACCATTTGCGCATCCTCATCCACAATCTCCTGCCTCGGCACATGCCGGACAGGATGGTGTCTTCGTTCGTTGCAGCCATGAATTCCAGATCGACGCGCCGATCAGCAAGGCCACTCCGCCATACATTGCCGGAACGAAATCAAACAGAAACTTTCCCACGACTACGACAATGGCGGCTAGGAGCCCCACGAGAAATGGCCCGTATTCATGTCGCTGGCGAGCCCGAAGCCCGAGCGATCCAACCGCCACGAAAAGAAAAGCGACCGTGAGCGGCAGCAGGTACGTTGTCTGTGTCAGAAATCCCAAGCCGATGGAACTCATTAGCCCCGCATAAGCAGGCCAGCAGGCCGGGCACGTTAGGTTCGGCAGCGTTGCCACACCGACCGCGGCAAGCACCGTCAGCCATGACCGCACGCCGCCACTGGTTCCGCTATTTGCAGCGCCATTTCGCAGAGCCGAAGCGATGACCTCGACCGTCGGGACTCCCCGAAAACCATCCTGCCCGGAGGGATAGATTCGACAACAGTTGGCCGCCTCCTGGGGCAATGTGCCAGTCACGTCCTTGCCATCGACGAGGATCGTCGGCGATCCGTATCGCCGGGCGTACTCGGGACTGGCTGAAGCTCCTCGATTCCATTCCTGCCAGTCGGCGGGCTGCCCCACCTCCTGAAGCGCTCGCCGAAGCTGCTCTCTGGCCGCCTCGACGTTGGGGCAATCGGTGTCGCAAATCAGTTCAACCTTCCGCATCACGATTTCTCCTCGCAGTCGAGGGCGTCCAATATCGGACACTCGCTTGTTGTGCCCCGCCCACTGCACGCCTTGGTGAGCTTCACAAGAGCCAGCTTCATCCGTTTGAGCGAGTCGATCTTGGCCTCGATGTCGGCGATCTTTGTTTCGGCCCGGACCTTCACGTCGGCACAGGTCGTGGACGGGTCGATCCGCAAGGACAGCAGTTCCTTGATTTCGTTCAACGTAAAGCCGAGTTCCTTTGCTCGCCGAATAAACCGCAGCCGGCCAATGATTTCCTCGTCAAACTGGCGGTAGCCTGAAAGGGTACGTGTGGGCTTCGGCAGCAGCCCTTCCCGCTCGTAAAACCGCACGGTTTCGACGCCGACACCGCCGCGGCGGGCGACGTGTCCAATGCTCAAGGGTTTCATGGTCGCAGCTCCTCCGGCTATGTTGATTATCGACCCTGTACCATACTACAGAGTCAAGATCCCGAGGAAAAAATTCGGCCGGTAGCTACTTGTCGCGGGCGCCCGACCCGCTTGGCGCCTCCGGTCAGCAGCATGGGTCACCCGGTCCACAACATGGCCCTGCGGGCTCCGTAGTCGCAGCGTATTCTCGGCCTTTGGTCTCGCGCGGGTGACGGAGCACTCTGCGGCGGCAATCAAACGGGACCGCACTGGGCGGTGGCACTTCTTCATACGGTGCGACTGGAATGAACGCGCCCTCGTAGGGGGCCTGCTGCAAGAGTCGAAACGTCTTGTCGCACACGGCCATCCGCCGGCCCCGCTGATAGACATGGCCGTCGTCATCTTCGACTTTCTTGAACGGACCACGATAGATGACCGCCTGGTTACGCTCGAAGCAAGGACCCTGCTTGCCTTTGTAGGCAACCACCGTCATCGAGCGAAACTCGACGCCATCCACAGTTTGCCACGGTTCATCTTGCCGCTTGGCGACCGCGATGCCATGAAAGCCGGCCTGCTCGAACTCGCGTAGAAATTCGTCCTCGCGCCAAGCTCCGGAGACGCAACCTGACCAGAGCTTGGGGTCGGCCTTCATGTGCTGCGGCACATCTTCATCGGAGACGATGTCACTGATCGCCGCGCGGCCCCCCGGCTTGAGCACGCGAAAGATCTCGCGGAACAACTGCTGTCGGTCTTCCAGTCGTACGAGGTTCAATACGCAATTGGACAGTACGCTATCAATGCTGTCGTTGGCAACTAGTGGACACTCGCTCCGCAAACGCTGCTCGGTCAGACGCTGTTCCAAGAGGCTCTCAACGCCCGCCCCGCGGATATCACTCACGTCTTGTGCGAGCAATTCCAGGTCGAGCTCCAGGTCCTGAATCAGGCCGCAGCGAAAAACGACGTTGTCGAAGCCGACCCGCTTGGCAAACTGGGCCCGATGTTGTCGGGCCAAGGCAAGCATTTCCGGATTGCAGTCGACGCCGATCACGCGACCTTGCGCGCCAACGATCTGAGCGGCGATGTAACACAACTTTCCTGCCCCGGAACCCAAATCGAGAACCGTCTCGCCCGGCTTTACAAATGGCGTTGGATCACCACAGCCGTAATCACGCTCCAGGATCTCCCGCGGTATGGCCTCAAGGAATTCGGGTGGGTACTCGACCGGGCAACATAAGGCTCTCTCCGGCAGTTTGGCCGCGGCCGAATAGCGCGTGCGGACCGATTGTTCGGCATGGATGGCGTGAGGCATGGTTCTCCTTGATTTTTTCGCGTCGGTGGCAACCAATCCGTTCACGCCCGCAAGGTCGTAGAGTGACGACGCGGAGGATTGCCGATCCTTACACAACTTCCATGAAAAAACCGCGCGGTGCCGCAGCTAGCTTGTGGTGCTAGCTTGATGCGCCGCTAACAGGCAGGAATCCGAAATTGTGCAAATCGCTCCCGGTCTGTGTAAGGATTCACAGACGGGCCCGTCGCCTTGGTGTATTTTGCTGCTTTGGCGACACGTTGCGGAGACGTGCAACACTGACGGATCGACGGCACTTGACACGAGGAGCAAACACGATGTCGAAGCGAGCCGCAGCGCCCAACGCAACTGCAAGTGGCGCGCTCTGGAAAAAACTGGCGTTGGTGGCCGTAGTCGGATTCGCCGTTCTGCTCGCATACACGCGGTTCGGCGATGCGTTGACGCTGGCGAACCTCGCGCAACAGGAATCACAACTGCGCGCGTTTCAGCGGCAGCATCCAGTACTCGTCTACGGCGCTGCATTTCTGCTGTACGTGGTTGTGACCGGACTGTCATTGCCCGGCGCGGCCGTGTTGACGCTAGCCTACGGCTGGTATTTTGGGCTCGTTCGCGGAGTTCTCGTCGTCAGCTTTGCGTCGACCGCTGGCGCGACGATGGCGTTCCTGCTCAGTCGCTTTTTGTTTCGCGACACGATACAGCGTCGGTTCGGCGACCGGTTGGAAAAATTCGATCTGGCCCTCAAGCGCGAGGGACCGTTCTATCTATTCACGTTACGCCTGATTCCCGCGGTGCCGTTTTTCGTCATCAATGCGGTCATGGGGCTGACGCCAATCCCCACGCGCACCTTTTGGTGGGTCAGCCAACTGGGAATGCTGGCCGGAACGACGGTTTACGTCTACGCTGGCGCCAGCGTCCCCACCCTGCAAACTCTTGCCGACAAGGGCGTCAACGCCGTCTTCACATCGCGTCAACTGACGCAGATCGTGGTCGCCTTTACTTTGTTGGGGGTTTTCCCCTTGGCGGTGCGCTGGCTGATGAAGCTCGTGTCGGGCCCGAAGTGGCAGGGGCCACTGCAACCGGCTGCACAGACCGACGGGACAAATAACAAAATCACGGAAGGGGCGTGCTCATGACGGTCGCCACCCAAGCTGCAGGCAAAGCCATGTCTGAAATCGTCGAGATCCTGCCCAGGGACCAATACAACCAGGTGTTGCAAGCCGACGCAAGCCGAAAACTGGGCGACCAATTCAACCGCACGCGGCTGACGCCGTTTGTGAAATCGATGTTTCACACGTGGCTCAAGTGGACGCGGTAGCCGGCAACCGCGTCAAAGTATTGCTCCGCGCGCAATGCAAATCGATCGAGGCGGAAAAACACGATGTCTCGACGAATCGTTCGTTGACCCTTGGATTCTAACGAGTGCCGGAGCCCTGCATGACGGGACCCGGAGAAAAGCGGCTGCCCGTCGGCTCTTGTACGATGACTTCACCGCCTCCCTGAACCGGGGCGGAATACGTCGAGGCCGAATAGGCTGGCACTGAGCAGTTCCGACCGGGATATCTTCCGCCGCCGCAACAGCCCGTTGTTAATGGAGCTACGGTCGCCAGCGCGAGTCCAGCCAGCATCAACATTGCACTGTTCGGCATCGGAACTCCTTTTCGCGTCGTTTAGGGCCGCTGGATGACATGGTTTGTGGCATATATCGACGATTTCGGGCCGCGGGCTCTGTGAAGTTCATCACATTACCGGTGCGTACGAGTACGAGCGAGCCAAGATCCTGGAGCGCAGCCCTGCGGTGTCGCGAGCATCGGCATCACCCCATTCGGGAGCAGCACGCGAAACTGAGTCAGAAGGTACGCGGCCATTACGCGTACTACGGAATCACGGGCAACGCCCGAGCGTTGGCGTGGTTCCGCTGCGCCGTTCATCCCGCCTGGCGGAAATGGCTGGACCGCCGCCAACGCGAGATGACCTGGGAGCGGTTCAACTGGTTGCTGAAGCGCTATCGGCTTTCGCCGCCGCGAATCGTTCACTCTTACGTCCGCTAGCGACACCATGTCCCGAGGAACCGTATGCTCTAAGGCGAGCACGTACGGATCTGTGGGAGCCCCGGGCGGGCAACCGCCCCGGGGCCACCCAGCCATGGAATGTCCCTTTTTTATTCAACCAGCGCATGTTTGGCGACCAGCTCGGCCAACTGTGCGCGTTGTTCTGGATTCGGCCAAAGGATTATAAACTTGTTCGACGTGAAAACAAGGCAAACCGGCCACTTCTCTTGGAGTTTGTCCAATAGATAGCGAGCCTGTGGCTGCTGCGCCGCGCCATCCCAGACTTCGTAGGCGGTCAAAATAACCTTGTCACCTTTCAACTCGTTCGTGAACATGAGACCGAGATTATCCGGCCTCCGGCGCTCGTCTCCCTCCACCATACCGAGGAGCCAATTGCACGACCAAATCCGACACCCCTGCGGCCGCGATTCGTAGATGGAGCACCGATCAGTAAGGTAACAGCAGCGCTGGTAGTTCTTCTTTTTCAGCTCGGCGACCCCCATCACGGTGCAGCAGGCCGTGCAAGCGCCGCATTCGCGCTTGGGAGTCGTTGCGTCCGCGCCTTGAGGGGCGACATCCAATTTTTCCGACATGATCTGCGACATAATTCCTTATTGTACACCCTTGGCTCGCTGGATTGAACGATGGGAGGAATGGGGGGCATTCGACGTTTTTCGAGTCCCTTCGGATTTGCCAAGTATTCCGGCATCATTCACGCAGTGCGCATGAGACACAATTATTTGCCGGCCGGATCGAAATAGCGAAACACGGTCGCTTTGACCTTGCGCTTGTAGACCTTGTTCGAGCACGTGACGTACAGCGTGTCGAGCTTGGGACCGGCGAAAACGACGTTCGAGAGCCAGGCTTTTTGCGGCGATGCGATCACACCGCACAAGCGGCCGGTGGGGTCGAACATTTGCAAGCCCAGCCGCGTGGCGACATACACGCGGCCGGCCGAATCGATGGTCAGGCCGTCGGCGGCGCTGTCGGTCTTGTCGGGCGCCAATCGCATCGTGTAGTACGGCTGCTTGAACTTGAGGTCTCCATTGGCCTCCACGCGATATGCCCACAGGTTGGGGCCTTTCATGTCGGCCACGACCAGCGTCCCTTGATCGGGCCAAAGTCTGATCCCATTGGGATAGCCGAGGCCGGTGTCGACCACGCGCTTTTCGCCCTTGGGCGAAACGTACCAGACCTGGTGATGTTCCGGATCGGTGAAATAGAGGGCGCCGGAGCGCACCACGACAATGTCGTTGCTGTTGACGTCTTCGGCGATCGCGGTGTCCTTACCTGCCGAGTCGTAGGCCACGATCCGCTTCTTGGCGTTTTGGCAACCGTAGAGCCGGCCATCGGGTCCGAACATCATGCCATTGGTGCCGTAGCTCTGATCGACGAACATCTCGGGCTTGCCTTGGGCATCGAGGCGGTAAATTTTGGCGCGGAAGACGTCGGTGAAGTAGAGATTGCCGTTTGAGTCGACGGCCGGGCCTTCGGTAAACGCGAACCCCTCGCCGACGAGCTGCCAGTCCTCACCCTCGATCAGCACGTCTTTCAAAGCCATGTCCTGGGCAACGGCCACGCAGGGCACCAGCAATAACCATCCTGTAATCACGATCAACGCTAACACCTGAATTCCGCGCGCCATGTCGAAAGATCCTCGGTTGCTGCAATTCCAGGGATGAAAAACGATTTACTTGCCCGCTCGCGCCGCGACAACGTCTTGCCAGAGCCAGCGGAGCGAATCGGGCAGAATTGCGCCGCCATGTTTGCCGTTGTGTCCGCCGTCTCCAAATTCGAAGCGGTAATCGTAGCCGGCGAATTTCAGGGCCGCGGCCATCTCTTGATTCGCCAACGGCCAGTTGCCGTGCAGATTGTCCAAGTCGGCGGAGCCGTCTTGCAGGAACACGCGAATCGGCTTGCGTTCGGTTTTGCGAATCAGCGCTGGATAAATGTGGCCGCCACGGATATTGGTGAAGCTGCCGACGTGGCTGAGCACTTTTTGGAACGCGTCGGGCCGCTCCCAGGCCACGGTCCACGCGCAGATGCCGCCCGAACTGATTCCGCCGATCGCCCGCTCTTCGGGCTTGGTCGTCAATTTATAGCTCTTGCCCACCTCGGGCAGAATTTCCTTGAGCAGGAACTCGGCATACTGGGGGCTGGGCGTATCGTATTCGAAACTGCGATTCTGCCGCGGCGTTTGGTCGGTCGCGGCGGCGGGGATCACGCCTGGGTTGATAAAGATGCCAATCGTGACTGGCATCTCTTTCTTGTGAATCAAATTGTCGAACACGATCGGCACGCGGAAATCCTTGGTGAGATCGACATAGTTGCCGCCGTCTTGAAACACCATCACCGAGGCCGGCCTGGCCGGATCGTACTGCTTGGGAACATATACCCAGTAGTCGCGCTGCGTGCCCCCGAACACTTTGCTCGTCCATTGCGATTTCGTGACCGTGCCCACGGGCACGCCTTCTTTGCGCTCGGAATCTGGCCCCAGGCGGTAATCGGTGGCCCCGTGCAAGTTGGTAAACGGCACGCCGAGGTTGAGTAACGCCCCGCCCAGAACGTAGAAAACCAATCGCGTCGCTTGCATTCAAAGACCCTTTCAGAAAAGCTCAACGAGCGAGTTTACTTGGTTGCGGTTGACAGAATCACTAACCCTTTGACGCCAAAATCCAGACGAAACAGGCCGCCTTTGCCACCCTCGGGCCCGAGCCCGCCGGTGACGAACAACTGATCGTGCTTCGGGCCGCCGAACGCCACGTTGCTGGTGGTCACGTTGCCGCCGGGATAGCGAGGCAATAATTTGCCTTCAGGGCTTAAGACTTGCACCTGCTGCATTCCGTAGTGCGCCACGTACAGGTTGCCGTCGGCCGAGAGGCGCAGCAACGCGTGATGGCTGGCGTCGCAAACCAAATGCGTTCCGTCGGCCAGGATTTTGTGTCCGTTGGGCGAACCGGTTTCGGCCCAAACTTTGGCCTGTCCATCGAGAGTGAACTGCACGATTTGCTTGCCGTTCGAGAGATATCCACGTCCCTGGGCGTCGAACACCACGCCCTCGCAATAGTGATCGACTTCCAATAGCTCGACTGCGGAAACAATTGTCGCGTCGGGCAGTTCGGCCGCATGAGCCGGAACACAGAGTGAGCCGACTCCCAGGAAAACCGCTATAATGGCGAGCGTGGACCGATAAGACATGCGGAAAATCTCCTTCGCTGGTCAAATTGCCGCTGCCGACCGCAGCCAGCGGAAAAAGCAGGTCCAAGCTAACCCGGCCGCCAGCCGATAGCAAGCGTTGTCGGCCCGGCGAAGGTTCGGCTCGAACGGGAAATTCCGCCGGCAAGACCCGAGGATTGGCACCGGCCGGATTGGGTAGTACGTTTCACATAGGCTGCTGTTAAGCGTCACCGGGCGACCGACCGTAGGAACAGGGAATAGACGCCTCCAAGATGCGGCTTTTGAGCTACAACATTCACAAAGGGATCGGCGGGCGCGATCGGCGTTACGATATCCAGCGGATCATCGACGTGATCGAGGGGGAAAACCCCGATCTGATCTGCCTGCAAGAGGTCGACCACAACGTGCGCCGTTCCCGCTACCACGATCAGCCGCATCTGCTGGCGCAGCATTTCAAGGCTGCCGCCCACCTGTGGCAAACCACTGTCCGGCTGAAGACGGGCGGTTACGGCAACCTGATCCTCTCTCGCTGGAAATTCCGCTCGGTCCATCAGATTTCGCTCCGCTTAGGAAACAAAAAACCGCGGGGGGCCCAATTGGTCGTCGTGGAAACGCCTGAAGGACCGCTGCAACTAGTGCATTGGCATTTGGGCCTCGCGGAAAAGGAACGGCACTGGCAGGTCAATCACCTGCTTTCGCATTCGCTGTTTCGCCATGTTGGCGATCTGCCGGTGCTCATCGCCGGCGATTGCAACGACTGGCGCAACACGCTCGGCGCAGGGCCGTTCGCCGAACACGGCTTTGCCCAAGTGACCGCGCCGATTTCGCGTTTCCGCTCGTTCCCGGCCTATTTTCCGATGGGCTCGCTGGACAAGGCCTTTTGTCGGGGCGATCTGTTTGTGCGCAGCGCGCGCGTGGTGCGCAGTACGCTGGCGAAACGGGCCTCCGATCACCTGCCGCTGGTGATTGATTTTCATCTCTCCGAGGTGCACTTGCTCGCGGCCCACAACTCGCACCACGGCCAGGCTGCACATGCTCACGGCGGTCATTGGCAGCACGGGCACCAGTCGCGCTAACGGCAACGAATTAGCTTGGGTTGGCTGCAAGTGAAAGCGAGCAGGGTGGAAATGCCACCGTCACCCCATCTCCCAAGGAGCGAGGGTTCTGAAACAATCAATCGACATCCCCGACGCCTGTTTGATCAGGGCATCCATGTCAAGTTCGCCCGTTTCCATGGCGTCGAAAATCGATTCGCGATTGGTCTTCGAATCGAACTCGTCGAGCTTCCCGAGGATTTTGGCGATTTGGTTGGCCGAGTAGCCACGCTCGCTCAACCATTCTTGGAGTTCGATTCGTTCGTGAGACATGGCGGTCGTTGCTGCCGGGTTGATGCGTCGAGATATGAGATAACGGGGCGCGAGCAAGGTCAGTCGTCTGAAATTGTTTTTCAATTCTAGTTGGCCGGCCGTTGGCGCACAATTACGCCCGTCCTGTCGTCGACCCGCTACAAAACCTGCCCGCCGCGACCCTGCTGAATCAGCGGCACATAGGTTTCCAATTCTCGCTCGGTGGCCGGATCGGTCAGATCGGCTGTCGAACGCCGTTCCGCCGATAGGTAGGCGGCCATGGTCAAGCGGACGATTTCGACGCCGTAGTGCCAGTCGAGCAGGGGGGCCCGCGCCTGGGTAAAGGCATTTATCGCGTCCTCGTTCTCATCGGTATAGCCGTAGAGATCGGCTTCATTCGTCTGCACGGCCAGTAAGCCGCGGCTGGCCTGCGATTTCTCCAGCGCCAGTTCGGCATTCGAAACCGAGGCGGCGGCCGCGTCGCCGATGAAAATCTCCAACGGCGAGCGGAGCGTATTCAACTCGAAGGCATAGCCCGGCCCAATGCCGTCGAGCGCCAGTCGCAAGCCCTGCTTGTCGTACATCCATGAGACGGTGAATTGGCTTTTGACGCGCTGGCCGGTTTCGGGGTTTTTGTAAGTGACCATGCCGGTCGCAAAATCCTCGGCGGGCGTGCGCGCATAATCCACGCCGTGCTTGTCGAACAATTGCTGTCGCCAGCGCGGTTGGCCCCACTTCAAGAGCGAGAGATCGGCCATCACGCTTTGCGGCTCGAGAAAGCGAACGCCCTTGCCCGGCGGCGTAAGCGCATGCCAGCCGACTGCCAGGCAATGGCAACCCATATCGCTCATCACGCCGCCCCCTTGCCGCGTGGGGTCCCAAAACCAGGGGTTGTGCGGTCCGGCATGTTCCTCGGCGGAGCGTGTCAATAAGGGCGCGCCCATGCTTTGCATGATCGGCTCGAGCTGAGCCCGGTGGACCTGCATCGACTTCATATGCAGTTGGTTTTCGAAGTAGGCGTGCGGGAGTTTCGCGTCCTCGACCAGCCTGACCACGCGGCGTGATTCGGCCATGTTCCGCGCCAACGGCTTTTCACAGACCACGCCCTTAAGTTGCGCTCCCGACTTTACCGCGTCGACAATCTCTTCCACCATTTCAACCCGCGCGAAATTGGGCGCGAAGATCGCAATCACGTCCACGTGCGGCGCCATTTTCTTGATGCTCTGAAATACGCGTCCCTCGCCCAGGCCGTGCTCGCGGACGTACGCCGCCAACTGCTCGGGCGGGCGTCGCGATACCAAACCCGCGACTTCGATGCCGCGGACTTGAGCGAGTGCGCGTAATTGAAAAGCCGAGATAAACCCGCCGCCCACAATCCCGTAGCGCAAAGCTTTCATGAATGTCCTCGTGCCCCAAAGACCGGAAGTGGGCTTCGTCGAACTTGACGTGCCCCTTGAATACCACGTTTCAGTAACGTGGTTTTAGATGACCGCGGCGGAATCGGCAACCCGCCGCGAAAGCGCGCGTGGCAAGCGCGAGGTGGGCCGAATAGGCTGGCAAAAGCAAACCTCATCCGACGTTTGCAGGATCATCCTCTCGGCACATCCGCGCCTGCCGGCGCGCGCCGATCGGGCCCAGCGCTACAAATACCGTTCGAGAATCCGGCGGCTCGCGGCATCGAGCTGGCGCAAATCCTCGATCAAGTATCGGATTCCCTGGGTGTCGATGACCAGGGCACGGTCGGGCCCAAGACGCCGCACGTCGTCAGCACTATTGAGCAGAAATTTAGTCGGGCCTCGGTCCGTTTCGACCTCCCACTCCGTCGGCTCGGTGTCGGCCGGCACGCCGACGACGCGGCGGATCAGAGGCACGAACTCACGCCGCGCCAAGTCCCGCTCCAGGAATTCCCGTGTCGCGGGCGAAATCGCGCCCAGGTCTTTGACCGACACCAGTTCGCGTCCTTGGGCGTCGCAGATCGAGATCCAATGATCGGGGTCGGAGATCGGAAAGTCCCGCACCGGTTCGACGCCCTCGTGGCTCTTGCCATTGCCATCGATCAGCACCAGCCGCCCCCAGGCGTCATTCTGTAATGCGAAATCGCCGAGATCGCCGTTTTTCGAATTCATAATCAGGTTTCACTTTCGAACGAACGCGGAACAGCGAAAAATTCGGGCAGCCGGCAGTGAAACGAAGCACTCCGGAATAAATTCGACTTCACCGCTTTTAAATCTACCTATTTCCTGTATTTTAGGTCCTTCTGCATTCATCCAGCGTTCGCCCCATTACCTGGACATCCAGATAACGGATGCAATTTAGATACCCAGGCCAACCCGCCATCGCCGTTCCGGCGCTATTTACGCCCGTCGACCTGCTGCCGTGTACCTTTGACTTACGGCACGCCAAAACCGCCCGCAGTGGCTGTAGTCCAAATGACCTCGCGTGTATTCAATATGATGACAAAAAATCGCGATTCTTAAGCAGAGATCCTCAAATACCAAACTTACCGGAAACAATTATTTTCCATTTTGGAGAGCTGGGCGGAAGTGTCGGAATGCCCGCAAAATACTGCATTCGCCCGCCACGATCAACGACATACGTGACGCACCGATCAGCGGGGCTCTGGCCCGCCATCGGCCGGCGGCACGGCACCTGCTTTCTACAGGTTAGGCCAGAGTCCGCTGCCGGGCTGTTGTCTGTCAAGATTCTTGCCCCGGATATATGCGGACGCCTCTAACAAGACGATACGGAGATGGTCCACACAATAGCCGAGAAGTGATTCCAACGTCAACTCGTTCAATTTTTACAATTTAAGCCGATTCCTCTCCCCTCCGACAACATTCCACTCGTGATGGATGCTTGATGACTCGACCAGGCGCAAGGGTCGAGTGCCATGGCGGCATCGGGCGGGCATAGGTTCTGGCGCAACCTTGCAGAGCATCTGGAGCAAGTGAAGTTTTATGGAAATCCGGAAAGTCCTCGCGTTACGCGGCCCGAATATTTGGGCAAATTTTCCTGTGCTTGAGGCCTGGGTCAATCTTGAAGATCTCCGCGATACTCTTTCGGACCGTCTCCCCGGCTTCGGCCAGCGCCTGATGGCCTGGTTGCCCGGCTTGGTCGAGCATCGTTGCAGTGTCGGCCAACCCGGCGGATTCTTCCAACGCCTCGAGAGCGGGACGAATCAGGGTCATGTCCTGGAACACGTGGCCCTGGAACTGCAGAGCGTGGCCGGCACTCCGGTTGGCTTTGGCCGCGCTGGCGAGACTTCCGCAAAGGGCGTTTACAGGGTGGTCGTCGAGTATAAGGAAGAAGAACTCGCTCGGGCCTGCCTTACCAAGGCGCATGAGTTGTGCATGGCGGCTGTCTACGATCGGCCGTTCGACGTGGCCGCCGAAGTCAAAAAACTGCAAGATCTGGCCCACGAGGTGTGCCTGGGACCGAGCACGGCAGCCATCGCCCGGGCGGCGGAAGCCCGCGGCGTTCCGGTTCGCCGGCTGAATTCGCAAAGTCTCGTTCAATTGGGCTACGGCGCCCGCGCTCGGCGCATTCTGACGGCCGAGACCGATCGGACCGGTGCCATCGCCGAAGCGATCGCTCAAGATAAAGAGCTCACGCGCACACTGCTCCGCCAGGTGGGCGTGCCGGTTCCGACAGGCCGGCCGGTCACGGACGCCGAGGACGCTTGGCAAGCGGCCATGGAAATCGGCTTTCCCGTGGTCGTCAAGCCGCAGTACGGCAACCAGGGCCGGGGCGTGATCACGAACTTGACCACGCGCCAGCAAGTGTTGGCAGCCTATGCGGCCGCGAAGGAAGAAGACTCAAGCGTCATGGTCGAGAAGTTTGCGCCAGGCGCCGATTATCGCATCCTGGTGATCGGCGATAAAATGGTCGCCGCCGCCCGCCGCGAGTCGGCGCACGTCATCGGCAACGGCTGCTCGACGATCCGCGAATTGGTCGATGAAGTCAATCGCGATCCGCGCCGCAGCGACGATCATGCCACGGTCTTGACCAAGATTCGGCTCGACCAGATTGCCTTGGCCGTGCTCGGCGAGCAAGGCTTTACGCCCGATTCGGTTCCACCGTCCGGCACGCGCGTTTTGATCCGCCGCAATGCGAACTTGAGCACCGGCGGCACGGCAGCCGACGTCACCGACCTGGTGCACCCGGAAGTGGCCGCCCGGGCCGTGGAGGCTGCAAAAATCATCGGGCTCGACATCGCGGGCGTGGACATCGTGGCCTCCGACGTTGGCCGGCCGCTGGAAAGCCAGAGCGGCGTGGTCGTCGAAGTCAATGCGGGGCCGGGACTGAGAATGCACTTGCAGCCCTCCTCCGGAAAACCTCGCCCGGTCGGCGAGGCGATCGTCGCCAACATGTTTCCCGAGGGCCAGACAGGCCGGATTCCGATCGTGGCCGTCACCGGCGTGAATGGCAAGACAACCACTACCCGCTTTATCGCTCACATCATGCGATCGATCGGGCGCAAGGTGGGCATGACTTGCACTGATGGGATCTTCATCGATTCCCGGCGGATCGAAGCCGGCGATTGCAGCGGACCATTGAGCGCTCACGCGGTGCTGATGAATCCGGCCGTTGAAGTGGCTGTGCTGGAAACCGCGCGCGGCGGCATTCTTCGCGCGGGCTTGGGCTTCGATCGTTGCGACGTCGCGGTCGTGACCAATATCGGCGAGGGAGATCACCTGGGGATATCGGATGTCGACACGCTCGAAAAACTCGCCGTCGTCAAGCGCACGATCGTGGATGCCGTCTCGAGCGAGGGAGCGGCGGTGCTGAAGGCCAACGATCCGCTGGTCGCGGCCATGGCACGCAATTGCAAAGCAGCGGTGATCTTTTTCGCCCAACGCGGCGATGATCCGGTGATTGCCGGTCACCGCCGCCAAGGCGGCCGCGCGATCTTCGTGCGCCACGGCACCGTGATCGTCGCCGAGGGTGAAGTCGAAATCCCATTGGTCGCGCTGGCCAATGTGCCGCTGACGCACGGTGGCCGGATCGCTTTCCAGGTCGAAAACGCGCTGGCTTCGGCCGCGGCGGCTTGGGCCCTGGGCATTCCGCGCGACGCCATCCGCGCAGGCTTGGAATCGTTTGCGGCCGATTTGGAAAAAGTGCCCGGCCGCTTCAACTTGCTCGAGGTCGGCGGAGCCACGGTGATCGTCGATTACGGTCACAACACCTCGGCCCTGACGGCCCTGATCGAAGCCATCGAGCAGTTTCCACAAGAGCGCCGCACGATCGTCTATTCGGCCGCCGGCGACCGACGCGATTGCGACATGATTCGCCAGGGCGAGCTTTTGGGCGATGCCTTCGATCGCGTGGTGCTCTACGAGGATCACTATCTGCGGGGCCGCGCCGAAGGCGAGATCATGCGCTTTTTCCGGCAAGGATTGTCCGCCGGCCAGCGCGTCAGCGAAGTGCAGGAGTTTCGCGGCAATATCAAGGCGATCGAAAGTGCGCTGCGTCACGTGCGGTCGGGCGAATTGCTGGTGCTGCAAGCCGACAAGGTCGACGAGACGATGGACTATCTGGCCCGCCTGCTCACCGCGCAAGCCGGCGGCCGCGAAATCGACCTCGAACAAGCTCTCGAAGTCCCCACGAGCGACGCCGCCGTCTACTACGCCTCGCAGATCGTCGACTGACGGCAAAAGGCGTCAAAAAATGGCCAACAGGGTCGGCGGAGTCATCTTGTGCGCCTGACTCCCCGATCCCGTTTCTTCCCCCCGTGGCGCGAGCAAAAAGACGGGTGACGGGCCCGACCAGCAGCGCCCCCGAGTGGGTGTCTTCTTCGAGACAAATCCGCGTCGCCCTTGAAATTAAAAGTTTTTCAAGAAACTACTTGACTTCGGATTGGGTGCCGGTATATTGGCGCTCGAGTGAGCTGATGCCTCGATCGATTGATTCGTCTCGTGTCCGCGTTTTGAAGTGCTAATGCGCAAATAACCCCGAAGTTGTGGAGAGCCCGCTAATGACTCGCACCCGTGCAGCCGCCTAACCGGTCTCGCACGCGATGCTGTCGGACCGGTCAGGTTGATTGGATCCGAATGTCATTGGCCGACGCTTTTCGTCCACAACTTTTTCTGTGGGTTATCGCTCGTGAGCGCCACTTCCGTCAGGACTCCAACAGCAAATCCTCTCCACCATCGTGGTCTAGTTGGCCGCGGTGTTCTTGTGGCTCTTTTCGCGTGCATCGTGGTAACGTCCACGTCGCGCGCCACGGCGGTGCTTCTTCCCGGCGGGACAACTGTTTTTGCCGTCCCCGAGACGCCGGTTATCGGCGGTATGCTGCTCGCCGGTAGCGTACCGGTTCCGGTTAGCTCGCCGGCTTTTAGCGGTACCTTGACTTCAAGCGTGATTTCAGGCGACGGCAACAATGGCGTTTTGGGCGGATTAACGTTTGTCTACACATTGACGAACGATGCCGGAAGCGCCGGTCCGATGGACCGGATGACCATCAACGGTTTTAGCGGGTTCATCACCGACAGCGGCTATGTGTTGCCCGGCGTCGCCCCCGACCTCAATGATCGGAGCGCATCGGGCGATGTCATCGGCTTCACCTTCATCGGCCCGCCGATCGGCATCGGGGTCTTGCTGCCCGGTCAATCAAGCGCCCAGCTGATCGTGCGTACTGACGCCCTGGACTTCACCAGCACATTGGCTTCTGTCATCGACGGCAACGTGGCAACCGTGGCCAGCTTCGCGCCGAAGCCGCACAATGTCCCGGAGCCAAGTACGCTTGCACTCGCCACCTTGGGTTTATTCGGCCCGGCTGCATGGGGTTGGCGCGGGCGGACGAAGAAAGGGGGGGTCGGCAGTCTTTCGTCGCGCCTGCAAAAGACTCCCGTCCCCGTGGTTCTCTCAAATCAGTGATGCAAGAAAATCTCTCTTCCCAAACGAAGGAGTTGCCCATGTTTACGAACTTGATTCGACGACGCGATGTATGTCCCAAATGGCAAATGTCAATTTCCGAGCGGGTGAGACTAATGATTCAGAAACTTTTCTCCATTCTTCTGACGACCTTGTTGATCGCCGGACCGTTTGCAAGTCGCGCGGAATCGGAACTCACTCCATTCACCAGCGACGGATCTCTAGGCGCAATGAATCCGGCGTCGAATGTGTCGTTCAACACCGATGACGGCACCTACACGATTGGCGCCAGCACGTTTGGCGGCGGCGCCACGCAATTGATCGGGGCGAATTCAGACCGGACGTTTTTCCATGGGGCTGAAGTGGAGGTTTACAACTTCAGCTCATTCGACATACCCCAAGGCGTGACCGTTAGCGCAGTCGGCATCCGCCCGCTGATCATTTCATCGGTCGGAAATATTTCCATCTCGGGCACCGTCGACTTATCCGGTGGCGCGGGCACGGCGGGTAGCGGCGGTGGCAGCGGCGGCGGTGGCGGTGGTGGGTCGATCGGCCTGTTCACCAATGCGAGCCTGATCGACATCACCAGCACCGGGGTCATTAACGTCAGTGGCGGCTCGAGTGCCATCGGATTGACCGGTGGGACCCTGGGTGCGCTCGGCGGCACGGGTGGCTCATTTGGGGCTGGCGGCTCTGCCGGAGCTGCTGGCGGCGACCTCAACGGAGCTGGAAATGGCGGCGGCGGGTCGAACGGCGTCTGGTACGGCGGGGGCGGCGGGGGCGGCGGGGGCGGCGGTACCGGGGGGGGGGGGGGGGGGGGGCGGCGGTACCATGGGAGGAGTCCCCGGAACAGGCGGTGCGGCGGGAACGGGCAGGGGTCTTGGAACTACCGCGGGTTCGCCCGGTTCTAACGCGACGGGCGCGCCCGGTGGCGCGGGGGGCGCCGGTGGCACCGCCTCGTTCGGCTGGGACGGCGGTAGCGGGGGCACCGGCGGCAACTTTCCGGGCGGAGGCGGTAACCCTGGTGTGTCGGGTAGCGTCACCAGCGGCGCAGGTGGCGGCGGCGGTGGTGCGGATGGCACGAATGTGTCCGGCGCCGGCGGCGGTGGCGGCGGTGGCGCAGGAAATGGTTCCATCACAATCACTATTGGTGCTGCGGCGCCGGTCGGGGGAAAGGGGAAGGTGGATGGAAAAGTTACTATTCAAGGCAAGGGCGGAGATGGTGCTGCTGGTGGTGGGGGAGGAGTCGTCGGTGGTTCCAAGAACAGCACCTTTATTAACGACGGCATGATCAATGTGATGGGCGGACTGTCCGACGATCCGGTAAGCGGCATCTCAAGAGGAGGCGACGGCAACGTTTACTTGATGGTCGGAAGTTTCACGGGCAGCGGATCCATCATGGGGGGTGATCTCTTCGTCGACACCGTCGGCATGAGTGATCCCGGTGATATCTTCTTCACCGGCGGTGGCGGCGGTGGCGGCGGTGGTGCCCCGGGCATTGCCGTCCCCGAACCTTCGAGTCTTCTCCTAATGGGGCTTGGTGTCGTAATTTGTTTCGCGCGGCGCCGAATTCCGTTACAGAGACGCGGTTGATATGAAATTATCTTGATCGAGCAGTGTGCAGGACGCGCAAACCGACCCGATGGCGGTCAATGGTTTCCATCATCCGGGCCGAAATCGAGTTGCGACCGGTTCAACGGTCGACTTTGTAGACCACGAGGCAACCGATCTTGCGCGCCACGATGTTGCCCAATTTGCGCTTAACGTCCTGGCGGCATGGGGCTAGGGCCGGCGGACGAAGATAGGGGGGGGTCGGGAGCCTTTTCCCGCGTCTGTTGAAGACTCCGGACCCCCTTGGTTCTCTCAAATCTGATATCTCATTTTTATGTCCGTAGCTGCGACGACAAGCGAGGAGGAAAACGTGTTTAGCCTGCGCGGTTTTTTCGTTGCGTCCCGACGGCTTCCGGTCGCCGCCAAGATCACAGCACTCCTGATATTGGCGACGGTGCTCAACATTGTTGCTCCGCTGTCCACGGCGGTGGGCAACCCGCTCACGCAAATGTTCGTCTTCGGCGACAGCCTCTCGGACACCGGCAATGTCTACGCCAAAGCCACGCTCAATATCTCCGATAGCACCGGCGTCCTCTACAACGGTCCGGCCAACTTCCCGGGTCCCAAGCCGCCGGCCTTGTCCGGTAATGGTCTCGTCAATAACCAGATCAACGCAACTTACAACTATACGAAAGCGCGCTTCACTGACGGCACCGACACGACGCCCGCCACCGCCATCATCGGCGTGTGGGAAGAACAACTGGCCAAAAGACTCAATCTGGCTCTGCCCGAGCCTTCCACCGGGGGCGGCACCAACTACGCGTACGGCGGCGCCGAGACCAAAGGTGGGCAGACCACCATTGCCAGCACCAGCGGATTTATCACAACCACCGTGACCTCGTCGGCCACCGTGGATAATCTCGGTCAACAGATCGCTAATTTCTCCTTCGATCATTTCTGCGGCTGTGCGCCCCGCCAGACGGCTGATCCGAATGCCGTGTACACGATTTGGGCAGGCGGCAACGACCTGATCAATGCCGGCGACGCGGCCGTGAAGGCGGCAAAAAATGGCCAAGCGTTCGACGCCACGACAGTCACCGCTGCCGAGGCGACCGCCGTGGCAAATGTCAAGGCGGGCATCAACACGCTTTACGATCTCGGCGCTAACAACATTGTTTGGCCCAACCTGCCGCCCATCAGTCTGACTCCGCACGTGCAAGCGTGGCTGAATAATGTTACAGATGCCGGCATCAAGGCCAACATTCAAACCGTAATCGATGCCGAAAAGATGGCCGCGGCGAACTTCGCGGAGGATGAAGCGTTCGCGATCGCCGATCTGAAAACACAGGATCAAGGCATCAAGGTGGCGGGGGTCGACGTGTGGAGCCTGTTCACCAAAATCGCCGCGAATCCCGGCGATTTCGGTTTCACCAACACCACTTCCCCGGCACAGGGGCAAAACGTGAATCCGGACAACTATGTGTTCTGGGATGATATTCATCCGACCACCAAGGCCGATCAGATGATTGCCGGTGCCGCATACGCCTCGACGGTGGCGGCCGGCATCCCGGAGCCTTCGACTTTCATGTTGCTGGGCATCGCGGCGCCCATCTTCATCCTCTGGCGGTGGCGGCACGGACAACGCGAGTGAGTCGAGCGATTGAGTGTGGTGTTCTCGCAATTGGCGAAGTCGCCCACGGCTAGCACTCCGGCCGCGGGCGATGTTTTTGATCGCGTGGTGCTTGATGAAGATCACTGCCTACGGGGCCGAACCGAAGGCCGCGAAGTACTCGCTTCTCGCGATTGGCATGCGCGCCTTCGCGGACTGCTTTGGTTCCGGCGAACTTCTCCCAGTGGGCCACGATCACGCCATCCGCCAGCCGTCGCATAGGGTGGCTGCCTTTTGGATGCACGCGATGCCATCGCGGATCATGGCTTCGGGGGTTTCTTCGCTTGAGTCGAGGCCCCGGTCGTTGGCGATCCGCACATTGCGGCCGATGCGGCAGTTTTTGTCGATGATCGCCCCTTCGATCACGGTCCCCTCGCCGATGCCCGTTAGCGGCAAGCCGGCGGCCGTGGCGTGGGCCACGTCATCGGCGCTGTCGTAATCGTCGCTGCCCATCAGGATTGAGTTGGTAATCGCTACGCCGCGGCCAATGCGGCAGCGCAGGCCAACGACGCTGTTTTCGATCGTCGTGCCTTCTTCGATCACGCAACCATCGGCGACGAGGCTATTGGTAACTTTAGCGCCGTCGACGCGCGAGGGGGCCAGGAAGCGGGCCCGCGTGTAGATGGGGGCCGTGGCCGAGGCCAGATCAAACGGCCGGTTGTGGGCCGCCAGCGCCAGGTTGGCGTCGTAAAACGAACGGATCGTGCCAATGTCTTCCCAATAGCCATCGAACAAATGCACCTGCACGCGATGCGTGCGCGTGGCGGCGGGAAAAATCTCGCGGCCAAAATCGTGATAATCCGTTTTCGTCAGCAGTTTCACCAGCGCCACGCGATTGAACAGGTAGATGCCCATGCTGGCCAGGCAATCGCGGCCGCCGCTTGGGATGCCCCGCGCGTCGATCCAGGCCGGGTCCATCCGCACGATGTCGATCTCCTTATCTGATTGCGGCTTTTCCAGAAACCCTGCGACTCGACCGGTGCCGTCCACGCGCATCAGCCCCATGCTACGTGCCGTTTGCCGATCGACCGGCATCGCGGCGATCGTGACGTCGGCTTTCGACTGCAAATGCGTGGCCATCATTTCATTGAAATTCATCCGGTAGAGTTGATCGCCGGAAAGAATCAACGCGCACTGGCAGTCCGCTTGATCGATATAGCGCAGATTCTTCCGAACGGCATCGGCCGTGCCTTGATACCAGTTGGCCGCGTCGAGCGTCTGCTGGGCCGCCAGGATTTCGACAAAGCCCTCGTTGAATTGATCGAAGGCGTACGTGCGGCGAATGTGGCGGTGCAAACTGACCGAATTGAATTGGGTCAGCACGTAAATGCGATTCAAGCCGCTGTTGATGCAATTCGACAGCGGAATATCGATCAAGCGGTATTTGCCGGCCAGCGGCACGGCCGGCTTCGAGCGATACTTGGTCAGCGGATAGAGCCGGGTGCCGCGACCACCGCCGAGGACCAGAGTAATGACATTACGCATGCAATCTCCTCGTGAGCGCAAAAACGAGCTGCGTCGCCTTTTTGCTTAGTTCGACTTTTGCACTTTTTGGA